>JAAOZI010000042.1 GCA_011605865.1 Archaeoglobales archaeon
CCGAGCTCCTCCATCCTATGCCTCGGGCTTATGTTGATGATGCCTTTAACTGGGCAACATGCTGCATTTGCAATTTTTAAACGCTCTATCCATTCAAGCTTCTCTCATCTCCGCCCCGAAGGGCGAAGTTTTCGGTTATAAAAAGTCTTCTTGAAGGGAATCCATATTGATATTTTTATTTTTGAATTTAAAAATTCAATCGAGTTCTAAGTTTTTAATTTTAGGAATTTAAAAATTCAGATCTCCATACTTCTTAATGTAGTTCACGAGTCCCCCTTCGGTTAGGATGGATAACATGAAACTTGGCAATGGTTTTGCCTCTATAATTCCTTTTTCCGTAAGTATAAGGCCTTTTTCGGGTTCAACTTCAATCTCTTCTCCATTTTCTATTCTATCAGTATCTGCAATCAAAAGAGGCAGTCCAACGTTTATAGCGTTTCTGTAGAAAATCCTCGCAAAGGATTTTGCTATAACAGCACCCACACCTGCAATTTTCAGGGCAAGAGGTGCATGCTCTCTGCTACTCCCCATCCCGAAGTTCTTACCTGCCACTATGAAATCTCCGATCTTGAATTTTTTCATGAAATCTGGATCTGCATCTTCCATTATGTGTTTCGAAAGTTCTGGCATGTTGCTCCTTAGATGATAATATCTACCGGGAACTATGTGATCTGTGGAAATATTATCCCCAAATTTCCAAGCCCTCCCCCTAAGCTTCATAAAACTCCCTTCGAAACGAAAACTGGAACTTCGCTCATTCTAACTACTGGATCCGAAACGCTCCCCATTGCTATGGCTTTTGAAAGGCTTAACCCTCTCGAACCTATGAATATCGTAGTTGCACCCATTTCGGTCTGTTTTGAGAGTATTACCTTTGCTGGTGAACCATAAGCTTCTATTTCCGTCACTTTTATTTTCTCGGTTCTTAATTCGTCGGCTATTGTTCTTAAATCTTTTTTCTCCTCCTCCTCATAGACATGAAGCAAGATTATTTCTCCTCCAGTCCTTTTGGCTATTTCGCTGGCATATTTCAAAGCTTTGCGAGAATAGGCTGAGAAATCGTAAGCGACCAATATTTTGCTAAAAAGAAACTCGCAGGGTTTATAGCATTTGACTCCAAATTCTGAAATTTCGGTCCTAGACTTAAAAACAAAAACCGGAATCTCTGACTTTCTGACTACTCCCTCGGATACGCTTCCAAGCAATATCTCTTTCAGTAATCCTCTCCCCCTTGCACCAATTGCTATAAAGTCGTAGTTTTTTGAAGCTTTTATGATCTCTTTCACTGGATCGCCGGAAGGATAAGGTTTTATGACTCTTGTCTTCAGTCCGAAGTTCTCAATTTTCTCAACAAGTTTTAGCATTTCTTCATCGGCTCTTCTTTCTTCAATTTCCACGTACTTCATCGGCTCAAAACCGCCAGCAACTGTGCTCAATTTTTCTGTATTTACAACGAATAAAATTCCTATCTCTTTTACGCCTGCCTTTTTCAGGTCTTCAAGAAACTCAGTTATAATCAGGCTGTAACCAGAGAAATCTGTTGGAAACAGCATTTTTTCAATCATCACCATAGTACCATTCAGTAGCAATGCTTATAAACATTTCGAAAAAGGCATCTGCATGGAGTTCAGAGTGGTAATCTCGGATCCAAAAACAGGAAAAGCGTATCAGAAGACTATAACTGGAGCAAATGCAAACAGATTAATTGGGAAGCAAATAGGCGATACAGTGAGCGGGACTATTGTCGATCTACCCCCAGACTACGAACTGCAGATCACCGGAGGTTCCGACAAGGATGGCTTTCCGATGAGACCCGACATCCCTGGAGCCGTTAGAAAGAAAATACTTCTGTCAGGAGGTGTAGGTTTCAAACCAAAAGAGAGGGGATTAAGAAAAAGGAAGATTGTGCGCGGAAGAGTCATCTCGAAAGACATAGTTCAGGTAAACATGAAAATTGTGAAGCACGGTAAGGTTCCTTTGGAAGAAATTCTAAAGAAGGATGCCTCTTCTTGATGATAAAAAGAGAGCTAGGAACTTTTACAGATACTTCTCACTAATATACGACTACATAAATCCAGTTTTTTATTCAAAAGAAATGCGAAAGAAGGTGGTCGAGATGGCGGAAATAGATGAGAATAGCCTAGTTTTGGAAGTCGGTTCGGGCACCGGTTATACAACTGAAGAAATAGCAAAATTAGTTTCAGAAGAAAGAATATTTTGTGTGGATATAACTCCGGAACAGATAGAGAAGGCAAGAAAAAGATTGAAAGCAAATTTCATCATCGGAGATGCAGAAAATTTACCGTTCAGAGATAGAACCTTTGATTCCACAATTTCTGCTGGGAGTATAGAATACTGGCCAAACCCAGCTAAAGGCATCGAAGAAATGGCAAGGGTTACAAAAAAAGGTGGAAAAGTAGTGGTTTTGGCTCCAAGAAGACCAGATAACCCAATCGTAAGAAAGTTTGCAGAGAAAATAATGCTCTTTCCTTCAACCGAACAGTGCATTGAATGGTTCAAAAAGGCAGGATTGAGAGATATAGACTTTGTTGAAATGGGTCCTTACAAATTCTGGAAAAAACTCGTGGTAATAGCATCTGGCAGGGTTTAGCATGAGATGGAAGAGCGCTTTTTTAGGAATAGCGATCAGTGTACTTACAACATATGTTATTTTCAAGCTTACAGAGACAAACGTTACTTGGGAGACTCTCAGACAACTGAACCCCTTATACTTGATTCTAGCATTTCTATTCCAAGTTTTTTTCTGGATTTTTTGGGCCATTAGACTAAGAAGAATCTCTCTTTATATGGGTTATAGAATTTCATATCTCTTTTCTCTGCGAACTACACTTTCCAGCATGTTTCTAGCGGCAATTACCCCTTCTTCAGCTGGCGGAGAACCGCTAAGAATAAAAATGATCTCGGATAATGGAGTACCGTTAGGTTCAAGTACTCTGATAGTTTTAACAGAGAGGGTACTTGATTCTATTTTCTTTGCAATAGCCTTACTTATCTTTTTAGCATTAACAGAGTTTTCAACGGCTTTGGGATTTGAAATTGCCATGATTTTTATTTTACTGCTCTTTATTTTTGTATACATTCTCTACTTGATTCTAAAAAAAGAAGAAAACATAAAACGATTCTCAAAAGTCTTGGCCAAGATAATACGAAAGAAAAACATAGAAGTGAAAATAGAAGGAGAGCTTAGGAATTTTAGAGCGGGAACCCTCCAGCTAATTTCGAATCCCATTAAACTACTTCACCTCTTCTCTTTAACTGCCTTCATGTGGAGCATTGGATTCACAATCCCGTCTTTAATTCTCATCTCAATGAAAAGCGATCCGGAATTCTTACTTTCATACACTTCCCAGCTGATTATAGTGATAGTCTCGCTTCTTCCGATAACTCCTGGTAGCAGCGGAATAGTTGAGGCAACAATGGCTTATCTTTATTCTAATTTCGTCCCGAGTAGCCTTCTTGGTTCATTAATTGCAATCTGGAGGTTTATCACATACCATACAAATATAATCTTTGGCCTAATAGCCTTAAACTTTTCAACGCTGAAAAGCCTTGTTAAGAATAGATCTCAAGTTTGAAAGTATATGTGTTCCAAGAGAAAGATCTCGGAAAAGCATATATAGTCGCAAAATAACAAAAGAACCGATATGATAATAGTAGCGGAGGAGGGGGAGGACAGTAGTTTAGAACCTCCGGACCTATTTTTGAAAAAAAATAAATTCAAAGACACAGTTTTAAATCTTCTCGGAGATTATAGGTTTCACACAAAGGGTTATTACGTCTCTCTTCACGCTGAAGAAAACAATTGCCCCGTTATCCCGTCTGTGAAAAACGCTTTGGACATTTACAGAGCCCCACTATTCATAGAAAGGATAAAAAAGGCCGGGTTAGAGGTCCCAGATTTTGAAGTTATCCCCAGACCAAGACCAGAGGGAGTTGTTATGCTTCCACTGAATCCGTTCTCAAAGAACTCGATGAAGATTGCAAGGACTGAATCTCAATACTACAAGTTTTTCAAAAGTCTTAGTATGGACTACCATTACCCAGTTGTGCATGTAAAAATTAAAGGGAAAATTGAGGAAATAGTATTACACATCTCGAAGGCTAGAGACGGCGATGAAGAGGAGAACACTATTGCCAGAAAAATTTTCGAACTTTTTGGAGTTCCCCTGGGAAAAATATTTGTTGAGCGCCTTGACGGAAAGCTAAGGCCGTTCTATTTTATGCCTCTTAGTAAAGAAGAAATAGACGTGGAATTTGCAATTGAAGCTTATGAAAATTGGGTGCTTCGTAGAAACCTATAATTTTAAGTATAAGGAAGAAGTTGAGGCCCTGAAAATATTTGAAGCAACAGCAGAGAGCATGGGGCATAGTTTTGAAGTCATGGGAAAAGATATAGTAAATAAAATTGACGAGTTCGACTCTGTATTTATTAGGGCGATTACGGATCCTTTATTCACATCCTATGTAGTTTCAAGAATTGCGGAGGAAAGAGGAAAAAGGGTGATAGATGATTCGGAGAGCATCAGAATCTGTTCGGACAAAGTTGCCCTCTATCATAGACTCAAAAAGAACGAAGTTCCTATTCCAAGAACTTTCCCATTTTACGGGAACTTCGGAGATCTTGGAATGATCGTGAAAGAAATAGGGTTTCCGATTGTAGTTAAAGCTCCAAATTCAAGATTTTCGCTTTACGTTGAAAAAGCGAACAATTTCCAAGAACTTTTAGCAATTATAAAGAGATTTTTGAGAAGAAACAAAGCTATCCTGCTTCAGGAGTTTATTCCATCAAGCTTTGACTGGAGAATCGGTGTGTTAAGGGATGAAATAATTTATGCCTGCAAGTATTTGCTTCCAAAGGGTGGATGGAGAATTCGTGATATTGTTGATAACAAAGTTGTTTGGGGAGAAGTGAGAGCTGTGAGCAAGGATAATTTACCTAAAAAACTTAAAAAAGTAGCCCTGAAGGCTGCTAAAAGTGTCGGTGATGGCTTATATGGTATTGACGCGAAACAGTACGGAAAAGAATTCTTGGTAATTGAAGTAAACGATAACCCGACAATAATGCATGGATTGGAAGATGCCAAGGATAGAGACATATATGAAAAGATAATCTTGGCTTTGGTCGAATGATAGGCCCTGAGCACGAGTTTTCAATAAATGACGAAAACTTCGTACCTTTGCCGATCTCAGATCATATAATAAAGAAAATAAGAGGTAGAATTGCCAACGAAGCTAAGCTCGAATGCGGGGTTGTAGTTGGGAAGGAATTGCAAAAACATGTGATAGAGCTAAAACCGGAGAGACCATATTACAGTTTAGAAGAGTTTGAAGAAAAAATGCAAGAGGGAGTTTTGGAGCTGATGAGTTATCTGGATGGGTACAGACTTCTGGGTCTTGGAATGCACCCCTTGCTTAAACCGGAAGAAGCAAAGGTATGGGATCACAGAGACAGAAAGATCTACGAAGCCTATGATAGGATATTCAACATAAAACAGCATGGATGGGTGAACATACAGAGCTTCCAGCTTAACCTGCCATATAAAAATGAAAAAGAAGCCATAGAAATTCACAACAAGCTTAGGATTCTGATCCCATATCTTGTCGCAATTTCTTCTTCATCACCCATTTGCGAGGGAAAGCCGTTTTATGTGGGTTCAAGAATCTATTTTTATAGAACAAATCAAATTAAAATTCCATTGATATGCAACGACGTGATTCCAGAAAAGATTAACAGTATTGAAGAGTACAAAAGAGAAATTCTTGGAAGAATATACAGCGAATTGAAAAAAGTAAACGCTGAAGTTCTTTGCAGGGAGTGGGTAAACTCGAGGGGAGTAATTTTTAGATTTACAAGGAATTGTTTGGAAATAAAAGCGATGGATGAGCAGGAATGCATAAAAAGCGATGTCGCTTTGGCCTCCCTTGTAATCTCTCTCTTGAGATCAGATTTAAATGAAATAGACGACCAAGAGTTGAAAAAAAGATTGGACAGCGCTATGATTCACGGAACAAGAGAAATGAAATCAGAATTGAGAGAACTTCTAAAAAAAGCCGAAAAAAGCGCTGAAAAAGAAGAGAGAAAATATTTAAGAATTATTAAAGATAGAATCGAAGAAGGAAGTTTAGGGGAAAAAATTATAGGAAAAATCAAGGAATTTTCGAGAGAAGAAATAATTAAAATCTGTGATCTTCTTTCGAGGTGTACTGAAAAAAATGAGGTGTTTAAATGACTGATTTCTCCGAGATATGCTTCAAATGCGGTGGAAAATGCTGCAAAGATGCAAACCCCCCTCTTTCTAGAAAAAGGATTGAGATTCTGTTGAAAAACGGTGTTAAAACAGAAGAAATAGCATTTGGAAAATATGCGCATCCAAAAACAAAAGCAGATGGATTCTGCATCTTCTTTGAGAATGGAAAGTGCAGGATTCACAACTACAAACCAGAAACATGCGTTGCGGGACCATTTACTTTTGATCTAAAGGGAGAAGTTTTGGAGATCTATATCAAAAAAGAAGAAGTATGTCCTCTAGTCGAATATCTAAAGAAAAACAAAAGAATATACTACGAACAGTTCAGAATTGCGGTTGCGAATATAGTTCAGTTGATATTGGACTTAGACAAAGAAAGTTTGGAAGAAATTCTGAAGATAGAAGAACCAGAGACTGTAAAAGTTTCGAGTATTCACCTAAGAATAGAGAAATAGAGTTGTCTTTTAACCAACTTTAATTTGCGGATTTGAAAAATTAAAAATTCCGCGAAAACGTTAATACCATCTTCGTTATCTTAAAATCATGTCTGAAAGGGTAAGGGATAAGGAACATCATGAAAAGCTTTTCAAGGCTTCGATGAGTCCCATAAGAAGAGATATAGTAGCAGCAATTGGAACGCAAGGAAAGACTTTAGAGGAACTGAAAAAGGAGTTAAATTTAACCGAATTTCAGTTAAAATTCAACCTTGACTGGTTAATTAGAGAGGGATTCGTGAAAGAAGAGGGGGGAAAGCTAAAGTTAACAGAAGATGGGTTAGACCTTCTTAGGGCCTAAGTTGTTATTTCCTCTAGTCTTCCCAGCTCTTCTGCTTTTTTTATTTCCATCATCGTTAAATCCAGAGGGTCTTCTATTCGAATGCGATGCTTTATTGAGAGGATCCTCATTTCTGGAGAAGTGGGGCCGATTGCTGGATCTCCAGGTACTCTGAAAGATACGTCAAAGACAACGAACTCCAGTTCTTCGTTTGGCGAGTAAGCCATAGCTCCCTGCAAGCCAAACATTCCTATTATTCCTGGAGGATACTCCTTTTCACATACCCTTATTAGTTTCTCGGCATAATCGTAGACTACCTCTTGCTTGCTCTCTCTCATTGTAACTCCGAAATGACCGATCTCTTCGTTTTTTATTGGAACGTCTATCTTCAACTGCTCTCTTGCTGGAAGATTTAAGAAGCCTTGGAGATTTACCTGCCTTCGATCGCTAAAGCCGACGAAATCAAAGTCACCAAAAATGTCTTTCAAAGCGTAACAGTGGAAATTCGCATTAAATCTCGCTCCAAGAACAAATTCTTCAATTCTTGCGTTTTTCAATCCTTCTTCTGTTATCACCCCGTCCCTTATTAGCCTTTCTGCTTGTCTATAATAGTCTTCAGGCGAAACAGCATAAAAGAATGCCCTTTCTAGTGGGTTTTTTGCCTGCTGAACTTTGACGATGCAGAGTCTATCTATTTCTTCAGGTGACTTGAATTCTTTTGGAATTCTTATACCGGCTCTTTCCAGCAGATAATACTGGTTTCTTTCTATGTTCCTCTCTTCAGCTTTGAGAAGAAATCTGTTTCCATAAATTGGAACTTCGAACTTCTTTTCAATCCCGTCATAGCCAACGTATACAGCAAAGCTTCTGTTCGGAATGAAGATAACATCTAGATCTAACAGCTTTTGTTGGACTTCTTCGTTTAAAATTTCCTTGAACGAGTTAAGTACGATCACATGATCGTATAAATGTCTATTGTATTTCGTGTAAAGCTTGTCTCTCCCTTTTTGTACCACTATTACGGTTTCAAATCCCCAAGCTTTGGCGGAAGCACCTATCTCTTTTGCAGAATGGGATCCGAATATACCTATTCTGACCATGTTCTAGTTTTGTTCTGCTAGATTATCTTTGCTATACTCACGTGCAGATCGTAAAGTCTCCTTGCCGTGTCTTTTAAACACTCCACATCTTTCAGTTTTTCCAGAAATCTACTGGAAATACCTTCTACACCTTTTATCGCTCCGCATATAGCTCCAATTGAATCTGTATCTCCACCAGCATTGATGGCTTTTAGAACGGCCTTTTCAAAATCTGTCTCAGAAAAGACGCAATAAAAAGCCATTGGAACAACGTCGAGTGCTGAAATCGTATTTCCCAGTTTTTCGACCGCATAATCTAGATCTCTGTCTTTCATTTCGAATGCTAGGTTTATTTTATCAGCTAAAAGGCTATCATATTCTTCTACTCTCTCGACTACTTCTAAAAGCATTTCTTCGTTGCTGAACTCGAGGATTTTGCATGCAACTGCTATCGCTACTGCTATTGCTGAAGCAATCGCAGCAGGACTTGTATGCGTCACTCTGGAGGAAATTTCAGCGTATCTTTCAACAAGATTGAAGTTAAAATTATAAACAAGACCTATAGGTGCGACCCTGATTGCCGATCCACATGTATCTGACTCTATTCCCGACTCGTACCATTTTGCTCCTCTTAACAGTCTCATTATCGCCAATCTTGAGGTTGGACCTATTCTCCTGCTGAGGTAAAACCATTTTTTCAGCTTTTCAGCAAAATTTTCCGGATCGAAATAAGAGGTTTCTATTATCGATTCGGCTAACAAGAGAGTCATTTCTGTATCATCTGTCCATTCTCCGGCCTTTAAATCGCCATAGGGAGATGGTAGAAAGTCCCTAACTTCCCCGTATCTTCTCTTTATTTCCTCTCTGCTCATTCCTTCGAGAGGCATTCCCAAGGCGTCACCTATTGCGAGACCAAGAATGCACCCCTCGAAATTCTCTAGCATTATTTCACCAAGCGCTGAAATGCGTTACTTCTACCACCTCTGCTTCTATCGCATCTAAGATGTCTCCAGTCTTCAATTGTATTATCCTTCCGACACCTTTTGGATTTAATTTCAGTCTAACAACTGCAAATTCACTTTCCTCGACGTAATGTGGGGAAGAATAGAAAATGGATTGATGAACGACTTCTTTTCCCTTCACCTCAGCTATCAATCCAATTACGCCCCTTTCAAGATCCCTGATCTTTGAATGGGTCAGGAAAACACAATCTCCCGCGGTGACTTTGAGGGCAGTTGCAACGTTATGGGCGCTCCTAAGTTCAATTGTCCTTATATTCCTCCTGCAATAGTTTGTCAATGCTTATTTTCCAGCCAAATATCTTGTTCATCGCATCTATTACTTTAGCAGCAGCTCTTGGATCTGGATTGAATCCGGGTGTCTCTCCTAATAAAGCTATGCCCGGAAACTTAGTTGCTACACACTCGTTTAAAATACTCCCAGCGATTCCAGAGATGGTGCCACTTCTGAATATTTCCACATGATCTTTGATTTCATTTATCAGCTCCTTTTGCGTAACAGCCCCAAAAACTCTTTTCTTATCCTCGAAAGTCGCAATTCCGGCTAAAGAGTAGACTCTTCTGGCCTCCACCTCTCTCGCCCATTTTACTATTACCTTGCTTATTCCGTATGCTATTTGAGGCATTATGGGTATATCTGAATGTATAAGCAAGAAGTTAAGCTCTTTCGATTCGTAGATCCTTATAGGGGGTAGAACGACTCCTTCATAAAGCGACGCAATAGGGGGCAGAAGTTTCGAATCAAGTATTCCGAGATTTTCCAACTTCAGCTCATTTATGAAGTATGCCGTTGCTATTGTTCCTACCAGTCCAATACCTGGAAAACTGGTTATAAGTACTGGATTTTTAACCGAAGGTTTCTCTGCGATTATTTCCGTTTCAAACTCCATGAAGTAATATCTCAGCAACATTTTTAAAATTTTTTGCTGTAAGAGAAAGCTCTCGAGACCAGAACGCGAAAAGATTAGAATTTATAGCATGCTGATAAATAAAAGTTTAGTTTCTGACCTCTTCTCCGCCTTAAAGGGTGAATGTCGCTGCCAGAGCAGGGAGGTTTGGGATTACATCTCCCCGTTTTCGGGATTTAGTCCCTGGCCATTCTTGGCCAATTACCCCTATTCAGGACTCGGGTTATGAGGTAGGGCATATGACAAATACGGGGATTCAATACTGGCATCCCTAAGATTTGCCCCTCCCTCGAGACACTCTCGGAACACATATAAATGCACACCTTATGAGCCTTTCTATCCATAAATTGGTGAAGTTTTCGGTTGTAAATAAAGCTCTCGGACACTTCAGCTAGTTCGGTAAAGGTTTTTCACTAGTAGTATTTTATTGATTACTAAACTTACTTGCGATATGTTCAAAAATTAGTTAAAAAAATTTTCAAAATTAAAAATAAAAATATTAAGTCTGAGCTTGAGCAGGTTGGGCTGGTGGTTTTGGTGCTTTCATCAGAATGGCTAGTATTAGCCCTATTACTATTAGTACAGCAGTTGCATAAAATCCTTGGACATAGGATTCATAAGTAGGTTTTGGACCAAGTATGGTAGCCATCAGCATTGGGCATACAACGCCGCCTACACCGTAAGCGGAAAGATATAGTCCGTAATTTGGACCTACGTTTTTACCACCAAAGAAATATCCAACTAGGGTTGGCATGACTCCCAGATACGCTCCAAACATTGCACCGAAGAGTACAATTGCCAAATATAGAACTGGTAACGAAGTAGCATAGGGGAATAATCCTACAAGGCATATTAGCTGTATCACTAACATTATTATTAGTGTATACTTAGGACCGATTCTGTCACATATAGCTCCAAAAGTCGGCCTTCCTAATGCATTTGCTATGGCCAATACTGAAACCGCCAGTGTAGCTAACCATTCTAATTCGCCTGTAAGCTTGGTAACGTCCATGGCGATCAATTTTGCATATCCAATTACCATCAATCCAGCTCCACTTCCTAAGAGAAATATGAACCACGCAAAGTAGAAAGTACTTGTTCTAACCATCTGGCTAGGGGTGAAGTCCACTGTGGAGACCCAACTCTTCTTTGCCAGTGAAGGCACGGGCGGAGCTTTCCAGTCGGGTGGCGGAAATCTCATCAACGAACCCAAAAGGAACAGAAGTATTAGAAATACAATTCCCAAAACTAGGAATGTATTCGGCAAACCAATAAGGCTTATTAAAGCAGCAACAAGGGGCGCGGTGATGAGAGCTGAAAGTCCGAAGCCCAAAACCGTGAGTCCAGTTGCTAAACCCCTCTTATCTGGAAACCATCGACCAACTGTAGCTATTGGCGGATTGTATGCATAACCGCAACCGGTACCTGCAATTAAACCAAACGTTACCACGGTTATCCACAAAGCTGCTTGTGGAGCGAATGCTATAGTATACGAGAGTATGTATCCAACTCCAACCAAGACAGCACCAATCAAAGCTGGTTTTCTTGGTCCAACTTTGCCAACCATTCTGCCCGCAAAAGCAAAGGTTATACCAAAGAGTAATAGAAAGACGCTGAAAGGCAGAACGGATTCCGCTGGGCTCAGATTAAACGGCGGTTTGTGAAGGGGGGGCCTAAATACGCTCCATGCATACACTGTGCCCAAACATATGTTTATAATGCACCCGGCAACAACAAATATCCAACGGTTTGGTACTTTTTTCTCTGTCATACTTTGAAATTTACATGCTTGTATATAAAGTTTTTGAATCAACTAATTATTACTAAGAAAATAAAATCTATCTAAAATATATCTGAACTTATTTTCATGAATATTTATTTTGGTTAAGATAAATCAAGAAAAATATTCAAAATTATTTATCTGAAGCGCAGATTAAGCATAACCTTATAAATTGCACGAGATGCTCTTTGTATGCGTCGCTTTAGGGAAGCTCTCTATGTTCTCTTACTATTAATTTCGGTGATAATCTCGGTCAAAATAAGGATCCTCAATCCTTGGGATAGTGTCTTCACGTTTACAGTTAGACTAAGCGAGAACGACCCTTGGTACTACTACAGGCTCATTGAAAATTGCATTCGGAACTTTCCAGAAAGAATCTGGTTTGATCCAATGACCCAGTATCCATTTGGCACATACACTCACTTTGGTCCCTTCCTAGTTTATTTCAGTGCTATATTGGCAATCTTGAGCAACTCAACTTCCGGCGAAGCTCTGAGAAGTGTTCTTGTTTTCATTCCTGCAATAGGTGGTATTCTAACAATATTTGCGATATTCTTCCTAGTAAGAAATACATTTGGAAAAAGAGCGGCGATAGTATCAGCAATTCTTATATCTATCATTCCTGGCCAGTTTCTTCACAGAAGCATGCTGAGCTTTAACGATCATCATGTTTGGGAAGTTTTCTGGATGTGTCTATCTCTAGCTTTCTTCACTTTAATAGCAAAGTCGGAGTTCAATAAAAAAGGATTAGCCTTTGCAGTTCTCGGCGGATTGAGCTTTGGAATGTACATTCTCACTTGGGCAGCCGGATTTACATTTGGACTGCTTATACTTTCTGCAATATTTTTAGCGCTCTTATTTAGAATAAAAATTTCTCCAAGCACTTACAAGCTTACAGTCATTTATTTTGTAGTTTCAGCTATTATCTTCTTACCATTTGCTTTTAAAGGACCAAGCAGTCCAGCCCTATACTCACCAATGCAGCTATCTATGTTAATTTTCTATGCAATCGCAACAGCATTTTTATGGCAATTTGATTCAAAATTTGAAAAAATAGCTAAGTACGTTAAGATAGGAAAGGAGAACTCACTACTCCTGCTCACAGTAGTTGGTTTAATTGTTATTTCCACTCTCTTTCCCCAGTTCTCTATTACAATTGGAACTGTAACCGGCTATCTTCAGCCAAGGGGTGGGATGCTAACTGTTGGAGAAGTTCAACCCTTCTTTACCCAATACGGTGACTTTACACTCGCACCGGCTTACTATCACTTTGGTATGACCTTTTTCTTTGCAGTCCCAGCAATCGTTTATCTTATGTTCAGAGTTTACAAGAGGAAAGATTTATGCGAATTTACAATGCTTCTCTGGGCAATTGCGTTGCTGATTGCACTTGCCGGACAGAATAGATTTGCATACTACTTTGCAGCTGTTTCTGCAACATTTGCTGGGTTCGCAGTTGATAAAATCTTAGAATTTGCGCATGTATACAGATTGATTTCAGGAGAGAGAAAAATCAGCATTTTAAGAGTAATTTTGGCTCTCTTTCTGGTTTTCATCCTTGTGTATCCGACTTATTCTCTTGCGGAAGCACAAAGTCGCGGTGTTGGGGCTATAAATAAACAGTGGTACGATTCCATGGTTTGGCTAAAAGAAAATACACCAGATAATGGTTACGAAAATTACTACTACCAGATTTATGCTCCTGGGAATCCAAACGAGAGGTATAATTATCCATTTGAAACTTACGGTGTTATAAGCTGGTGGGATTATGGGCACTGGATTCTAGCAATCGGAAAAAGAATGGCAATAGCGAATCCATTCCAGCAGGGAATCGGAAATTTCTATGACGATATTCCCGGAGCTGCTCCCTTTTTCGTCGGAAGAAATGAAAGTTATGCTGAAAAAATTGCTGACTCTCTGAATGTCAGATATGTGGTAAGTGATATAGAAATGGCCACTGGAAAGTTCTACGCAATGGCAACATGGGCAGAAGGGGATTTGCCGCTAGCATACAAGTATTATGACGGTGTGTTATACCTAACACAGCAAGGAAGGCTCGGCATTGGAAACGATGTTCCTCCAGGTAGTATCGGACTCTCGAGAGTTCCAAGCAAGCTTTATTACGAAACAATGGAGGCAAGATTTCATATCTTCGACGGTTCTGGATTGGAGCATTATAGGCTCGTCTATGAGAGTGAACCTAGCGACGAGTGGAAGATTTACCAGACATACACTGGACAAATGAGCCCGCTGGATATAGCAATCTACGAGACCATTCAAAGAGCAAGGTTTGGGGTTCCACCAAGTCTTTATGCAAATGAAATGTTCATAAAGGTCGCTTATCAAATACTCTATCAGAGAGAACTCGGCTTTCCTGTTGACCTGAATGCAACTGGTTATGTTAAGATATTCGAAAGGGTAAAAGGTGCGGTGGTAAAAGGAAAGGCCAACTCTGAGTTCGTGGAAGTAAGTGCAAAAATAAAAACGAATCAGGGAAGAATATTCGAATATTATCAGAAAGTTAAGGTCGAAAACGGGGAATATAAAGTGATCCTACCTTACTCGCATAATTCAAGCTACGAAGTCAAACCTATTACCCCCTACACCCTCAAAAGCGGTGAAATAGTGAAAGAATTGTCGCTAAAGGAGGAACAGGTTGTAAATGGAGAGACTGTCCTTCTTGATCTAATTTAGTGAGCCAAACCTAGCTAGTTTTTCAGTTCGAAATCAATAAAAGAACTTGGCATATGTAAAAATGGTGAGGTTTAAATGCTTTATATTCTAATTCTCACGACCAAGTGTAACTCAAATTGCAAGTATTGTGGTGCCTTCGAAGATGATCTGATGCCAGATAAAATTCAATATAAAATTGAAGATCTAGCAAAATTTCTAGAAAAAGACCAATCAACTTCCATAGCCTTTTATGGTGGTGAACCGTTACTAGAAATTGAAAGGATGAAAGAAATCGTATATAAAATCAAAGCCAAGCACTATATACTCCAAACAAACGGTCTGCTTCTAGAAAAAGTTGATGATGATATTCTCAGCAAGTTCTCTACAATACTTGTATCCCTAGACGGTAGAAAGGAAATCCACGATTTCTATAGAGGAAATTATGATAAAGTTGTCGAGAACGTGAGAAAATTGAGATTTAAGGGCGAATTAATTGCGAGAATGACTGCAAGCCAAGAGACTGATATCTACGAGGATGTGATGAGTATTCTTTCATTAAAAAAGTTTACCCATGTTCACTGGCAAATAGATGCAGTCTGGAGTAATGAAGGAATTTGGAGAGACTTCGAGAAATGGGTTGAAAATTACAATAAAGGGGTAAGAAAACTCGTGAAATTCTGGATAGCTGAGTTGGTGAGGGGAAGAGTTCACGGTATTGTACCTTTTTTGGGCGTTGCAACAGCAATTTTCGAGGGATTTAAACACGTTCCATGTTCTTCTGGTTTTGATTCGTTTGCTATAGCTACTGATGGTAGAATGCTTGCATGTCCCATTTGTCCAGAATTCGAATGGAACAATGTTGGCACCATTTGGGATGGCATTAAAAAAAGAGTCAAAATCCTTGAGCCTTGTCCTAGCTGTAATTATTTCAGCTTTTGTGGGGGCAGATGCCTTTTTTTCAATAGGGAAAGACTCTGGGGAGAGAAAGGCTTTAAACTTGTTTGCAAAACAGTTAAAAATCTCGTGGATTCCCTTTTAAGCTATAAGGAAATTTTAGAGAAGTTTAGATATGAAATAAAATATCCTAAATTCCTGAACACAACAGAGATTATTCCTTAGGTTTCTTTTTTAACAAAGAAGGTAAATGTATGACGTATTTTCCGTCTTCTTCAAGGGCGATTATTATCTCCTCTCTTTCGAATAGCTTTTCAAGGTTTATCTCGTATTGTCCGGGAGCTATTATCCTTATACTCTCTATACCAAATCTTGTTAGTTCCTTCTTTATTTCCTCGACTTCTGTCTTTTCTTTTTTCTCCTTTGGGATATATAAAAACTTATTATTTCCGCATTCGCATCCTTGGAGTAATCGCATGTCCCCATCAGCGTAAAGCTTGCCACAATTTGTGCATTTGTGGGGCATATCAGGTTATCAGAGCTCTTATTAAATCTTCTCTTTTCTCCAAAGTTTTCAGCTTGTTTGCTGGTCCTATTATTGTCATTCTACCCTGTCTCTTGCCAAGAATTCTTGAAAGAAAAGACTTCTCTTTCTGGGGATAACTCTCGAGCTCAATTCCAACGAAGTTCTGGTGATCTATTTCGAGCATCGTGACCTCTATAAGCTTTGCCTCCTCTTCTGGCGTTAGGCCAGTTTCGAGAACGACAATCTTCCCCTCTTTTACACTGTCAAGAATCATTCTTATTTTCTCCATCGATCCCATTTTGCTAAGTTTCTCTTTTGAGATTAAGTTCACTTCCATAACCATCACCCAAACTTTTCTGCCATTGCCTTGTAAAGTGCATCTATGTTTATCCCTTTCAGAGCAGAAACTGGAACTACCTGATGTTGTGGAAAGGCTGCCTTTATTCTCGCTGGTGAGGCTGTTGGCAAGTCTATCTTGTTTGCAACTATTATCAGAGGCAATTTTCTGGCTTCTATGTTTCCAACTATTGTAACATTTACTTGAGTATATGGATCCTCGGTAGCATCCATTACTAGCAAAATCCCGTCTAAATCATCTAGCCATTTTATGGCTTCAATAACGCCCTCAGTTGCTTCCTTAGCCCTTCTTTTTGCTTCCTCCTCGCTAAGACCGTATTTCAAAAAGTCGTGAAAATCAACTTTTGCAGCAATTCCTGGGGTGTCTACAACATCTATTGTTATACTTTTCCCATCCACCTGAATCTTAACACCCTCTCTCAACTTTACTCTTCTTGTCTCGTGCGGAATTTCACTTGGAGTACCTATTATCTCCCCTACCCAATCTCGAAGAATTCTGTTTGCTAAAGTTGTTTTTCCAGCATTGGGTGGACCGTATATTCCAATCTTTAGTTTATCCTTCCTAAGAAAGAGCCTATAAAGAAATCTGAGTTTCTTCTTCAATCCTGCAAAGAAACCCATCTCTCCACCTCGCAAATTCTTTTATTTTATGCTAGTGAGCTGCTCCACGGCTAAGCCGGGAGCTTCCGGCGTTTAGCTGGGGCTTTACGCCTCCAGCCTCATCTGCCGGTTCGGGGGGCTCACAGCTCCCCCATCCCGCAGATCTCATTAACCTGCGGGCTATGTTTATGCATGCGTTTAAATCCCTATCGTATTCCATCCCACACTTCGGGCATTTGTAGATTCTGCCTACACATATCTGGGCAACATGCCCGCATCTGTGGCAAGTCTTTGAAGTGTTCCTGACTTCCTTTTTAGGCAAATGCCTTACTTCTATGCCTTCAAGCAGAGCCTTGTATTCAATGTAGGTTTGAAGCTTTCTGAAGGGTAGAGAGTGAAACCTTCTGTTAAGCTCTTTGGATTTGTCAAAGTTATCCCTTATTCCAGTGAGATCTTCCATCACTATTATCGGCTTTGGAAACTGCTTCGCATAGGCTATTATTTCATTCGCTATTGCGTGAAGCTGCTGCTCAACAATCCTCTTTTCTTTATTCTTCAGCTTCTTAA
>JAAOZI010000008.1 GCA_011605865.1 Archaeoglobales archaeon
AAGTGGTATCGGTCCTGCTGCTGTGGGAGCAATAGCTGAGGATAGAGGCTTCTTGGGTATCGGTCTGCTGTTCACGGTTATCCCAGAAACAATAGTGATCTTCGGTCTAGTCATAAGCTTCATATTGATGTTCGCATACGGGTGAATGTAATGCCACTCGATACCGTGCTTAAAGAAATCAAGTTAAAAGGTGAGGAGGAGGTTAAAAGGATTGAGGAAGAGACTAGGAAAGAAGTTGAAAAGATTATTAATGAGGCAAAAGCCGATGCAGAAGCATTGTTAAAAAAAGCTAAAGATGAGGCGGAAAAAGAGGGAGAAGCTCTAAGGAAACAGGAAATTTCGAGCTTAAACCTAGAAATGAAGAGAACACTACTCGCGAAACAGAAAGAGATCACCGATGAAGTGTTCAAACTCTTGAGGAAAAAGATAGCAGAGATGGACGATAAGACTAGGAAGGGGATAATTAAGACGCTAATCGAGAAAAATGCCAAAGACAACATGAACCTCTATGTAAGAAAGGAAGACGAAAAAATAGTAAAAGAAGTTTTAAAAGATCTTAAAATGCATCTTAAAATAGCTGGCCATATATCCGCCCTCGGGGGTATTATCCTCGAGGATCTAAGCGGGGAGGTGAGGATAAATCTAACGTTCGACGAGCTTCTCAACCAGCTGTACGAAAAGAAACTCAACGAAGTTGCCAAGGTCCTATTTGGGTGATGTAAATATGATTTCAAGGACAAAGGCTGCATATGCGTACATCGTAGCAAGGACAAAGGTGATGAAGAGTAAACTTCTAAAGCCAGAGGATTTCAGGAAGTTGCTCAACATGGGGTTTGATGAAATAATGAGATTTCTTGAAGAGACGGAATACAAGAAAGAGATTGACGAAATGGCCTATAAATACACGGGTCCGAGGCTACTGGACTATGCTCTATTTACAAATCTGGCCAAAACGTACAGAAAGATCTACAGCGTTTCTTTCGGGGATGCAAAGAATCTGGTTGGACAGTATCTGAGGAGATGGGACGTGTGGAATATAATAAACATCCTGAGGGGCAAAAATGCAAACCTGCCCAACGATGTAATAGAAGAGACGCTTGTACCGGCTGGTGAATTTAGTTCCGATTACATCCGGACATTGATAAACAAGGATATAAGTGAAATCGTTAAAGAGCTCGAAAGGACACCCTATCACGATGCTCTATCCAAAATTGGAAGCGCTCCTATGAACGTTGTCGAGGATGAGCTTTGGAAGACCTACTACAAGACCCTACTCTCGATAAAGGCAAGCGATTTTGAGAGCAGAATATTTATGAACTTCGTGCGAATGGAAATAGATCTTAAAAACGTTAAAACCCTGCTCAGACTTAAAGCCGAGGGCGCCACAACTGAGGAAATCATTGCCCGAATAATTCCGGGAGGATATGAACTAACAGAGGATGAGGCAAGAAAACTGGCGACTATGACTTTTGATGAAATGGTGAAGGCGATGGAAGGCTTTTGGTTCTGGAAGGTTTCAAGCATTTCCGATTTAGCAAGAACTGAAATTGAGTTTGACAAAATTTGGATAGAAATAATTGCAAAAAGGGCTAGCAACTATCCTCTGAGCATTCTGCCAGTTCTTCAATACATAGTGCTGAAGAAAGTTGAAGTTGATGACCTTCGAATACTTGGTTGGGGAAAGTGGTATGGATTGCCAAATGAAGAAATAGAGAGACAGATGGTGATTCTATGAAGATGGCTGTAATAGGAGACATGGATTTCGTAACGGGATTCATGCTGGCAGGAATAACGGACATATACGAAGTGAAGAGTGACGAAGAAATTGTTAAGGCTGTTCAGGATGTTTTAAAGAGAAAAGATATTGGTGTTGTTGCTATAAAACCCGAATTCTTGAAAAAACTCCCCGTTGTACTGAAAAGGGAAATAGAGGAAAGAGTTGAGCCGATATTTATAGCGTTAGGTGCAACGGGGGGTGTTGAGGAGATTAGGGAGAAAATTAGAAAGGCAATAGGTGTTGACCTATGGAAGTAAGTGTTGGTGAAATATTTAGAATTTCCGGACCTCTTGTTGTTGCCGAAGGTTTGAAAGCGAGGATGTATGATCTTTGTAGGGTTGGAGAAGAGAGGCTGATGGGAGAAGTAGTAGGGCTTGCAGGAGACAAGGTCCTGATTCAGGTCTACGAGGATACATCTGGCCTTAGACCTGGAGAGAGAGTTATAAATACTGGAATGCCCCTCAGCGTTGATTTAGGGCCAGGATTGATAGGAAACATCTACGATGGTGTGCAAAGACCGCTGCCAGTGCTCAAAGAGGTAAGTGGCGACTTTATAAGCAGAGGGATTGATGCCCCAGGAATTGATAAGAAAAAGAAATGGGATTTCCAGCCATTGATAAAGAAAGGGGATGAAGTAAAAGCCGGACAGATCATCGGAAAAGTGCAGGAAACAGAAATCGTTGAACACAGAATTCTTGTCCCTCCAAATGTTAAAGGAGGGAAAGTCAAGGAAGTCTATTCTGGGAATTTCACAGTAGATGAGACAATAGCAGTCCTCGAAGATGGAACCGAATTGAAAATGGCCCACAAGTGGCCGGTGAGGATTCCGAGGCCCTACTTGGAGAAATTACCGCCAGTAGTTCCATTAATAACGGGACAGAGGATCTTCGACACATTCTTCCCAATTGCTAAAGGCGGAACTGCAGCAATTCCAGGACCTTTCGGCAGCGGAAAGACTGTTATGCAACACCAGCTCGCGAAGTGGAGTGATGCGAAAATCGTCGTATACATAGGATGCGGAGAACGTGGCAACGAGATGACAGAAGTCCTCGAAGAATTTCCAGAACTAATAGATCCAAGAACTGGAAAGCCGTTGATGCTCAGAACTGTACTTGTTGCGAACACATCGAATATGCCAGTAGCAGCTAGGGAGGCAAGTGTTTACACCGGCATAACGATTGCCGAGTACTTCAGAGACATGGGCTACGACGTTGCCCTTCAGGCTGACTCAACAAGCAGATGGGCAGAGGCAATGAGAGAGCTGTCTGGAAGACTTGAGGAGATGCCAGGAGAAGAAGGATATCCAGCATATCTAGCTTCAAGGCTTGCTGAATTCTATGAAAGAGCTGGGAGGGTTAGAACGCTCAGCGGAGAGATAGGGAGTGTAAGTGTTGTCGGTGCAGTTTCTCCACCCGGAGGCGACTTCAGCGAGCCAGTTACCCAGAACACACTCAGGATTGTCAAAGCATTCTGGGGACTAGATGCAAAACTTGCAAGCAGAAGACACTTCCCAGCAATAAACTGGCTGATTAGTTACAGCCTCTACACAGCAACGCTTTCAGAGTGGTATGAGAAAAACGTCGCTCCCGACTGGAACGAGCTTAGAACGTGGGCTATGAGCGTATTGCAAGAAGAAGCAACTCTGCAGGAGATTGTGATGCTCGTTGGTAGCGATGCTTTGCCAGAGTCACAGAGAGTTCTTTTATTGGTTGCAAGGATAATCAGGGAGTTCTACTTAGCGCAACATGCTTATCACGAAGTAGACAGCTACTGTGACATCAAAAAGCAGTACGATATGCTGAAGGCAATAAGAACTCTAAATGACTGGTTCTTCAAAGCGCTTGAGATGGGCAAGACTTATGACGAGATAGAGAAAGTTGAGGGATTCGTCGAGTTCATGAAAAGTAAACTAGAGCCCGATTACAAGACTGCAATGAGTAAGGCTATGGAAAAAATCAAGGCGAGTTTGGGGGTGTGAGTTATGGAGGAGTATAGAACCATAACACAAGTTGCCGGACCGTTGGTTTTCGTTGAGAAAACCAAACCTGTGGCCTACGGGGAGTTGGTTCAGATAACACTCCCGGATGGTTCAGTAAGAAAAGGACAGGTTTTAGATACCTCAAAGAACATCGTTGTCGTTCAGGTCTTTGAGGGGACAAGGGGAGTGGACAAGACTTGTAGCGTGCGCTTTACGGGAGACATAGTGAAACTTAACTGTTCAAAGGACCTTCTTGGGAGAATTTTAAGCGGTTCAGGGGAGCCTATAGATGGTGGTCCACCGATAATCCCAGAAGAGAGAATCCCCATAGTTGGTTCAGCAATAAACCCGTATGCAAGGAAATATCCAAGAGAGTTCATCCAGACAGGGATTTCAGCAATAGACGGGATGAACACATTGGTAAGGGGTCAAAAGCTTCCGATTTTCAGCGGCAGCGGTCTGCCTCACAATGATATAGCCCTACAGATTGCAAGGCAAGCAAAAGTACGCGGACAAGCTGAAGAGTTCGCAGTAGTGTTCGCTGCAATGGGTATAACTTACGAGGAGGCTTATCAGTTCATGAGAGAGTTCGAAAGAACCGGAGCTCTAGAGAGGGCAGTAGTGTTTCTAAATCTGGCAAAAGATCCGGCAATAGAAAGGCTGATAACACCGAGAATGGCCTTAACTGCTGCAGAATTCCTTGCCTATACTTACGATTACCATATACTCGTCATACTAACGGACATGACAAACTACTGCGAGGCTTTGAGAGAGATAAGCGCTGCAAGAGAGGAAGTTCCAGGAAGAAGAGGATATCCAGGATACATGTATACCGATCTAGCAACTATTTACGAAAGGGCCGGAAGAATTAGAGGAAGGAAAGGGACAATAACACAGTTCCCGATCCTGACAATGCCTGCAGATGATATAACTCACCCAATTCCGGATCTGACTGGATATATAACGGAGGGGCAGATAGTTCTGAGCAGAGAACTGCACGCAAAGGGCATATATCCGCCGATAAACGTTCTGCCATCGCTCAGCAGGTTGATGAAAGAAGGTATTGGTCCAGGTCTGACAAGAGAGGATCACAGACAGCTGAGCGATCAGCTCTACGCTGCATACGCAGAGGGTGTTGATCTGCGAGGTCTCGTTGCCATAGTTGGTGAAGAGGCGCTGAGCGAAAGGGACAGGATGTTCCTGAAATTTGCAGATGAGTTTGAAAGAAGATTTGTAAATCAAGGAAAGTACGAAGACAGGGATATAGAGACAACCCTAGACTTAGGCTGGGAGTTACTCGCAATGCTCCCAGAAAGAGAGTTGACGAAGATAGAAAAGAAGTGGATCGAGAAATACCATCCAGCATACAAGAAGAAAGCTGCCGCTTCATCCTAATTTTTTGAGGGATAGAGATGCCAGAGGTTCAACCGACGAGAATGGAACTTATAAAGCTAAGAAGAAGAATTAGGATGGCAATAAGGGGACATGCGCTACTGAAGATGAAAAGAGACGGTCTGATAATGGAGTTCAGAGAATTGCTGGAGGAAGCAAAGACTGTAATCGGTAAAATGGTTGAAAACTATAAAAAAGCCCAGCAAAAGCTTCTGATCGCAATGGCAGTCGACGGCTATACAGCTTTAAGATCCATTGCTCTGGCCTGTTGTCAAGTTCAGCCAAGCTTTACAGTAAAGAAGAAAAGCATAATGGGAGTTGTCGTACCGGTTATAAAAAGGGAGAAAGTTGCGAGAAAAGCTGTGGAAAAGCCATACGGAATCTTAAGCACTAGTATAAGAGTTGACGAGGCTGTTACAGCTTACGAAGAATTAGTTGATTCTATTCTCGAGGTTGCTGAGATTGAAACAACAATAAGAAGATTGCTCGAAGAGATAGAGAGGACGAAAAGAAGGGTGAACGCGCTCGAATACAGGGTAATTCCCAGAATGCAGGAACTTGCCAAGTTTATAGCATTCAAACTCGAAGAAATGGACAGAGAGAATATAATAAGGCTGAAGAAACTCAAAACAAAGAGAATGAAAAAGTAGAAAGGTTTTTAAATTCTTTTTTGAAATTTTTTCATGGATTTTTCGGAACTAGTTGAGCTATACAAAAATAGTGGTGGCGATTTTAGAGAGTTCAAGAAAATTTCTGCACAGCCCGAAGTCGGTTTGAAGTTCTCCTTTTCCAAAAAGATTAATGAAATAGACGTTAGCCTTTTTGGGCTTATTTCAGGAGACCTAAATCCCATTCACTTCGATGAAAATTTTGCAAAGAAAACAAAATTTGGTGGTAGGGTTGTTCACGGAATGCTGACAACTAGTTTAGTTTCAACAGCAGTTGCAATGCTTCCGGGAACCGTTGTGCTTCTTGAAACAAATTTTAGCTACATTGCTCCTGTCAGAATTGGTGATATGGTTAATGTTGAGTGCGAGATAATAGAGAAAGAAAAGAACAGACACAAGGTGAAAGTTGATTGTAAAGTAGGGGAAAAGAGGGTTGCGGAGGGTTGGGTTAGAATACTGATATGGTGATAGAGGCAATAAAAGAGAAAGGTGCAGACTTCTTTGTAATGCAATCCGGAAACGCCAATTTCTTTTACGCAACCAAGTTCAGAAGTTCTTCGATGATGTTTTACATCGCCGGAATAGATGGGACAGAACTCCTCATCCTTCCAGAGATGGAACTGAGAAGGTCTCTGAGGGAGAGTAGGGTCAAAGAGATTGCAAGTTATGAAATGCTTGGATATGAAGAAAAGATCAAGGAACTAAAAAATCCAAAAATGGCAATTGCGGAGATCCTAGTCCAAATTCTTAAAGAAGGGAGGGCGAGAAAAGTGGTAATCCCGAACGATTTTCCTTCTTTTTTTGCATTTATACTCCAAAAAAACTTCGAAGTTGAGGTGATTGATAACCCCTTCACGAAGCTTAGAGCCGTTAAAAACAGCTGGGAAATAGCTGAAATCAGAGAGAACTGCCAAAAGATTATTCAGGTTTTTCCAAAAATTATAAAAATAGTCCAAGATAATAAAAAGTTGTCCTGCGAAGAAGTCAAAAATATTCTCGAAAATGAGCTATGGGTTCGTGGCCTGATTTCAGAAGATACCATCTGCTCCACCGGAAAACTTTCAGCTGACCCACACGAAGTCGGAAGTGGAAAAATAGAAGACCACTTACTGATAGACGTTTTTCCGAGAAATAGAAAAGGCTACTATGCTGACTTCACCAGAACTGTAATAATCAACCAGAATCCCGAGCTCAAAGAAATGCTCTCAGCAGTTATAGATGCGCAAAAAGTTGCCTTCAGGATGTTAAAAGAGGGTGTAAATGGAAAAGACGTGCACAATGCTGTTAAGGATGAGCTAAAAAGCCATGGTTTCGAAACTAGGAAAGATGAAGGTTTTATTCACTCTACTGGACACGGAATAGGACTTGAAGTTCACGAAGAGCCAAAAATAGGCGATATCGATGTTGAGTTGAGAAGCGGTATGGTTGTAACAGTCGAGCCAGGGCTTTATTACAAAAATGTTGGCGGAGTTAGGGTTGAAGATGTTGTATTGATTAAAAAAGATGGGTGCGAAATTCTCACGCCTTTCGAGCGTTTCTTGGCATAATGTAGTCTTTCGGAGCGGAATCTATGTTTTCCAAATATCTTCCAAGAACTTTGGGTATTTCCACTCTACCATCCTCCAGCTGGAAGTTTTCTATTATAGCAGTTATTGCCCTAGTTGTTGCTATTGCAGTTGAATTCAGCGTATGAACGAAGCCTTTGCTCGGAAGACCTTTCTTTTCGGCATATCTTATTTTTAGCCTGTAACTCTGCCAATCTGTGCAATTGCTGCACGAAACCATCTCCCTATAATTTGCCTGAGATGGCATCCAAGCTTCCAAGTCGTATTTCTTAGCTGCAACGATTCCGAGATCGCCGGTACAGATGTTCACTATCCTGTAGGGAATTCCCAAACCCTGCCATAACATTTCTGCGTTCTCGATTAGCTTCTCGTGCCATTCCCAACTATGTTCTGGCAAACAGAAAACAAACTGTTCGACCTTATTGAACTGATGCACCCTGAAAATTCCCTTCGTATCCTTTCCATGTGCTCCCGCCTCCTTCCTGAAGCAAGGGCTTACCCCTGCATACATCATCGGTAGATCGCTCTCCTCTATTGTTTCGTTCATGAACATTGCAGCAATTGCGTGCTCGCTTGTCGCAATCAAATGCAAGTCTTCTCCCTCCACTTTGTATATAACATCTTCAAAATCGCTGAAAGCTGTGACGCCTTCGTAAGCCTCTCTCCTCAGCATCAGCGGAGGAAAGACTACCTTAAAACCATTTTTAGCTAAAAAATCCATTGCATAGAGAGTCAAAGCAAAATCAAGCCATACAAGGTCATCAAAAAGGTAATAGAATCTCGAGCCTGCAACTTTGGATGCCCTAGCAGTATCAGCCCAACCAAAAATTTCGACCGCATCAGCATGGCCCAAAGGTTTAAAGTCGATTACTTCATAGCCAATTTTTCCATTCGTTATCTTCAGGAATTTGTCAACGTCTTCAAAATAAACCCTAGGCCTCCCCCAGTAACGAATTGGGACGTTTTCACTCTCATCCTTGCCAATGGGAACTGATTCGTGGACTATGTTTGGAATTGAAAGCAGGGTCCTTTCAAGTTCGTCTTCAAGAGTTTTTAGCTCTTCTTCAGCTTTTTTAACTTTTTCACTCAAAATCCTCGCTTCTTCTATTATCTTTTCATCCCTTTTTTCTTTCAAAAGCCTCGATAGCTCATTTCTCTGTTTTCTCAAAAAATTCGTTTCCTTCAGTTTTTCCCTCCATTTTCTGTCAAGCTCTATTGCTCTATCCACTATCTCCTTACTTAGACCCCTTCTTTTCTGCGACTCATAAAGCAGTTCAGGATTCTCTCTGAGCGCTTTTAATATGCTCCACATAACTCGGATTACCTCCTTGTGTTTGTGAGCTGCCGCGCTGAAGCGGAGCTCCCGGCATTAATAGAGGTTTTACGCCTCCCTCATCTGCCGGTTCAAAAGCCAAGCTCACCTCCGAGATCTCGCTAACCTGTGGTTTTTTAAAATGCTATTATTTAAGCTTTTCTCAGCTTTGAAGAACGGGATGATAGAAAAGCTTAAATAAATAAAACATGTAAAAATGACGCTAAGGGAACTTCAAGCCTGTGCCCAGTATGTTGGGAAAAGCTAAGCCCGAATGTGTGCAGGCGATTGAAATGCGGAAAATGCGGATTGGAAGGATAGGGATGTCACAGTGAAGAATACTAGATGGATGCAGGAGCTTCCGTTCACCCCGAAGGCTCTCCCAATGATAGGAGAGGGAAGGGATGAAAGCTAACACTAGACCAGAACGGCTCTGCAGCAACATATCCCATGCTTCACGAAGGCAATGGGATGGAGGAGCTGTGTGAGTCCCCTTAATGCCGGAAACTCTGCCTTTAAGGGTGGTGGAGTAGCTTATAAATCCTAACAAGAATTTCACTATGGAAAGAAGAAAACTGAGAAAAAAGGAGGCTAGGGAAATAAGCAAAGAAGTTTTTGAAAGAGCTGGGGTAAAAGTAGAAGGCGAAATGGAAGTTCTGGATTTTGAAAACGTGAAGATAATTCTCGTGAACGGCGAAGCTATATTGATGGAATTTGACGGAAAAAGGTACGTCAGTGTTTATGGCGCAATAAAACTCAGACCGGAAAAATACAAAGTAACGGTAGATTCGGGAGCAATGGATTTCATACTGAACGGAGCAGACGTGATGAAGCCGGGAATAACCTATGCGGATCCCAGAATAAGGGAAGGGGATTTCGTTTATATCACGGTTGAGCCAAAGGATACACCAATAGCTGTCGGTATAGCTTTATGCAAGGCTGAGGAGATGAAAGGAAAGGGAAAGGCCATAAAAAATATCCATCACGTTAAGGATAGGATTTGGAGGTATCTTCTTGAAAGCAGACTTATACTTTGACAGAATAGAGTTCTACAAGTATCTACCAAAAAAGGATTGCGGAGATTGCGGATTCACATGCAGAGAATTCTCTAGAATCTTAAAAATGGGCTCAAGAGCAGATAAATGTCCCCACCTGACAAAGAGGGAGATAGAATTCTTAAACCTTGCAATAGAAGCTAGGAAATTTTTAGATGTGCCCATTTTGCAAACAACTGTAAAAACCCGAACAGGACTTGTTTTTAGCGACAAAAAGGCCGTAACGTTGATAACGGCAAATTATCCCTACACACAGGCAGCAGTTTCTGAGATAATGGTCAGAGCCGGAATAAATTTCAACATGCTTGTAATAGACACAGAAGGCTACTCGGTTGACATGGCAGTCTTTTTAGGTTATTTCAGAGCTGAAAGAATAGCCGAATATAAAGATGAACTGGAAAAAGTTGATAAGAGGAAGATAGTTATTCCGGGACTGGCAGAGAAATTTAAAGATGAAATAACTGAAATTATTGGTGATGTAATCGTTGGTCCAGTTTGTTGTGCAGAACTGCCTATTTTTCTGCTAAAATTAGGCTTGATCAACAATATTTAAATTTAAAGACGACTCTTATTATGGCACTTGGTTTCGTCCTGATAAAAGTAGCACCAGGAAAAGAAAAAAAAGTATACGACAGAATAGCAAGCATCAAAGAAGTTGAAGAACTATATCCGCTATTTGGGGAGTACGACCTGATTGCGAAGATCGTCGTAAAAGACTTTGAAGAGCTGAGCGATATCGTTGTTAACAAGATAAGGACGATCGAAGGTGTTGTTGAGACCAAAACTCTTACGGGGGCCAAGTTCTGATGTCACGCGGTCTTAGAATAATTGCGGAAAACAAAATAGGGGTTCTTAGAGATCTCACTACAATAATAGCAGCGGAAGGAGGAAACATACAATATGCGCAGAGCTTTCCAATCCGATTTGGAGAACATGCTGGAAAGGCACTAGTTTATTTTGAGATAGAAGGTGGAAACTTCGAAAAAATATTCGAGAGAATCAAGGCTCTCGAAACTGTTGTCGAAATCGAGGAGGAAAAACCATTTGAGCAAGTTTATGGTAAAAGAGTTATAATTCTAGGCGGAGGAGCCTTGGTTTCACAAGTTGCTATAGGAGCAATAAGCGAGGCGGACAGACATAATCTAAGGGGAGAGAGAATCAGCGTTGACACCATGCCAGTAGTTGGAGAGGATGAAATTGCAGAAGCCGTAAAAGCTGTTGCAAGATTGCACAGAGCAGAAGTTTTAGTTCTGGCTGGGGGTCTGATGGGAGGAAAGATCGCTGAAGAAGTCAAGAAGTTGAGAAGGAGAGGTATAAGGGTGATATCCCTCAGCATGTTCGGAAGTGTCCCAGACGTCAGCGACGTGGTCATAAGTGATCCAGTGATGGCGGGTACAATAGCTGTTATGCATATAAGCGAAAGGGCAAAATTCGACCTAGATAGAGTTCGAGGAATGAGGATATAGTGGTATTTTTATTTTTAATAAATTCTAGTTTTGATGACGCAACAGAAGTTTTAAATATTCTACTGCAAGAAGAAGAAAGCGATAGCCCTAAAATTCACGCGAGTTTCATACAGACTAAATGGCCCGGATGGGGTAGCGGCTATCCTCTGGGACTGTGGATCCCAGGAGGCGGGTTCAAATCCCGCTCCGGGCCCTGAAAATGTGTTATATTTTCAAAAAATTTTAATTAAAAATGGTTTTCAAAAATATGAATGGTCTATCTACCCTTAAACTTAGGCTTTTCTTTCCTAAGGAATGCTGAAATTCCTTTTCTTAAGTCTTCAGTTGAGAAACAGATACCAGCCGCTGTGCACTCCCATTCAAGTCCAATGTCCATTGGCACTTCTCCACCTTTGTTTACCAATCTCTTTATCAACGCCATTGAAATCGGGGCGCAGCGCTCAGCAATATCTCTTGCATACTTTATGACTTCCTCATCGAATTTTTCATCGTCGAAGACTTTGTTTATAAGACCATATTTCTCTGCAACCTCTGCCGAAATTCTTTCCCCAGTTAAAGCCAGCTGCATCGCCCTGCTTATCCCGACCAGTTTTACCAATCTCTGGGTTCCGCTCCATCCAGGTATAAGTCCTAAAGTAACTTCAGGCAACCCTATTATGGCCGACTTCTTTGCCACCCTTATGTCGCAGGACATCGCTATTTCCAAGCCACCTCCTAAGGCATATCCGTTGATTGCGGCTATAACAGGCTTTGGAATTTCGCTGAGTCTTCTGAAAATTCTCTCTCCTTTTCTATTGTGTTCTAGGAAATCAAATGGATGTGTTATCAGAGTAGTTAAATCCGCACCAGCGGAGAACGCTCTACCGGCCCCAGTTATTACAATTACCCTAGTCTCATTGTCATTCCAAAGCATTGTTATAGCTTTATCGAGTTCCTCAAGCATCTCGGGATTTATCGTGTTCAGCCTATCTGGTCTGTTCAGCACCAGCTTGGTAATACCGCCTTCAAGTTTCTCTATTTTTATCGTCTTGAATTCCTCACCTTTTTCCTCCTTTTTCTCCTTCTTTTCAATCAGTTGCATCAGTTTTCCAGCCTTTATCGTTTCTGCTGGTTCAAATATTTTCTTCCCAAACTGCTGGGCAAGTTCATTTAATCTCTTTAAAATCTGTTCCTGACCAATAGATTTCGCAATTTCAAATGGACCAAAAGGTCTGTTAAGACCAAGCTTCACGGCAAGGTCTATCTCCTCCGGTTCGGCTACGCCCATTTCAACGAGTTTTACAGCCTCATTTATTTCAACTATTGAGAAATCTAGCGGGTTTATCTTGTCGGTTGCTTTGCTCATATCTATCTGCGGCCTTCCGGCACTCCAATCATACCAACCTTTTCCAGTCTTCTTTCCCAAATTCTTTGACTTTACCATCTCCTCCAGAATTTTCGGCGGCTCGTAGTCAGGGCTTATTGCTTTTGCGTAGTATTTGTTGGCATGATAGAAGATATCTATGCCCGTAAAGTCCATGAGTTCAAATGGCCCCATTGGTAATCCCATTCTTCTTACAGTAGCGTCCACCTCCTCTGGTGTGGCTATACCTCTCTCTATTATTGCCATTAGCAGGGCACCTGCAGGAGCTTGTACACGGTTGACTATAAAGCCAGGAACATCCTTCTTCACAACCACAGGAACTTTTCCGATCTTTTTCACAAAGTCAACGCAGATATTAACTGTTTCATCGCTTGTCTTTTCTCCCCGAATCACTTCAACCAGTTGCATCAGAACGGGCGGGTTGAAAAAGTGTAATCCCACAAACCTATCTTCTCTCTTCGTAGCCTTTGCAAGTTCTGTTATCCTGATAGTTGAAGTGTTACTAGCAAATATGCACTCAGGTTTAGCCAATTTATCGCATTCTGCGAAGACTTGCGTTTTTATCTCGAAAACCTCTGGAACAGCTTCTATTATTATGTCCGCATTTCTCACGGCTTCACCGAGGTCGACTGTTGGCTTTATTCTGGAAAGAACGAGTTCAGGATTCTGAACTCTGCCCTTTTCCTGCAACTTCAGCAGGCTTTGTTTTATCCTCTCCATTCCCCTATCAACGAACTCTTGTTTAATATCCCTCATTGTAACCTCGTAGCCAGCAATTGCGCAAACCTCGGCAATTCCGTGCCCCATATCGCCAGCTCCGAGAACTGCAACCTTTTTTATTTCCATATATTATCACCAACAAAAATAGGAAAGGAGATTGAAAAACCTTTCCATTTATACGCAGTATAAAATTCCTTTATTTAAAAAAGTGCGAAATCCTCGAGTTAAAAAAATTTTCCAAAAAATTGTAAAAATAATTACAAATGTAATTTTATTTTTTAGATTAAAATTTAAAATCTCTCCAATTCGGCTAAATCAAAAATTTTCTATAGACAGAAGAAGCTTTGCACGAAAATTAGAAACAACATGGGACATCAAAGGCATCTATTCCAAAAGACGGATCAGGATGAGAACTTAGAAAGAAAATTCCTAACATGTTCTTCAACTTTTGAATAATCATACGAGCAGACAGCAATGTTTCCAACTGGAGTTCCTTTGAGTTTTAACGGATTAAAGGGCTCTCTTCCGTTGTAAAACACCACTGCATCGCATTTATACTTAACACCCTCAACCTCAACTTCTTCCACTCTCTTCTCACCACTTATTTCTATTTTTTCGCCCACGTCAACGATTTCAAAATTACAATTGTTTTCTGAAAAAAGCTTCTCTGTCAATTCTATAACCGGTTCCTTTCTACATATTAACAGTATTTTGTCCCCTATCTTCTTTTTCTCAGCCACCATCCTTAAAGCCTGATCAAGAGAGTAAATTCCGGAGATTTTTTTGCTCAAAACATTAAGCTTTATCGGCAGAAAATCCGACGCTCCAGTACAAAGCAAAGCTCTTCTGGCCTCGAACCTCTTTAAACCATTTTTTGTGCTCACAATTACAGGTTTAGACTTTATAACAGTCCCAATTTCAACAGGAACAAGATCTTTAAGCTCTTGAATTTTTTTTATATATTTCTCATATTTTTCAGAAAATACTCCAAGTTTTGAGAATACTGTCAATTCCCCACCAACTTCCCGCATGTCGAATACTAGAATCTTAAAACCCTTCTCAATTAGTTTTTTTGCACAATGTAGTCCAGCGTAGCCTGCCCCTATTACCACGTAATCAGCGGATATCATTTTGATCCCAAACAATTTTTTATCTCTCTGTGTAATTTTAAAGTGCTCTATTTATTTAAGCTTTTCTCATCCCCTAGAGGAGCGGGGTTTTTGTCGTAAAAGATTATTCTTAAGTATCGCACTCAAAAATTTAGAGAATTCTTATAGTTCTCTGAACCCCGCTCCGTTCGTCCAGTAGACTAAGCTGGCCTTCAGCCCATTACCCCTACCCCTCGCCAAGAGTTGCTCTGCTCACGAGTCCCTAGAAGATGCGAGGTTTGTCATCCCTTTGTCAACAAACTTTTCAACGAGCTTTGCATGTATCTCCTCCTCTTTGGCAATCTCTCTAAGTATGTAGCCTTTTCGCCCAGAATGTCGCTAAAATTTGCAACGATCTGCTCATATAGCGATTTTGCTGCCAGTTCAAGGCTGTGAGCTACCCTGCCCTAAAGGACGGAGCTTCCGGCGTTAAGGCTTTACGCTTCCTTTATCTGCCGGTTCAAAGCCAAGCTCCCACATGCCTCTCGTTAAGGGGGCTATAATGCGGAACTCCTAACAACACTCACATGGGTACCAGCTAAGTTTTTATTTAGCAAGCTAATTTTCGCATATGCTATTCATCACTTCCAATGAGGGCAAATTTAAAGAGGCGAGGGAGGTTGCAAAACTTTTCTCAGTAGAAATAGAATGGCTAAAAATAGAGTACGAGGAACCCCAAGGAAATACACTTGAAGAGATTGCAACAAAAAGTGCAGAAATGCTATCAAGAGTAATAAAAAGACCCTTCTTCATCGAAGATAGTGGTCTTTTTATAGAGAGTCTTAACGGATTCCCTGGGCCTTATTCGAGCTATGTTTTTAAAACAATCGGAAATAAGGGTATAATAAAACTCCTAGAGGGTGTTCAAAACAGAAAAGCATATTTCAAGGCTGTAATAGCGTTTTTTGATGGAAAAGATATCAAGATATTTGACGGAATCGTTTACGGAGAGATAGCAAAAGAGATAAGAGGGGATAAAGGCTTTGGATTTGATCCCATTTTCCTATACGCTGACAGAACTTTCGCAGAGATGGGGGAAGAGAAAAATCTCGTTTCACACAGAAGAAAGGCTCTTGAAAAGTTCTTTTCGTATCTAAAATTAATCTCTAAGTCTTAAAATTCCTGCAAAGATTATAAATACGCTTCCAAGCCAAACGAGGATAATCAGCGGTACTAGGTAGAATTCGATGATGATAGAATCCTGAGAGAGGGATCTTATTGCTAGATAATAATCCAAAAAAGGCGTTGAAATTATTGAAACTTTGCTAACTTGCCCCCAGTTATCATAGAAGTGAATTTCCGGTTCAAAAATTCCATATTTGCTTTCTATTTTTGCCCTCAAAATTAGTTTTTCCCCATCAAATTCCTCACTAAGATTGCTCAATCTAAAGAGCCCGCTCTCTTCTACGGAAATCGTTCTCTTTTCTTCAAAAAACCAAACTGAGAAAGATCCCAAGAACAGTAAGATTACACCAAAGTGAAGCAATTTTCTCTTCATTTTTATGAACCTATAGATTATCCCACATACTGCTAAAAAGAAAAGCGGGACAAATGTTATTAGATAGTAGCTCCTATCAACGTTTCTAAAAAAGCTAGTGATTATTCCAAGAAATACCACAATTATCATCGCCGAAAAGATTAGAAGGGAGTAACAAAATCCTTCAAAGTTCCACTTCCTAACAGCAGGGATTGCAAGCAATACCATCAAAAAAACAAAGAAGAAGCTAAAAGGATCTGACGCAAACGCATGAACTGAACTCAAAATTCCGCTTCTAGTCACAAAAGCCGCAAAAACAACGAATACCATTGCCAGATAAGCAAAAAACTCTTTTCCTTTCCTTATATGAAAATAGGCCGTTAAACAGAGCCAAGGCAATAGAGAAGAATTTTCAACTGGATCCCAACCCCAGAATCCCCCCCAGCCAAGCGTCCTGTAAGCCCAAAAACCGCCAAGGATTATTCCTGCCGTTAATAAAACCCAAGAGGAAATTAAAAATTTTCTGTTCTGTATTCCGAACAGGGTGGAGACATAAACAGCCGCGACTAGCGAATAACCAAGAAAAACAACTGGCGGATGTATCAGCATTTCAGGTGTTCTTAGCACTGGATTCATCCCAATACCATTCAAATGTCTGAATTGTAATTCTGCAAAAGGATTCGAGAACAGATTTAGAATCAAAAGTGCCGATGCATAGGAGAGAAATACAAACATCGCCTTTGCTTTCTTGAGATCCTTCTTTCCGTAATTGAGGAAAATGGAAGCTGAAAGAACGTTTAAAAAATTCCATAGCAGAAGGGAACCTTCTCTTCCCGCCCAAACCGCGCTTATTTTAAGCCATGGGCTCATTTCTCTTTGGGAGTTCAAGTAAACGGAGAGTACAGAAAAATCGTCGATAAGAAAGTGACAAGTCAGGAGTAAGAGAGATGCAAAAACGCATGAAAGGGATGCATAAAGAAGGATTTCCGCAAACTCTGCAAATTTCAAATTTCTGACAGATGCTAGGAATAGAATTGCTGAAGTTGTGCAAAATATTGCGGAAACTAATAGAAGTTCAAAGCCCGCCAATCAACCACCATATTCTGTGTGACACTTTTTCAGAACTTCTCTAACGTAGAAAATCCCCTCCTTCCAGTCTCCAAGAGCTATTATTTCTCCGTAATTTATCTGTCCAGCGTACACTGCTCTTATTTTACTTCTGCCATCCGAGATATAGAAATAAGTTTGACCATTTTCGGAAAAAGTTTCCTCTACTTTCCCCTGAACTGCTACGCCGTAAGCTTCTTTCATTCCTATCAAATCTGAAGGTGAAATAGTTGAAGAGGAGCTATGATAAAGGGTAACTATTACCAAGGCCAAAAATGCTGCAAAAGGTAACAACACCTTCTTTCCCATGATTCTTGTAACTAGGCACATTTAAAAAATTTTGTTTAGCTGAAAGTTTTCGCTGTTCATGAAAATTAATAGGAAAAAGCTTAAATAATAAAACATGTTAACATTCAATATGTTCAAAAAAACATGTAATAGGTATTGTTAGTGTATTAATAATGGCGATTGACTTCTGGGCTGCGCACAACCTCCAACGGCTACGCCAACACCAACGCCAAAACCTGAAGCTAAGGAACCAATTGTCATCTGTGCGCTGTTCGATCCAAGAGTTCCAGTACTCAAAGCCGACGTAGAGGCTATAAAAGTAGCAGTTGACGAAATAAACTCTGCTGGAGGAATTCTCGGCAGAAAAGTTGAGTTTATACACGAAGACACTCAAAGAAAAGTCGACATTGCAGTTTCAGCTTACAGAAGCGCTGTTGTTGAGAAAAAGTGTAAGTTCGTCTTCCTAGAGGGTGTTTCCGAGGAGGCTTTGGCTATAATAGAGGAGGGTGCCAAGCTATATCCGAGCTATCCGCATCTTGTTATCTCTTCGCAGGCAGCTGTTGGGACTACGCTCAAAGTAATGCAGGATTACGATAAATACAAGTTCTATTTCAGAAACTTACCGCCCGACCCAGACCTTAATTACAATACGCCAAAGACGCATTTTGCAATTGCAAAGGCAATTGGAGCTAAAAAAGTTGCTCTGCTACTCGAAGAAGCTGCTTGGACAGAATGTGCAAGAAAGGGTTGTACTGTAGACACTCCCTACGGAAAAATTGAAATAAAGGCCATGAAAGACTGGGTTCCAGCGGAGTTTGGGCTGGAAGTCGTCTATGTCGCCAACATAGCCGTTGGTCAAAAGGACTTCTTGCCGATGCTTGAGGAGTCCGCAAGGAGGGGGGCTGAATACATCTTCGTCCTTTCCAGCTGGTACACCGATACGATAACGATGACAAAGCAGTGGGCAGAATCGGGAGCAAAGAATATTCCAATAGGATTCTTCGGAAGACCGAATCAGTGGGGAGTGTTCTACAATCTTACCGGAAGTAAAGCTCTAGGAACGATGTCCATATTCTACGATACGCCGGATGTTCCGCCATTAACTCCAAAGACAAAGGAAGTTGTCAAAAAACTCAATGCAATGGGTCTCGCTGCTGATATGAGCGTTCACTACTACTATTCAGAGGTGTACAGGATAAAGCAGGCAATCGAAAAAGTTGGAAGTCTAGAAATGGACAAGATAATAAAGGCTATCGAGGAAATGCAGTTTGAGCACACAGCCCTGCCAAGTAAATACGTGTATTTCGGCTACAAGAATCCGAACTTCCATTCATATACTGGAGGATACGTCCTAGTAGCACAGTTCCAGTGCAACGGAAAGCCAGTCTGGATTACTCCCTCAGAACTGCTCAAAGAGGCTGGATATGGTGAAGATGTGCAGAAAGTTTCAAACATAAAACTCTATAAGTCTCCAGAAGAGCTGAGAAAGAGTTGCCCAAGCTAGGGGGATTAAATGTTAGATGTTTTAGCTTATATTTTTTTATATACATTTATTTTTGGTTGTCTCTTCCTCGGCACCGCGCTTGGCTTCACGATCATCACAGGTGTCCTAAGAGTGTTCCATCTAGGTTACGGAATGACTTTCCTAATAGTAGCCTACGGAACCTGGGCCTTTTGGAAAGATTTTGGCCTAGATTTTCTGATATCAATTCTGCTGAGCTTTCTGCTACTTACAGTTATAACAGTAGCCATATACAAGCTCGTGATCTCAAAGTTCTTTGAAGTGGAAGATTACCTTCTCGCCGCTCTTCTTTCAGTTTTCATAATCATTGAAGAACTCATTAGTCACATCTATCCGGAAATTGTTGGAGTTTATCTTCCAACTTCAGTAACCAAGGAGACGGTCAGCATAGCCGGCGCAAGCGTTCCTGGACAGCTGGTAGTGGTAGCAGTGGTATCTATTTTAGTCACATTCCTGTACCTACAGCTGCTTGCCAGAACAAAGATTGGGCTCATAATGAGGGCAATAAGCCAGAACATTTTTGCTTCCAAGCTAATGGGTGTCAACTTCGATAGAATGTTCATTCTTGCGCTGATATTAGCCTCGATACCGCCCGGAATAATAATACTATTACTAACCCCAGTATGGGCGCTGAATCCATTCATAGGCTGGCCGCTCTTTACTTACGCAATATTGGCGACCGTACTTGGGGGTTTAGGAAATCTCAAGGGGACTATAACCGCATCCTTCATCCTAGGTCTCGTTTTCGCCGTAACTGGCTTTGTAATAAACCCAAGAATGATGACGCTTGCCGCATTAGTGGTAGTAATAATTGTATTGATATTCAAACCATGCGGTTTAGCGAGGGCTGAAACAATATGGTAAAGCTTGAAGCGAGAAGAGGAAGGCTCATAATCCATTTTCGCAATAGAAAATACGAATGGGTCTTAGAGCCGAGATACTGGAGGAATCCCATCATAGGACTCATAATCTGGCTTTTGATCCCGTTGATAATACTAGCAGTTGGTCAGATTGTTCCAATAAGCATTCTTTCAATTTTATCAACACTAATCTTTGCAAACATTCTTTGCATGCTTGCAATTCCTCTAACTTTACAGATAATAGGTACCGGTAGAGTGAATTTCGGTCCGCACTTTTTTGCAGCCATTGGTGGGTATACAAGTGCTTTGCTGAGTAAAAACCTCGGTCTTTCGCCGCTTGCAACACTTCCCGCATCATTTGCAATTGGGACGATCATAGCCCTAGGGTTAAGCCCTATAACGATAATCTCCCGAGGACTTTACTTTGTACTGATAACCTTGCTTTTGCCATTCATTTTACTCGAACTCGCCTACTGGCAATCTGAAATATTCGGTGCCGAAACAGGTATTCCTGGAGTACCGACAATCTTCCATAGCGGGAATGTATTTCAAGATGTGACCCTATATTTCTACCTCTCTCTATCCCTTGCGCTAATCTTCCTTTTCGTTTCCGATAGAGTACTGAGATCAAGATACGGTTTTATAATGGGGGTAATAAATGAAGACGAAGAGGTTGCTGAAACCTACGGGATAAATACCGCGAAAGTAAAAATACCCACATTTACCCTGACAAGTGGAGCGATGGCAATAGCTGGATGGTTTATAGCTCATTACTATGGGTCATTCGCAGGCCCCGCTTGGCTTCAGCCATCTTTCTTAATAATAATACTGCTCACAACAACCCTAGGTGGAAAAGGGGCTATTTATGGAGTTGTAATAAGCGCATACGTAATAGCTGTACTCAGAGAAGCTACAAGGGTTTTATTTGGAGGGCTTTCAATAGTAGTACTCTTCCTGATATTATTAGTTCTTCTCTACTTACTTCCAGAGGGTTTCTGGGGGCTATACAGGAAAAAGAGGTATAGAGAATACTTCCCCTTGATAAAAATAAGGAGAGGATAAAAATGCTCGATATCAAGAACCTAACGAGAAAATTTGGTGGGATAGTAGCAGTCGACGATGTTACACTCAAGATTGAAAAAGGAGAGATAGTTGGATTGATCGGGCCAAACGGTGCTGGAAAGACCACACTAATAAACTTGATCTCCGGCTACTATTATCCCAACGAGGGTAAGATATTTTTTAACGGGAAGGATATAACAAGAGAGAGGCCATTTGTTAGAGCCAGAATGGGTATAGCGAGAACTTTTCAGAATCCAAGGCTTGTTGGTAACATGACCGCGCTTATGAATGTCCTTTACGCAATATTGGGAAAAGAGGGTGGGAGAATAACCTTACACGAAGCTTCAGCAGAGGCAATGTATTACCTTGATTTCTTTGGATTGCTGAAAAAAAGAGATGTTTTAGCAAAGGATCTGCCAATTTACGAGATGAGATTACTCGAACTTGCAAGAGCCCTTGCTTTAAAACCAAAACTGCTGCTGATCGATGAGGCGATGGCGGGTCTTAACCCAGCAGAGGCAGAAAGAGTTTCTTCGCTTATCTCGAGAATAAGAGAAGAGTTCGATCTAACAATTGTCTGGGTTGAGCACGTGCTTAGAATTCTTATGAGATCAGTGGAAAGAGTTGTGGCAATGCACTACGGAAAAATAATCGCAGATGGAAGACCTGAAGAAGTTTCCAAAGATAAAAAGGTGATCGAGGCATACATAGGTGAGGAATTATGATGAAAGTTAGTGATGTTGAAGTTTGGTATGGCAAGGTAAGAGCGGTGAGCGATATCAGCCTTGAAGTAAATAAAGAGGAAATAGTTGGATTAGTCGGACCCAACGGTGCTGGAAAAACGACAATTCTAAAAGCAATAATCGGAGTTGTGAGAGTAGCGAAAGGAGAGATAATTTTCGAAAATGAAAGACTTAACGATTTTGAAACCCATGAAATAATAAAAAAGGGAATCGCAATTGCACCTGAAGGAAGGCAGCTTTTTCCATTTCTAACTGTCGAAGAAAATCTCCTGATGGGCGCAATAAACGGTGAAGCTTGGGGAAAGAGATTAGAAACTATAAAGTTCGTATATTCTCTCTTTCCAAGACTTAGCGAGAGAAGGAACCAGCTTGCCGTCACGCTTAGCGGGGGAGAGCAACAGATGCTCACAATTGCCAGAGCCTTAATGGCTAAGCCAAAGTTGCTCCTAGTCGATGAGCCGAGCCTCGGATTAGCTCCAAAGATTGCATTGGAGATCTACAAACTACTCGAAAAGCTCAGAAATGAGGGTATAACTATCCTGCTTTCCGACCAGAACGCTAGAAGGGTTTTCGAAATATCTGATCGTGCTTATGTCGTCGAGAATGGCAGGATAGTTATGCAAGGAAAAAGTTCGGAGCTGAAGGAGGATGAAAGAATAAGGAGGGTGTATCTAGGCCTATGACAGACTATTTTGATTTTATTAAATCCCTAATGGAGGGAGAAAAAAGGGAGGAGGCTTTGAAAGGTCTGAGAGTGGTAGAGATAACACATTTCATTTTTGGTCCAAATATCGGCAGAGTTCTAGCCCAGTATGGTGCTGAAGTTGTGAAGATAGAAACACCAGGAGAGGGAGACAGATACAGAATTGCCGCAATATTTGGCAGATTCTATAAAAGAGCGAACTTACTTTATGCAATTCTTAACGCAAACAAATATATCATCGCAGCAGATGCGAGAAACGAGAAGGCGAGAAAAATTATTTTTGAACTGATTAAAAAAGCAGACGTTTTTGTCGAAAACTTGAGCGCCGGTCTCGTAGATGCAATGGGCATAGGCTACGAGGCAATTAGAAAGGTTAATCCGAGAATAATATACGTTAGCTGTTCTGGTTATGGCCAGTATGGGCCCCTGAGTAGATTACCCAGCTTCGATGTCGCTGCACAGGGGGTCGCTGGTGTAGCTATGAAGACCGGTTGGGAAGACTTAGATGAATTCTACAAGCTCCCCGATTATTTTGGGGATTACCTCCCATCAATGTACGCTGTTTTTGCAGTTCTATCAGCCCTCTATTTCAGAAAATACTGGAAAAGGACAATATATAGACATTTCACAATGTGAAAGTCTTATGCGCTTCATGTATGACTTCACGTATTTCAGTCTCACAGGAGAAGAGATCGGAAAAACCGGTAACCTCGATCCTGCCTCCGTTCCATCTGGTATTTTCAGAACAAAGGATGGAAAGTTTGTTGCAATCTCTATTTTAACAAGTTCGCAGTTCGAGGCTCTGAAATCACTAATTCCCCAGCTAGAAAATGGAAACAGATTCGAGAAAAGTAGAGCGAGAGATTTGAATAAGATCGTGGCTAAATGGGTTGAGGAAAGAAATTTAGAAGAAATACTAGAATTGGCAAAAAAACACAGATTTCCCGCATCACCCGTTCTTGACGATAAGGAAATAGCGTTTGATCCCTGGAGATGGGAAAGGGGGAGCATTTTGAAGGTTAAGGATCGATTGCTTGGTGAACTTCCGGTGCCCGGCCCGATCATCGCTATGAGCGCTACACCGGGAAAGATAAAATGGCTCGGCAGACCTGTCGGATACCACAACAGGCTTATCCTTAAAAAATGGCTTGGTCTGGGTGATAGAGAGATAGATGAACTGGAGAAAGAGGGTGTTATCGGTTATTGGGATGAAATGCCCGGTTTAGCTCCCCCGGCGACTTGGGACGCTGAAAAAGATGAAGTTTTTAGAGGTGAAAAGGATGAAGAGGGATGAGATTTTGATAAGACTTTTCAGCGAGGAGAACAAACCTTCTGCTCTCGAAAATGTTAAAGTAGTCGAGATTGCCGATGAAAATTTCGCTGCTGCAATTGCGGGTTCTTTGCTTGCAGAAATGGGGGCTAGAGTTACAAGAATTGAAGTGGGAGACGAAGCAATGAAAATAAGCCCTTACGGAGTTACGATAAACGGAGTTGGGATCCCGTATTTGGTGGAGAGTAGAAATAAGGAAATAGTCAAATTCAACGAATCGGTTAAAGATCTGATATTCTCTGCAGATATAATAATAGATGGTACAATGCCGGGTTTTCTCGAAGAGCTTGGAATCGGATATAGAAATGTTTCAGAGAATCCTGCAGTTATATACGTCGCAATCTCGCCTTTTGGTCACTATACATCAAAAGCAAAAGAGTTCAAAAATGTGCCAGACTCAGATCTAACAGCCCAAGCCTACAACGGGTATCCCACGCTTATAGGGAATCCATATTTAACTGGTGAGCATTCCTATCCTCTAAGAGCAGGCTTATGGGCAGCTTGGATAATGGCGGGAGTTAATGCCGCAGTGGGTGCACTAATAGCACTTCTAGAAAGGCTCAAAAGTGGAAAAGGTCAGTTCGTAGATATTGCAACAAACGATGCAATAGCAGTTGTGACTACGTTCTCCGCAGTAATGGGTTTCCTATTTGATAAACCGAGGGGCAGATTTGGGACAATAGATTACCTACTCTATCCGTTCGGATACCACAAAGCCAAAGATGGCTATATCGCCCTAGCAACTCCAACAGACGCCGACTTCAGGGCTCTGCTGAAAATACTGAAATGCTGGGATCTGGAACCAGACTGGAAATACACTTTGGACAGGATTTCCGACGATCTTGAGAGAATTAGAATTCTCGATGAGGAGCTGAACAAGACATTGCAAAAGCTCACAGTAAAAGAGCTCTTAAAGAAAGCTTCAAAACTAAGGAAATCAAAACTACCCTTCCTCAGCAGATTTCTGGGCAGACCTGTAATTGTTAAGATAAATACACTGAGAGAAGTTCTGCAGGACGAGCATTGGAAGATAAGGAAGAGCTTTCTGCGCATCAAAATTGATGGAAAGGAGGTAATCATTCCCAACTCACCAATAAAATCCTCTGAAACCCCTCCAAAAGTGAGCTACCCTACATATCCCCGAGTCCCTGAGGGTCAGGAGCGGGGGGCAACTCCTGGCGAGGGATAGGGGGTAATGGGCTGAAGGCCAGCTTAGTCTACTGGACGAACGGAGCGGGGTGGGCGAAAACGCTAGCTATGAAGTGTGAAAATAAAGGCGTAAACCACAAACCCATGATCCGCCCCCCACCCTTTAGGGCGGAGAGAATGTTCAGTACTTATCGGGCCGGAATCTTTTTATTTTTTCATTTTAACTCTCTAAGTGAAAGTTGAGGATCTTGCTGACAAGATATCCTCCTACGCTGTCGAAATTCTAAAAGAGAGTGGAATAAAAGATCTTTTTCCCCCTCAAATTGAAGCCATACCCTATATTCTCAATAGAGAGAATTTAATCCTCGCGGTCCCAACTGCGGCAGGAAAAACTCTAGTAGCAGAAATAGCCATGGTCCGTGAAATACTGCGAAATGGAAAATGCCTTTATATCACACCTTTGAAAGCTCTTGCAAGTGAGAAGTTTGAAAACTTCAAAAAGTGGGAAAAAATTGGAATAAAGATTGGAATAACAACTGGCGACTATGAAGCCACCGATGAGCATTTAGCGAGTTCGGATATAATAGTCACAACAGCTGAAAAAGCCGATTCGCTGTTAAGAAATAAAGCATCCTGGCTGAAAAGTGTAACATGCCTAGTAATAGATGAAATACACCTGCTCGATTCAGACGATCGCGGCCACACGCTAGAAATATTCATCACAAAAATGCAAAAACTCATACCCGATATCTGGATAATAGGCCTTTCGGCTACAGCCCCAAATGTTTCAGAAATTGCTGCATGGCTTAATGCTAGATTCGTAGAGAGCAACTGGAGACCCGTACCGCTTTTCTACGGTATCTTCTGCAACAGCACACTGGAAATTTTCAGAAACAGTTCCATCGAGAAAAGAAGGACTAGCTTCGAGGGACTTGTAAGGGAGTGCGTTGAAAATGGAAAAGGTGTTCTGATCTTTGAATCAACAAGAAAAAATGCAGAGTCTCTTGCTCTAAAGCTTTCGGAAATATCAGGCGAGTTCTGCAACTGCGAGGATATAGCAGAAGAAATACTCGAAGAGAACGACGGAGAAATGAGCAGAAAGCTCGCTGAGTGCGTAAGAAAAGGGAGTGCATTCCACCACGCTGGACTTCTAAGTAGCCAGAGGAGGATAGTGGAGAAAGCGTTTAGAGATGGAAGATTGAGAATAATAGTTGCAACCCCAACGCTTGCGGCTGGTGTAAACTTACCAGCTAGGAGAGTGATCATAAAAAGTCTGTACCGTTATGACGGATATTCAAGGAAAATAAAAGTTTCAGAATTTAAGCAGATGGCCGGAAGAGCTGGGAGACCAGGATTGGATGAAGTGGGTGATGCAATAGTTGTTGTGAACAGAAAAGACAAAGAAACCGCAATAGAAAAATACATAAGAGGGGAACCCGAAAGAATAATTTCCAAGCTGGGTGTTGAAAGCAAGCTAAGATTTCACTGTCTATCACTTATCTGCGATGGTTATTCAGATTTTGAAAACATCAAGGATTTCTTCAGGGGTACCCTTTTCGCAAGGCAACATGATTTTCCCGAATTAGAAATAGAGAGAGCCTTAAAGCAGCTCGAAAACTGGGAGATGATAAGAATTGAAAATAAAATTTTACCAACAAAGCTTGGGATCCTCGTTTCAAAACTATACATAGATCCACTAACGGGCTTCATATTCTACGATTCAACAAAAAAGTTCGATGAGTTGAGCGATTTAGGCGCTTTGCATCTTATCTGCAGAACTCCGGATATGGAAAGACTAAGCATTAAAAAAGGAGACGAATGGATAGAGGACTTTGCATTTAGGCACCGTGAAGAGCTGACTTACTATCCGTCCCAATATTCAGTTGACTACGACTGGTTCCTTAGCGAGTTCAAAACTGCCCTATGCCTCTATGAATGGATCAATGAAGTTGATGAAAACGAGATTTGCGATAAATTCTCCATAGCCCCCGGAGACCTAAGAAGAATTTGCGAGACAGCCGAATGGCTATCCCATGCGCTTGCAAGAATAGCAAAAGAGTTTGGAAAAAATTTTCCAGGACTTGATAAAAGAATCCGTTACGGCGTAAAGGAAGAGCTTTTAGAGCTGGTTTCAATAAGAAACATTGGCAGAGTAAGGGCAAGAAAGTTGTTTAATGCTGGAATAAGGACAAAAGAGGATATAATAGCAAACGCTCCAAAGGTTGCAAAAATTATTGGTGCAAAAATTGCAGAGAAAGTTTTAAGGGAGATAAATACCCTCAAGTTTTAAGAGAGCTCTCTTTAATTCAATTCCCCAAGAATAACCGCCCAAGCTATTCTTACCAACCACCCTGTGACAAGGAATCAATACTGCAATCGGATTTTTTGCCAAGGCCCTCCCAACTGCTCTCGGGGATGTTTCAAGCTTTTCTGCAATTTCTTTGTATGTTCTAATCTCTCCGTAAGGTATTTTCATAGTCTCCTCAAGGACTTTTCTTGTGAAATCTGATACCGAAAGCTCGAATTCAAAATCAAAATTGACCTTTTCACCCCTAAAGTATCTCTCAAGTTTTTCACCAATCCTGCAGCGTTTGTATTCAAAAAACGGCTCCTTCGAAAAAAATGCTCTTCTTATCTTTTCCTCTCCCTCAACATTGAAAAAAACGCTACCCCATTTTATAGAGATCAAAAATCTCTCCCCGCTATCTCTCTTATTCTTTCAATTCCTCTTATCTCCCTTATTACTTCCACAACAGCTTTTGGTAAATATTTCTCCCAGTCTTCCCCCTCAAGCATCTTCCTTCTGATTTCGGTTCCATGATATTCTGTTCTGTTTACCATAGCAGGCTTCAGAACTCTAAATCCCGCTTCCTTGAACAGCCTATAAACGAGTGGATTGTTCGTATAAACTACATCAAAAGGAGGAACCATAGAGCAGACATGCGCAACCCATAGACTGTTTCTATATATGTCCTCAAGCGGTATGATGTACACCTTTTTCCTAACTCCGAGCTCATCCAAAGCTCTTGAGATCATCAGCACTCTTTCTCCGGCAGTAAAAGGATTTTCAATGCTGTGACTTTCCTGAGCGCTGCCGATTCCTATTATTAACTCATCCACTTCTTCAAGTATTCTTTTTACTACCTCATGATGGCCCAAATGATATGGCTGAAATCTGCCAATAAAAAGCCCCCTCATCTCGGCTTTCTCACCACCCTATAAATGTCGTCCTTAAGCTTTCTTCCGGTTCTCCTCTCCCATTCATCTATCGGAATTCCAAACTTTTCTTGAATTTTATCTCTATAAATCTCAGGCAAAACATTAAAAGTACAGAACGGAATTATTCTCCCATCGGGAGTCGCATAATGGATTTCACAGCGCTCAACTCTCGCTAAGTCGTAGTTGTATAAATCCTGGAAGTGCATAAAGCCTATGAAAAGCGTCTTTTTGTGGAATTCGCCTAGTGCTGAGTAGTCATGCTTTACAAGAATATTAAAGAGAATTTTAGCTGTACTCAGGCCTTTTGGAGCTTTTGAAGAATCTATAAACTTTCGCAGGTCAATCAAATCCTTCAAAGCCTTCAAGGACTTAAACCTGCTGGATTTCAACTCATCCGCCTTCTTCGATATGAAGTCGAGAAGTCCCATGACGTCAATGAACCTAGTTATCGGAACCATCTTTCCATCCTCTATGTAAACATAGGTTGCCATTCCACATGTGAAGTGAACCGTTAGCTCGTACTGCGGTCTTCCAGTTATTGCTTCAACAAAATCTGAAATTGGAACAACACTGGGCACTGGATAGAAGTCGTATCTGCTTATCTCCCCCTCTGTCTGTTCTTCTATAAGCTTCAAACAATCGGGTATAGTAATCCTATACTTTTCCCTTTCTCTTTTTGGCATGCTGCCAACCAGACTCACAGGCTGAAAGTTTACACCCCTAACGATGTCCACATTTTTAGCTGCGAACTTTATTATTTCTCCAAGCTGATGGTCGTTTACAGTCCTTATTACTGTCGGAACCAGAACTATTCCAAGCTCGGCTTTTCTGCAATTCTCAAGAATTTTTGGAACTTCTTTATGATTCTTCGGATTTGTCTTTTCATTGACTCCGTCAAAAGAAAGATAAACGGTATTCACACCTGCTTCTCTAACTTTAACTGCAAAATTTTCGTCAAGAGCAAGCCTTATACCGTTCGTGTTGAGCTGAACATGATCGTATCCTTCTTCCTTTATAACTTTTATTATCTCAATCAAATCCTCCCTCAGCGTAGGTTCCCCGCCTGTCAGCTGAACGGCATTGCAGGGCACAGGTTTGATTTCCCTCGCTTTTCTGACCATCTGCCTGATCTGCTCTACCGTAGGCTCATAAACATAGCCAGCCCTTTTCGCATAGAAAAAGCAATACCAGCAGGCAAGATCGCAGCGATTTGTCAGGACTATGTTGAGCAGAGCAGTGTGACTTTTATGATTTCCACAAAGGCCGCAGCTGAATGGGCAGACACTTTTTTCTGTTATAGGATTTTCTATTCCCTTCCCATCTCTGGCAAATCTAGATGCAAACTTGAAGAGTTCAACATCGCCCCAGTAAACGTCTTCAAATTCTCCATGCTTTTCACAGGTTTTCCTTATCATTACCTTACCATTATTTTCAAAAACTTCAGCTTCAATTATTGAAAGGCATTCAGGACAAAGGGATCTAGTTTTATAGGGTAATCTTATTTCGTTCATCGAATTTATTAAGCCTCACGTATATATAAGATTTCTGACTAAAATCATTCGGGTTCTTCGAAAAAATCTCCTAACTTGCTTTGATTAATTTTTTTAAGAGTTTTCCATTTTATCCGAACAAAAAAAGGCCATTCCTTCAAATTTTTCAAAAAAGCAATTGTCTTCGGATCACTTGCGTAACCGCTTCCAAAATCCCCGAATTTTTGCTTTAGCTTTTCTATTTCCCAATCCCTCTCCACTTTTGCTATGATTGAAGCAGAAGAGACGATTGGATATTTTTCATCAGCTTTATGAGCGGCAACAATTTCGATCCCGGTAGAGGACCTCAAATAGCCCGCAAGCCTTTCTGGATTCACATCTGGACTGTCTATGAAGGCAACGGAAGGCTTCAGCCTCTTTATAATTTCTTCATATCCATCTCTGAGAATCTCATTGAGCGTTTTCTTTTCCATCAATTTGTTCAGATCTTCGGCGCTTATTTTTAAAACCTCAACTTTGGCTACCTCCCTTATTTTCTCCGCAAGTTCCTCCCTCCTTTTCTTTGAGAGCTTTTTTGAGTCTCTTACACCAATGCTCCTAAGATAATCTTCACAATCGCAAGCTACTCCTGCGATCACTAAAGGCCCTATAACGCAACCCTTTCCAGCTTCATCTATTCCTGCAATCATAATCCAAATTTAAGTCCTTTAAGTGGAAGTTTTCCTTTCTTCATCCTTTTCATTACATTTCTTACAGTTTCATAGTATTTTAGAAGCTCTCTCACATCTTGCGGAGTTGTACCACTCCCTATTGCAATTCTGCGGATTCTAGAGCTGTCTATTATCTTTGGATTTAGCAGTTCTTCTTCCGTCATCGAGTCCATTATTACCTTGAACTTCTTCATTTTTTCTTGTGTCATTTCCATCACTTCATCCCCAATTTTCAGTCCCAGCATTGGAATCATCTCCAAAACCTTCTTCAGCGGACCAAGTTTGTTCATCGCTTCAATCTGCTTATATATATCCTTAAGCGTGAATGTTCCTTTCAAAAAAGCTTCTGCGTCTATTTCCTCTTCCTTGGCAACTCTTTCGACTTTTTCAAGTAGAGACTTCAAATCACCCATCCCAAGCAATCTAGAAACAAAACTAGCCGGATCAAACTTTTCAAAGTCTTCGATTTTTTCCCCTGTACCTATGAAAGCTATTGGAATCCCTATTTCTCTGGCAGCTGAAAGCGCTCCTCCGCCTTTTGCGGTCCCATCAAACTTCGTTATTATTATCCCGTTTATTCCAATAGCGTCGTGAAAAGCTTTAGCTTGCTTGCTCGCTAGCTGTCCAATTGCAGCGTCGATTACGAGAAACTTGTAATCTGGATTAGCAATCCTTGCAATTTCGATCATTTCGTCTATCAATTCCTTCTCAAGGGCGTGTCTTCCAGCAGTGTCTATTATAACCACGTCTTCTTTGGCTACTTCAAGAGCTTTTTTAACAACTTCTACAGCTTTTAGCCCCTTATATCCGTAAAAAGCAACAGAGTGAGCATCAGCTAGCTGTTTCAATTGTTCAAAGGCGGCCGGTCTCCAAGTATCTCCAGCAATTACAGCAGCTTTCAATCCGCGATCCTTGAAGTATTTTGCAAGTTTTACAGCAGTTGTAGTTTTCCCGCTTCCCTGGAGCCCCACCAACATTATTCTGGCTTTTTTGAGCGGTATATCAATTCCTTCCCCAACGCCTTTCAAAAGTTCTTCATAAACTATTTTGAGAACGTGTTCTCTAGTATCGAAATAATCAGGAACCTCTTCGCTCAAGGCTCTCTTCCTTATGGTCTCACTTATCTCTTTCACCTGTTTTATGTTTACATCAGCCTTTATCAGTGCTCTCTGAATATCTTTCACTATTTCCTCGACGAACTTTTTATCAACGGTCGTTGAACCGATTATTTTTCTCGCAACTTCCTTCAAAGCTTCAAGTGCCATTAATTCTAGTTAGCCTTGAAGTATAAAAGGCTTATATTAGCATTTGAAACTGACCTCTTCCCCGCTCTAAAGAGCAAATACCTGCCAGAACGGAGAGATTTGGAGATACATTCCTCGTTTCGGGAGTTTAGCTCGAGCCAGATGGAATACTAGAAGACAACTAATTATACAACTTTGAAATACACAAGCTTGAGGAAGACCAAGAGCTTTTAAGACCGTTCTGGTCTAGCATTAACTTTCATCCCTTCCCTCCTCTTTTCATGGGAGGGCTTTCGGGGTGAACGGAAGCTCCTGCATCCATCTGGTATTCTTCACAGCTCGCATTCGGAGCATTTCATTTGCCTACCCATTCGGG
>JAAOZI010000021.1 GCA_011605865.1 Archaeoglobales archaeon
CTTCGGGGTGAACGGAAGCTCTGCATCCATCTGGTACCTGCGGGCTTATAACCCCTTGCTCTTAGCATACTCGACAGGTCTTTGTTTCTGCCTCTCCAGATCTTCTCTCTGATCCGCTGAGCTTACCCTAGCATAAATCGCAACCCTACCTTTTGGTGCTTCGCCGAGAAGCCTCTTAATCTCGCTGTATTTACCGGGCGTTTTAATGTACTTGATCTTCCCCGAGTAAGCCCACTTCTTCACAGTTCGTAAGATACACCGAATGTCTTAGCAAACTTCACCGGTTGTTTAGAGCTTCTCTGGCATTCCATTTAAGGAAATTATGCAGGTAATAAACTAGAATGAGGCAGTTTCTATACCCCGCCCTGAAATACGAGGCTTTCAGTTGTGAGATATATTGCTGAGATGAAAACTGCTAAACCGAGTGGTTTTCTTAATTTTAAAAAATTTAGATTTACTTTCCTACCAACAAGTAGCAACAGAAAAATTGCAGCCGCTATACCGGCTGTATAAAAGACCGAAATTGAAAAAGGTCTTTCCGATAGCACAGCTTCAGAAATTGCAATTCCTAAGAAAGGCATTATGCAGGGAAGCCAGAAGAACGGGATTACGAAACCATAGAAAAATGACGGTAATTTCAGCTTTGTTAAAAGGCCAAAACTTGCAAGATGTCTGCTAAAAAACAATTCTATTCTTTCTTCAAGCAAGTAAAATGCCAAGAAGAAGAGCAAAACATAGCCAACGATCTTAAATGGAACAAGAAAGACTGAGATGAAACTGAGGAGGAATAAGGAGATAATCATGCCAAGAAAGATAGCCAATGAGTCCAAAAATCTCATTCGAGAAGCCCCGAACACGATTGGGATCAGCGGTAAAACACATGGAGAAAAAATCGAAAAGAAGCCCAAGAAAAATGCTAGGGCTTCTTCAAGCATATTTACCTTCTATATACCTCCCCAAGATCCAATTCCAGTCTTTCACTTATCAGATCGAGTACTTCACCAAGAACTGAAAGCAACCTGTTATAAGATTCTATAAACATTACTACACTTTCTCTCGCATTCAACTTCGCCTGCAAGTCTGTTAACTCGCTTAAAAGTTCGTTATCGAAAATACCAGACATCTGCTTGGTCACAAAATCCTGTTGCTTTTTCTGAAATTCCATTATCATTGCCTGCGCCTCGTTATCTGCCTTGAGTCTTTTTTCCATTTCCAAGAATTCCTTATATTCTTCGAGGCACTTCAAGGCTTCCGCAAACTCCAAAGCTTTCTCCTTAACCGTTTCACTTATCATTCAAACCACCATCCAACTTATTCGATTTCTCAAAAGGATATATAAACCTTTTCCATCAAAAGAGTCCTCAAAAACAGCAGAAAAACTGCAAAAACAACAGCCATTGCGCTTATAATCTCGAAAATCTTTATACTTCTCCTAACATCCAAATCCTCCGGCGGTCTACCTGGCAAAGAATAAAATCCTGGTTTTTCCAACTTTACACCAAGAACATAGGACATGGCTGCTATAGTTGTTCCGTTCAGCTTTACCTTGTTTTTTAAGCCATATTTCAAGCTTCCGCGCTTCAGAAATTCAAAGAAAAACAGAGAAATTCTGGCTGGGATATAGTTTGCAATATCGTCGAACCTCGCTGAAAATTTTCCGAAGAATTCGTATTTTCCGCGATAACCAATCATTGCATCCAACGTATTTATCGCGCGATAGACAACTGCACCCAAAATTCCAAAGATGGAAAAGTAAAATAGCGGAGCAAAAACGCCATCGACAAAGTTCTCGGCGGTAGATTCTATAACAGCAGAGCGTAATTGGTATTTGTTCAGCTTTTTTGTGTCCCTACTCACAATTTTCTGCACTTCTTCCGGATCCATATTCGTTTTAAGGCAATTGCTTGCATGCCGAACCATGCTTTTTATCGAAAAGGATGAAAAAAGTAGATAAACCTGCCAGACGTAGTTTAAGGGTTCGGGAAAAGGAAGATAAACAAGAAAGATTGCAAAGGAAATCACACCAATCGCCGAAAAAGTGCCGTAGACAAACTGAATTACCGGACTATATCTTTCTATCTTTTCAAAAAATTTTTCAAATACCGAAACCAGCTTCCCAAACCAAACTACTGGATGAAGGGCTGCCGGAGGCTCAGAAAAGATCAAATCAAGTAATAAAGCCAAAATTAAAAGATATATTTCCTCCGGAAGCATTCAGGTTTTAATTCTGTTGGGATTAAATCCCTTCTTTATCAGAAGTTCCTTGACTTTGTTTACATGGTTTCCCTGCAGCTCGATAACACCGTTTTTTATAGTTCCCCCACAGGCGAGCTTTGACTTCAAAAACTTTGCAAGCTCCTCCAGATTTATCTCACTGCCATCTAGCCCCTCTATTATGGTTACTTCCTTTCCATACCTCCTCTTTCCAACCTTTATCGAAATGACTTGCTGTTCTTTTGCTACTTCTTCGCAGACGCAGAGATCTCTAGGCAGCCCACATTTAGAGCAGATTTCCGACATCTCACCCTCCTTTTTTAAGATGTGGCTCGATTGAATTTTAAAATTTTCGGTGTAAGCTGAAGATAATCCATTAGTATCTCCATATTTAGCATTAGAGAAGCTATTAGAAAAATCTATATTTTTAAAATCCAATGCATTACGGTGGTTCGATGATCGACTGCGACATAGCGATCGTTGGTGCAGGCCTTGCAGGCATGAGAGCAGCGGTTACAATAGCTGAAAAAAACAGCAAGGTTTCAGTGGCTATAATCGCAAAAACATACCCAATAAGATGCCACAGCGTTTGTGCTGAGGGCGGAAGCGCTGCTGTTCTTAGAAAGGAGGATAGCTTCGATCTGCATGCCTGGGACACTGTAAAAGGGAGCGATTTTCTTGCAGATCAAGATGCTGTTGAGTTCTTTGTCAGAGAATGCCCGAAAGAAATTCTTAGACTTGAAAACTGGGGATGTCCCTGGAGCAGAAACCCCGACGGAACCATAGCCCAGAGAGCTTTTGGTGGACACAGTGTAAACAGGACAGTATTCGCAGCAGACAGAACCGGGTTCCATGAAGTTCATACCCTCTACGAGAGACTGCTGAAATACGATAACGTGGAATTCTTCAGCGAATATTTCCTGACAAACCTTGCAATTGAGGATAACAGAATTCAAGGGCTCTCTGCAATAGAGCTAAAAACTGGAAATTTGGTATTTTTCAAAGCTAAAGCCGTAATATTGGCAACCGGCGGAGCCGGAAGACTCTATGGATTCACGACCTATAGTCATCAGGTAACTGGAGACGGAATGGCCATAGCTTACAGATGCGGAGTACCCCTAAAGGATATGGAGTTCATGCAATTCCATCCCACAGGACTGGTTCCCTCTGGAATTCTGATGACAGAAGCATGCAGGGGAGAAGGTGGATACCTGAGAAACAAGTTTGGGGAGAGGTTCATGCAGAAATATGCCCCGGAGAAAATGGAGCTGGCACCAAGAGATGTCGTTGCCAGGGCGATGTGGAAGGAGATAATAGAGGGAAGAGCTTTTGAAGGAGAACACGGACCGTATCTTGCTTTGGACCTAACACATCTTGGTGAAGAAAAAATCGAACAGAGGCTACCGATGATAAGAGAGGCAGCAATCAAGTTTCTAGACATAGACCCGGTTGAGGAGCCTTTGCCCGTTAAGCCAGTTCAACACTACACAATGGGGGGTATACATACAAATATGTTCACGGAAACACCGGTAAAGGGGCTTTTCGCTGCCGGCGAGTGCGCCTGCGTCAGCATTCATGGAGCAAACAGGTTGGGTAGCAATTCAACTGTTGAGTGCCTTGTATTCGGAAGAGTCGCTGGAGAAATGGCACTGAAATACATTGAAAACGTAAAGGACGTTAAAATCAACCAGGAATTCTTGAAAGAGGAGGAGAAAAGAATTTTTGACAAAATTGGAAAAGGTAACGAAAACCCGCACACAATAAAGAGGGAACTCAACGAAACAATGGACAAGCACCTCTGGATATTCAGAAACGGAGATGGTTTAAAGGAGGCAATCAGAAAGATAGAAGAACTAAAAGAAAGATACAGCCAAGCTTCAATAGCCGACGATTGCAGAAAGTTTAATGTTGCCCTACTTTCAACGCTGGAAGTTGGTTACATGCTTGATCTAGCAGAAGTTGTAGCTATGGGAGCCTTGCTTAGAACAGAAAGCAGGGGAGCGCATTACAGGCTCGACTACCCAGAGAGAAACGACAAACAGTGGCTTGTACATACTCTAGCTTATTATACCAGAGAAGGACCCAGATTCGAGTATCTGCCCGTCACGATAACTAAGTGGAAACCCGTGGAAAGGAAGTATTGAGGTGGAATATGAAGTTCGTTATTCGGCGTTTTAAGGATGATAAAAGCTTCTGGCAATCTTTTGAAGTTCCCGTAAAAAAAGGGATGACATTGCTGGACGGTCTCTTTTACATAAGAGAGAACATAGACCCGAGCCTCGCTTTCAGAGCCTCTTGCAGAATGGGAATTTGTGGGAGTTGTGCGGTTAAGGTAAATGGAAGACCTAGGCTTGCCTGCGAGACGCAGCTTTCGAAGTTTAAAAAGGAGATAAAAATCGAACCGCTAGACAACTTCAGGGTTATAAGAGATCTTGTAACGGAATTCGAGGGTTTCTTCGCAAAACACAAGAAGGTGAAGCCTTATCTAATAGCAAATACAGATTACGAGAATCCGATAGAGCAGTTACAGACACCAGAAGAGCTGAAAAAGTACTATATTTTCACGCTCTGCATAAAATGCGGTTCCTGCCTTTCTGTGTGTCCGAGCTCAGCAACTCTAGAGAGCTCCCTCGGACCGGCAGCATTAGTTTCTGCCTACAGATTCAATGCGGACAGTAGGGACAGGGGTAAAGAAGAGAGACTTAAGATAGTTTCTGAAAGCTTTGGAGTTTGGAGGTGTCATTCTGCAATGGAGTGCAGCGAGGTCTGCCCGAAGCAGATAGAACCAGCTAAAGCTATTCAACTCCTGAGGAGAGAGACTTTGAGGTGAGAGAAATGGGTGTAATGTCCTGGTTCAAATACAAATCACCCTTCGGTCTTGCCTTTGCCTTTCAGAGGATAACCGGAATAATCCTGCTCTTTTACTTAATCCTGCATCTCTGCTACCTCACTTCCCTCCAGAGCAGGGAGCTATATGAAACGCTAACCTCGATAACGGTTTCGAGGCAGTTTATAATTTTCGATTCCCTCCTAATACTTTGCGGGGTATTCCACGGAGTCAACGGGATAAGGATAATCATACACGAGCTAGGAATTGGCCATGAACTCAGAAGAGTGGTTCTAGCAGTTTCTGCAATTATAGCAATTCTGGGATGGATTATCGGAAGCTATATCCTATTCATGGCACTGGGTGATTGAAATGCGCGGTTTTGAGCCCCTTGCATGGGTTTTTCAGGCAATTTCAGGTATAGCGATGGTATTTCTCATAACAACGCATTTCCTTCTCACCCATTCATCCCATGATCTCCTAAGCTATGATAGCGTTTTGTACAGAATGACAAACATGGAGTATAAGATCTTCTACGCCCTCCTGTTGATTTTCGTAACATTCCACGCATTCAACGGTCTTAGAGCAATTATTCTGGACACAGAAGGAGGCATGAGGAAAAAGGGAGCTGTAAATGCCGTTATTGTTACAGCTGCGCTCATAGCAATTTTCTACGGTCTTTATCTGCTTTCAAAATTCTGATTTTTTAAACCTCAAATTTATCTTCCATAATGCGATCTTTTTCCGTGCTTGATGATTTGTTCTGCCCAAAGTGCAAGAGGTTGAAAAAGAGATGCATTTGTCCAGATGAGAAGAATTTAAAGCTTTTGATGCAAAATTACAAGGAATTTCTAAAACCAATCTTTGAAAGCAAGGATGAAATCGTCTATTATCGAGTTTTTGAGCCATTCAAAGAGTTCCCAACCGAACCGCTGGACTTTCTGCCAGAAACGATTGCCAATGTTCTCAGAAAAAGGGGAATAGAGAGACTGTATCCATTCCAAAAAGAGGCCATGGAAATGCTGATGAAAGGCAAAAATGTTGTAATAACCGCGCCAACAGGTTTTGGAAAGACTGAAGCGTTCGCAATACCCATGCTACTAAAAGCTTCCGAGGGAAAGGCGATTGTATTTTATCCAACGAAAGCCCTAGCAAAAGATCAGGAACTAAAAATAAAGGACTATGCAAGAGACTTGGGTTTAAACGTTGTCAGATTCGATGGAGATTCTACCCAAAAAGAGAGAACAGCCGTATTCTCCGGAAAGGCAGACATAATCCTAACAAATCCGGATATGGTTGACTATCATCTAAGGAATACCCCGGCCTTTCGAAAGTTCGCAAAAGAAGTCGTTTTTGTTGCAATTGACGAGCTACATGTCTATACTGGATTTTTCGGTTCCAACATGCATTACCTGATAAAAAGACTTTCAAGATTTTCAGATTTTCAGATTGCATGCGCATCTGCAACTTTGGCAAATGCTAAGGAGTTCGCAGAAGAACTTTTCGAAAGGGAGTTTGTCCACGTGCACGGGGAGCACAGGAGAGCTGTCCTGAACTTTATAATGAGAGAGTGCGGAAATGTCTATTCCGCAATAAGGGAGCTAGTTTTGGCTTTCCCAAACAGAAAGATTCTGATCTTCGGGAATAGCTACAAGTTTGTAGAGACTGTAAACTGGATTCTGAGAAAGGCAAATGTAAAATCAGCTGTGCACAAGTCGGGGCTTACGAGAGATTTAAGGGATGAAGTGGAGAGGGATTTCAGAGAGGGAAAGATAAAGGTTGTAGTCGCAACACCAACTCTGGAACTCGGCATAGATATCGGGGATGTAGACATAGTCATCTCGGAACTTGTTCCCTATTCTCAGTTCCTGCAAAAGGTCGGAAGATCCGGCAGGAGGGGACAGGAAAGCATCGGAATTCTTCTGCTCAGATCAGATGACCCAATATCGGCTTATTACAAAAGAAATCCGGAAGAGTACTTCAAAAATCAGTCAAACGGCTACGTTGAAAAGAACAATGAAGAAGTTATGAAATTCCAGTTCCTTTCGATGATAGCAGAGAAAACAACAAGGCCGGAAGAAGTAAACCCGGAGACGCTAAAGACGCTCATCTCCGAAGGTTTAGTAAATCCTGGATCAGTCCTCAGCGTGACCGAAAAAGGCTACAGATACTTGGAGCAGTTTTCAATGCGTGGAATCGGAGAGAGGGTAAAAATAATTCACAATAGCAGAGAAATAGGCGAAAGAGTACTGCCAATTGCAGTAAAAGAGCTGTTTCCCGGAGCCATAATAATACACAACGGCGCCAGATATAGATGTAAAAGATTGGATCTAAAAGAGCTTGTAGCAGAAGTTGAATTGGCCGAAAGAGGGGAAGAGATAACGGATCCTTTATACGTTTCAATTCCAAAGGTTGCCAGCATAGAAGATTCTATCAATGAACCCGTGAATGCTCACTACGCAACACTCGAAATCTCGCTCTCGGTCTATGGGTATATCAAAAGAGATGTTTTCAGGGAAAAGAAGAATGTCTTCTACCTTGAGGAACCCATAGACTATTCCTTCAGAACAAAGGGCTTTATTTTCTCCTGTCCTTTCCCTGAGGGCGAGGATTACGAGGATTTCTATGCAGGAAGCTTTCATGCCGTTGAGCACGTGCTTATAGAATCTAGCAATGCGTTAACCGGAGGCGGAAGCAGAGAAATGGGCGGAATTTCGACTTCAGAGGGAGATATTTTTGTATACGATGGTGTAATCGGTGGGAGCGGTTTAAGCAAACTGCTTTTCAGAAGGCTTAGAAAGGCTCTTGAGATATCTCTAGAAGTCCTGAAAAACTGCAACTGCAACAGAAGCGACGGTTGTCCGAAATGTACCTACAGCTACCAGTGTGGAAACAACAATAAACCGCTGAACAGGAGAGGAGCAATAGAGATTATAGAAAAGATTCTGAAGGGAGAGAGAAGGGATACTGACTGGAAGAAGTATTGTGAAAAAACAAAGTTCACCTATTTCCCCTGACCTCCCTCATGGAGCCCCTTACCAACTGATAGATCCTGTCCAACTCCTCCTCTCTGCCCAAGGCCTTCATTATCCCGTAGCACAGCCTCAATATCGCTTCCCTGTGTTCCGTTTTCTGTCTGAATATCTGCACCGGAGAAATGTTCAGGCTGTCGTATTCCCTAAAATATTCGTTTTCTATTCCAAGACTCTCGAAAAATTTCTTCACATGGAAAAGCAGAAGATGTATGTGCACAATTTCTTCTTTGCCAAACTGGCCAGACATGATCATTCTTCGATTTCGCGTAAATAAAGATATCGATCGCAATTGTTGAGAAATTCGAAAGCGATTTATTTAATAACAAAGAGGGGAAAACGTGGAATTCATAACGCATCCCTTGATAAATAACGGGACAATAGAAAGAAGGATTTACCAGCTAGCAATCGCAACTAATGCCTTGTTAAAGAATACACTCGTCGTCATTCCCACGGGACTGGGAAAAACAACAATAGCCGCACTTGTGATTGCTTCTAGATTGCTTAACGAGGAGGGCAAGGCGCTTTTCCTGGCCCCAACTAGACCTCTGGTTGAGCAACATGCAAACTTCCTCAGAAAAACCCTGAAGCTTGAGGAGGATAAGATAATTGCGATGAGCGGTGAGGACGAGCCTGAAAAGAGAGTGAAGATGTGGGAAGAAGCGAGGATTGTTGTTGCAACGCCGCAAGTTGTTGAGAACGACATAATAGCCGGCAGAGTTTCGCTTGACGATTTCGTTCTTCTAATATTCGATGAAGCCCACAGAGCCGTTGGGGATTACAGCTATGTCTTTATCGCAAAGGAATACATGCAGAGGGCTAAAAAACCGCTAATCCTAGCCCTAACAGCTTCACCGGGAAGCGATCAGGAGAGAATAATGGAGATCATAAGAAACCTGTTCATTGAGGGAATAGAGCTGAGAACCGAGCACGATGAAGATGTAAAGATGTATATAGGTGAAAAAGAAATAGAGTGGATTAGAGTTGAAATTCCTAGGGAAATAGCGGCCGTAAGGGAGAAGCTGGAGACAAGCATAAAAATAAGATTGAAAAGATTGAAGGAGTTGGGCTTCGAAATCCCTGAAAAATCGACAAAAAGGGAACTTCTCGAATTTCAACAGCTAATTCAGGAAGAAATCTCAAAAACACAGAAGCCAGAACTTTTTGAGGCATTATCCATTCTTGCCGAGATACTAAAGCTGTCTCATGCTGTTGAACTAATAGAGACGCAGAGCGTGGAGAGCTTCAAAAGCTATGCTGGAAAAATACTGAAAGAGGCCTCTTCGAAGGGAGGTAGCAAAGCTTCGAAGAATATTTCCAACGATCCTAGCTTCCGGGAGGCCTTGATGCTAGCCTTAAGAATAACCAAAGAACATCCCAAGATTTTAAAGCTTAAAGAGATTGTTTCCGAACAGCTAAAGAACAATCCAAATTCCAGAATCATCGTTTTCACAAATTACAGAGATTCTGCAGATTTTCTGGTTTCAGCACTCTCGGAAATAGCCCCTACGTCGAAATTCATAGGCCAAGCTGATAGGGAAGATGAAAAGGGGATGAGGCAGAAGGAACAGATAGAGGTTTTGGAGAAGTTCAGAGAAGGTATCTACAAGATTTTGGTTGCCACCTCTGTCGGAGAGGAGGGTTTGGACATACCCTCAACGGATCTCGTCGTGTTTTACGAGGCAATTCCATCGGAGATAAGGGCCATACAGAGAAAGGGTAGGACCGGAAGAGGGAGAAAGGGAAGAATTGTTGTGCTGATGGCGAAGGGAACAAGGGATGAGGTATACTACTTCCTCAGCCTCAGAAAAGAGAAGGCAATGTACGACAAGGTTAAGGAAGTTAAAGCAATACTGGAAAAGCAAAAAAGGGTTCCTGAACAGCTACAACTTGAATTAAAATCGGGTATCAAGATACTAGTCGATTCCAGGGAAATGAGAAGTGAAGTTGTAAAACACCTCAGGAGCATGGGCGCAGCCATTGAGGTTAAGAATCTAGAAGTTGCGGACTATGTGCTAAGCGATAGAGTTGCTGTTGAGAGAAAAACTGTAGAGGATTTCAGCGATAGCATTATAGAGAACAGACTTTTCCAGCAAATGATAAAGCTTAAGGCATACCAAAGACCGATAGTGATCATAGAAGGGGATAACCTTTACCAGAGACTCCATCCAAACGCAATTCGCGGGGCGATGGCAACAATTGCCGTGGATTTTGGAATACCCATAATAAGGACAAAGGATGAAAAAGAGACGGCAGAAATACTTTTCGCGATTGCAAAAAGGGAACAGGAAGAGAGAAGGAGGGAAATAGTAGAGCATCGAGATAAAACGAAGAGGAGCTTAAAGGAGGAACAGGAGTACGTTGTTTCCGCAATTTCAGGTATAGGAGGAGTAATAGCCAAAAACCTGCTCGAGCATTTTCAAACGATAGAAAGAATAGCAACCGCGAGTGAGGAGGAGCTCATGGAAGTCCCAAAGGTTGGGGAGAAAACTGCGAAAAGGATCAAGCTTCTAATGACGACACCATACAGCGAGGCAGAGAAATACGAAATCGAAAACCTTTAAATTCTCAGAGTAAAAATTAAGTGGGCCACGGTAGCTCAGCCTGGAAGAGTACTTGCTTGGTAAGCAAGTGGTCCCGGGTTCAAATCCCGGCCGTGGCTTTTCCCATTATCCTCCACAAATCGCGTGGACAATTATTGGCGAAGTCTTTATATTGTCAAGTTCGGCTCCCTCGTTTAAATAATAGTCACCAGGCGATGTGAATTCCTGCTTTCCTGCCGGATTTAAGGATGTTTCGACTGTTATTGTTAGATTCCCGGTTTCAGAAAGGGTCCAGAGTACATGACTTGCCTTCCCAGTGTTTGAAATGCTAACGCTGCCCGTGCTTGCAGAATAGGAAACTATGCTGAACTCCCCCGGGATTGTGTCCTTCACAGTGGAGTTTTCTCTCGGATTTTCGACTGAGATAACAAAAGTCCACCTCTCCCTTGTATTCGTAAAAACTGTCGTGTTTCCGCTCAAAAGAGTTTTTGTTATCCTAGTCCCGGTTTCCACGGTTATCTCGGAGTTGCAGAGCGTGAATATCGCAGCGCTCCCGTTTTGGAAAGTAGCGGTAATTAAGAAGCCAACATAATACGTGCCCGGAGGAAGTGTAACCTCTGCAAAAATTTCCCCTGTGCTGTGAGGAGCGATTTCGAATGGATTTCCGATTTCAATGCCGCTAACGTTCAGAGGCTCAACTATCGCAAGGATGCTTTCATCCATATTGTTGTATAAGCTTAGGATTGCAACCAAATCGTTGTTTTTTACTGACACTCTCTTGCATGCGTAGCCGATGTATGCATCTTCCGGCATAACGACTGCATGTCTATGATTCCTTTCCGCACTGTAGCTGTTGAAATCCGAATTCAGCTGAAAGAACATCAGAGTTGCAATTAAAAGCAGCCCAACCAAAAAAATTTTCAACTTCTCCACCTCCTTCTTATCTTAACTTCCCCCTCAAAATTTCCGAGGAAGTAAGCGATTGCAAGAAAGAATGATATTTCCAAGTCCATGAGCAGAACCGGAATGTATGGATGCGGACTCACATCTATTATCTGAGGAGGGATTAGAGGGATGTATTTTGTCACAGCTATCTTTTCGGTGTGAAGACTAGTGTCCCTAGGAGCATTTATGCGAACCTCAAGAATCCTACTCTCGCCAGGCAATAACAAAAAGCCCTGCCTTTCCAGATCCAAATTAGCTGTTTCTGGTGATATTAAGTAATAATATGGATAAAATCCCCTGTTCTCAAACTTTATCTGCCTCGAAAATTCTTGGCCAGGCAGAACCCATTCCTCCCTCAGCCCACCAGCAGAGGTTGTTCCATAGCTAATCTCCCTCTTCTCAAAGGTTATAACGTTTGCAAGGGAGAAAGCAACGATAACAAGTAGAGATGAGACAATAAAGATTGTGGAGACCTTTATCCTGAGGTATTTCCTTCCTTTTCTTTTGCTTCCACCGCTGAACATAAAAATTCCGCCCGCCATTAGGATTGCAAAGATCAAGAGTTTATTCTTCGCAAAGATGCTTTCCATTTTCTCTATACCCTCACCCAGAGGTATGTTTACTGGATCACCGTCAAAATTTACGATCTTACCGATTATATCCGAAGTTCTAACCGCTGGTCTCCCGGAGAACTGGTCGGTTGCAATGTTTGCATCCCCCTTTGTTATGAACCCCTCATCCGTTTCCTTAACAATTCTGTGACAGATCCAGTTTCCATCGGACTTGAAAACAACTATATCGCCCTCGTTAAAATTTCTATCAAATATGTTTATAAAAACAAGGTCGTTCTTTTGCAGCGTCGGACTCATGCTGTCCGACTTGATGTAAGCGATGAGAAGGGGAGCGTTAAAGATGAGACTGGCTAATGAAAGCAGAACAAAAAATGAAAAAATTAAAGATGCTACCTTTTTCAGCATTTTCACACACAACTGCCCGAGTGTGCTACTACGTTGATTTGGCCGTCAAACGTGTTACCAGCAGTATAGCCGCTTGTTGTGATCACGAAGCCAACTTCCGCGTAATTTCCACCTTCAATGAACATCTTTATTGCCGTGGCTGCATTGCCTGGCGTTGTGTGACCGTTAACGTCGTCGGGCGAGTATAGCTTCAGGATGCTTGCAGTATTTCCGCTAACCGAAACCTCGACACAGATTCCGCTGTATCCGCTGTCATTTGGCCAGAGGTCGTTCGATACTTTGAATACCCTGTCAAAGGCATAAGTCGTGTTAGGGCTAACTCCTCTGCCGCCGCTAGGATAGTTCGGATTGTAATCTGAGAAGTCGAAGTATATCTTTCCATCCTCATTGATATATGCGTAAGGCTGTATCGGAGTTAAATCGATGAATTCCTGATCGTCTGCAACAACAGCGACTGTGAAGGTTCTCTGGGCATCGTAGCTCCTGAAATCAGCACCGAGGCCGAGCAGTGAAATTGCTATCAATGAGCTTACAAAAAGCAACAGAAGCTTCGTCATCGCACAGCACCTCCGCATACGTCGTGGTTGTAATCCGGCTCCGCATGGATGCTGAGCGTTCCGTTAAGCCATGCCGTCGACACTGAGGTTGGTCCATTCAGATCCATACCTATTTCCTTTACATCTCCCGGAGCTAGGCAGAATGTGATGAAAGTCGATGCCGTGTCGGAGTTGTAGGCTATTTTCCCGCCAATCCCGTTGCTGTAGCAGATATTTCCAGTGGGGTTTGCAGGATTATCCTTGCAGTAAAGCTCCACATCGGTGTTGTCTGAGCGTATGGTAACGATTATATTTCCGTATTCAGAGTCGTTGCTCCAGAGATCGTTCGAGACTCTAAATACCTTGTCGAAGTTGTACTCACTTTTCGGGCTTATTCCTTTTCCTCCGCCTTTGTAATTGGGATTGTTTTCAGAGAAATCTACAACGAGTATTCCATTGCTATTTATATATGCATACGGCTGCATCGGTTCTAGATTTATGAATTCCTGGTCATCCGCGACTATTGCTATGTGCACGCTTCTCTGCGCTGTGTAGTCGCTGAAGTCTGCCCCAATCCCGAGGGCAAGTAGCACTGCTGCACCAAGCAGCAGCATTCCTATTCCCTTTTCAAACATTTTTCAACACCTCTCTCTGCGATCTTTCGACCGCAAATTTCCGTTTATCCAAAAGCATATTGTTATTTTCTTTCAATGTTGAAGTTAAGACTTTTCAATAAAATTCAAGGAACATTAACCGTTTCTAATTTTTATTTTCTGGCTCAATATATTTATAGCTGCACTCGCAGCAAACACCGCAGAAACTATGACTGAAGAAATATTTGAAAAATAAAGACTGATTGCAGCGATCAGAATTGACAGGGAAAAATAATATGCTCCACGGAATATCGTATTTTCCCACAGTTTCTGTGTATAGCTCAAATCCTTCCGGAACGTTTACCAGATACAACTTTCCCAGCCTCTTGTCGTATCTCACTATTCCCTCCTTTTCAAGTTTAGGCAGGTGTGTCTGCATAAGACTCACGTAAACGGATTTCCTTGATTTATGGTTTCTTTCTTTGTTTTCCAAATCCAAAATCGAAGAGATTATATCCTCTATTTCGGCCTCTCCACCGTTTTTCGCTAGATGCTCTGCTATGCACTTCCTCCTCGGTGACATCAGCATTGAGAGAATGAATTTAATTGGATAAAAGGAAAATGAAGCTTTGCTACTTGTCCAAAATACTCATCCGAAATTCTTACCAGAGATTAGCAAAATATAAAATACTAGGATTCTCTATATTCCATGAAACAAGCAAAAACTCTCGGATTAATAATCCTCCTAGTATGTTGCGGTCTAACTGGAACGCTGTTTCTATACTCTCTCCTATTACCAGATTCTATTCAGATAAAAACAGTTTCAGGAGAATTCAAGCAGCTCGGAGATCTTGATTTTCATGCTAAGCTGAAGAAGAATTTAATCTACGAAAAAGACGAAATAAACAAAGAGTACACTCTCTACTCATCCCTTCTTGAGAGTATGAACCTCACATACCGCTACAGCGCTTCCCCAGCCGAGAACATAAGCGGAGAATACGCCATAACGCTCAAACTCAGCCCAGTTAAGGGAGGCTGGGAAAAGGAAATATCGAAATTCGAGAATAGGATAAACGGGCCTTTCGAACTTCAAATACCGCTAGATTGGAACAGAATACTATCGGACTGGAAACAAATAGAAAAAGAGACCAATTACGATTTCGGAGATCCGAATATTAAGTTCCAAGCATACATAAGAATTTCAGACCCATTTGGAAAAAGACAGGAATTCTTACAGGAATCGAATATAACATATGGGAAAACGATAGCGATTTCAGGATCCACGATGGAGGGGAAAGAAGTTTATTATACAACCACTACCGTCTCAAACAAAATTGGATTCTTCGGATCCAAAATTGAATCCCAAACTCTTAAATTAGCTTTTGGAACGCTATTTTTCTCATTAATCTTTCCAACTTCATTCTTGGCTTTAAGAAAGAGAAGAAACTTTTCGGATTATCTAAGAAAGAGGAAGATAAGGGTATTTGAAAGAAAATTCAAAAACAAAATCGTTTCTTTGGCTGAAGAAGTCAATTTTAATAACGCAATAAAGGTTAAAGATTTGAAGGATCTCGGAAAAATTTCATACGAGCTTGAAAAGCCGATAGTCAAGGCAAAGGAGAAATACGCTGTGATTGATGGCGAGACAGTATACCTTTATGATCACAATAACAACAATATCAAAGAAAAAATATAAATGTCCCAAACCAAAATAGGTTTGTGGGATTATGAAAAAGAGAAGCGAAGAGGAGATGATGATAAGAATACTTGAAATTTCGAATTGCGCTGAAGGAGCAAATATAACAAAAATCGTTTATTCCGCAAATCTGAACTTTAAATCTGCTTCTTTTTTGATAGAGAAGCTTTTAAAATTCGAAATGCTCGAAAAAGTCAACGGAAAAAATGCAAGATACAGAACAACTGATAAAGGGCAGAAAGCAATAGAAAAATTCAGAGATTTTTCTGGAATGTTCAAATAAAGACCAAAAACTTCATAAACTTTAAAAAGGGCTTTTTTGTGCGGGGGTTGCCGAGTGGACAAAGGCGGTGGATTTAGGGTCCACTCCCGTAGGGGTTCGTGGGTTCGAATCCCACCCCCCGCATCAATTTGGCGGTTATATTTCAATCCTTCGCCTGTAGAAACTCTTCAGCTCCTCGAATTTCGATTTGTTCAGCAAATGAATGTTTATTCTAGGATCTTCAGATATCTCTCTCACGATTTCACAGTATTTTTCGAAATTCGGCTTTTCAGGAATAAGTTCAGAAACAATTAGTATATCCAAGTCTGAAGAAAGTGTGTGCTCCCCTCTTGCAAAGCTGCCGATTATATAAACCTCACAATCTCCCAGTATCTCTTTCGCCTTTTCTTTTACATCCTTCGCAATTTCGAAAGCCTTTGAAAAGAATTCCTCGTTCTTTTTCAGCATTTCAAAATAGCGGTTCATAATCTTTCCAGAAACTTTTTCAAAACTTCGAGGCTTTTCTCTACAGCTTTTTTCGTGTATTCAACGTCAAAGTATCTCGAAGCTGTATATGCCAACTCTATTTCCCTTAAAACATCAAGATTCTCTTCATAAAACTCTTTCATTTCTGCAAGTTCAAAAAGAATCCTGAAACCGTGAGTTTTCGGTATTTCTCCGTATTTTTTCGAAATGAGAAATTTCAAGCCAAGCTGGATGCTCTGCTCCACAAAGAACATTGCAAAGTCGTATTCGCATTTTTCGTAGCTTTCAAGAGCTTTTGTATAGAACCTGAGGGCTTTTTTCTTCAGAAATTCCATGCAATTTGTTAAAGAGAGAGATTAATAATTTTTGCACAAAATTATTTTATAAAAAACTGTTTAATTGAGGGCTTTCTCAATTTTACTAACAATTTCTCCGAACGCCTTTGATGCAGCTGAGTTAAAATCAATTATAAACGGTACTCCGCTGTCCGCTTCTCTTGATACCTTTGGATCTAGGGGAATCTGGCCAAGTAGAGGAATCCCAAAGGATTCGGCAATTTTTCTCCCGGCTCCCGAGTTAAATACTTCAATTCTTTCCCCACATTTCGGGCAAAGCAGATAGCTCATGTTCTCTATTATTCCAAGAACTCTCATTCTGAGCAGTTCCGCAAATTTCACAGATTTCTTCACAACACTCTCCGAAACTTCCGACGGAATTGTAACTACTACAACCCCATCCATCTCTGGCAACAACTGCGCTATGCTCAGCGGTTCGTCCCCAGTACCGGGAGGGAGGTCTATTAATAGATAATCCAATTCTCCCCACTCAACCTCAGCCAAAAGCTGCCTTAGAGCTGCCATTTTCAGCGGACCACGCCAAACGACAGGGTCTTCATCGTTCTGCAACAAAAAATCCATTGAAATGACTTTTATGTTCATCGGTCCAGAAACCGGAATTATATCGTTGCTTTCCGAAACTTGGAGCTTTCTCCCCTTTAATCCGAGCATCTTTGGAATAGTTGGTCCATGAATATCTGCATCGAGAATTCCGACTGAATAACCCTTCAAAGCAAAAGCCATTGCAAGGTTTACAGTAACGGTGCTCTTCCCAACTCCGCCCTTTCCGCTTATCACAGCTATCTTGTGCTTCACCCGACCCATTCTTTCCCTGATTTTCTTTTCCTGTTCTTCGATCAGCTTTTTCCTTTCTTCCATCCATCAATCCCCTTCACATTCGGCCTCAGTTATTGGCTGGAGCTTTCCGATCATGAGGGCAGAAATGACATCCTTCACAGACCTGCCCTCGGCCTTATAGATCCTTACTCTATTTTTCAGCTTTGCGAAAGCTCCCGGTCCGATTCGATATGCTACTAAGACGTCGGGCTTTAGCTCGAGAATTTTCTGCGATACCCTCCTGCCACGACCGCCAATTTCTTCCTGCTCGACATTTCTCTCAAAGCTAATCTTGGTCTCACCATCTAAATCAACTACAGCAAAGAAGTTTGCTCTACCAAAATGTCTGCTTAATTTTGCATCAAGCCCGTTCGTGTCTTCTACCGGAATCACTACCCTCATTCAGATTTCCCTCTCTTCAGCTCTTCCAGCCTCTTTTCAACTTCCCTCAGCTCCTCTTCGATACTCGCCTTTTCATCCTCAAGCTCCCTTTTATATTCTTCTAGTGCTGAAATTTCCTCGCTTTTTGGCAAACTCGATATTCCTAGATATCTCAGTAGAGCTCTAGGTGAGAGCTGAGACCAGAAATAAGCCCAGCATGCGCCCCTTCCGAACAGCCATCCGGGTCTTTTCCAAGGCGGCAGATGGCTGAAAGGCCCAAATCCAGGCCATCTACCCGCTTTCCACCAACATCTTCTCCAAGGCATAGCATCACCTCTATTTTGTGCTTATGCACACATTTATGGCAAGATATTTAAGCTTTTGCACAAAATTTTTTTGTGTGGCAGAAAAGACATAGATGCGGAAAACGAGGCAGATGCCCAAAACCTGTAATCCTGAGCTCATTTCCGGCTATTCAGGGGTTTGTTCCAAATCCGATGCTAAATCCGGAGCCAATACTTCTAGATCCTGCAGAACTTGAGGCAATGAGGCTGATAGATCTGGAGGATCTTTCGCAGGAGGAAGCTGGGAAGAGAATGGGAGTCTCTAGAGGTACTGTTTGGAGATTGCTAAAAAGTGGTAGAAGAAAAGTTGTACTAGCATTAATAGAAGGAAGACCAATCGCGATTTTTCCGAGCTTTGCAAATACGGAAGGTGAGCCACCCTGTCTCTAAAGAAGCTTCTGGCCCCTCAAGCATGGGAGGGCTTTCGGAGTGAACGGACGAGACCTCCACATCCATCTGGCTGGATTCTGCCCAGATTCACAAGAGCTTTTAAACTGCAGGTTAAAAAATTTTCTATGTATTCACTCGTATGCATCGAATGCGGAAAGAAAAACGATGAAAGCCGCTACACTTGCGAATGCGGCGGTCTCCTCGAGGTCAGATTCAACCTCAATGAAGTCGAAATCGACTTCAAACTCGACGGAAGGGAAATGAGGGTATGGAAATATAGATCGCTGCTACCGATTAAGTCAGAACCAGTTACGCTAAAAGAGGGTGGAACGCCTCTTTATAGACTTGAGAGGCTCGAAAAGGAACTCGGAATAAGGAGAATTTACGTAAAGCATGAAGGTCTAAATCCCTCAGGTTCCTTTAAAGATAGAGGTATGACTGTTGGGGTTACCAAAGCATTGGAATTAAGAAAGAGGGCCGTAGCCTGTGCTTCAACCGGAAATACTTCAGCATCGATGGCAATGTATGCCGCAAAGGCTGGACTCAAGGCATACGTTCTCCTACCAGCCGGAAAGGTTGCTTTGGGGAAAGTTGCCCAAGCTTTGATGCACGGGGCAGATGTTATTGGGATAAGGGGCAACTTTGACGATGCATTGAGAATAGTCAGGGAAGTCTGCGAAAGGGCCGGGATCTATCTTCTAAACTCCGTAAACCCTTTCAGACTTGAAGGACAGAAAACGATTGCTTACGAGATAGTAGACGAGATCGGAACTCCTGATGCTGTGATTCTCCCCATTGGAAATGCCGGAAATATCTCTGCAATCTTCAAGGGATTTGAGGAATTTAGGGAAATTGGACTGATTGACAAAATACCCAGAATGATCGGAATACAAGCAGAGGGAGCGTCACCTGTATTCAGAGCCTTTAGAGAGGGGAGAGAGGATATAATTCCCTTCGAGAATCCGGAAACGATTGCTACAGCGATAAGGATAGGAAATCCTGTGAATGCAAAAAAAGCACTGAGGGCTGTTTACAGATCAGAGGGGCTAGTTGAAGTTGTAAGCGATCAGGAGATCATATCTGCACAGAAAATCCTGGCAAAAAATGGTATTGGCGTGGAGCCGGCATCTGCAGCGAGCTTAGCGGGTCTTATAAAGCTTTCGAGAATTGGAGAGATTGACAGAGATGCAACTGTTGTTTGCATTGCTACTGGAAATCTCCTAAAGGATCCGGAAACGGTTATAAAAGTTTGCGGAGAACCAAAAATGGTTGAAGCAAATGTTGAGAAAGTTATGGCTCTTTTAACCTGAATTTTTTCGCTTCTTTTGATTTCAGGATTTCTACACCGCTTACTGAGCTTATAAGCTTCTTCACATCCGACACAACGGATTTTTCATCGTATATCAGAAAATTCGCCGAGCTAATCTCTATTGCTCTCCTCAGAATTTCCAGATCTAGCTGCTCAAAAGTGTACTTTGCAAAGTTGTGACCAAAAGTGAACTCTGTTTCGAGAATTATCTCCGTCTGCCTTGGAACATAGTGAGTTCCCCCTATACCAACGGCAATTTTCCAGTCCGCTTTTTTGCTAACAATTGCCTCAAAAATGGCTTCAGCAACTAATTCCCCAGCTTCTCTATCAATCCATTCTTTTTCCGTGGAACCTATCTCATAAAAGGCGCTAGGCTTTTTTATTTCAGATGGTCCATGGTGTGTCGCTTCAAGCGTTAGCTCGAACTCCGGTTTTCTCTCCATTCTCTTTTTCATCGCCAAAATGAAGTTCTTCATGGTTATCGGAGACGGCTTAGCCAAGCTCCTTGGCTTTCCTCCGTAATCGTTATTCCCAGGATTACCGGAAACATGGCAAGTAAAGATTTTCCTTTCATCCTTACTGCTATGCCTAGAAGCAAATAAGATTTCATCGAATTCCAAAAAATTCGAAAGCTTTTCGTCTATGAAGTCTGAGTAAATTAGCCTTTCTTTTATTTCGGCAATGGCAAATTTATCCCCTATGTAGAGAACGTAATCGCCAAAAGTTCTCTTTTCGAACTTATCGAAGCTTAAAAGATTGTTTAGTATGTTCACAGAAGCTTTATCTTCCCTGCTTCCAACCACCAGCTTCATACTCAACGAAATTCCTTGAAAGTCTCATTAGTTTTAAACTTTTCGCCATTTCTGCCACAACAGGTTTTTTGGACTTAAAAAACTGGAAATCACAAAGCTTTAATACTTCCTTGTGGAACTATCTTGTGTTAGTGGCGGAAGTGTATGGTGTTTTTATAGCCAGAACCGAATTTTCCGCATCACCGGTAGTTGTTCTTAGAACTGAAGACGGTAGAATTCTTCCCATTTATATAGGCTATGCGGAAGCAGCATCCATCTATTCAGCCTTGAATCGCCTCACCCCTCCAAGGCCGATGACGCATGATCTCCTAGTGGACATAATCTCAAAGCTAGATGCGAAGATAGAGAAGGTCATAATAGACGACCTTATCGACAATACTTTCTATGCTAGGATAATTGTTAGGAAAAACGACAAAGAAATAGAAATCGATGCGAGACCGAGCGATAGCATTGCTATCGCCCTGCGCGTTTTATGCCCGATTTACGTAGACCCAAGAATACTCGACGAAGCGGGGAGGGATGAGATTCCCCCGAACTTCAGAGATTTCAGCGAATTTGCTTGATTTTTAAAATTCTCATCTTGAAGACGAGTTGTTTTCTGAAATAGAAATAGAGTTCACTGCCTTTTTCAACTATAACCTTCTCGAAATAAGGCTTTTTGTCAAATTTTTCTATCAGATTTTTTGGAACTGCGGAAAAGAAATTGTATCTTTCTCCAATATAAAGAACCGGATCGCAGCTAATTTCAACCTTCTTGATATTGCTAACAGTAAAGAGAAGCTCGGTCTTCTTAACACCATTCGAAAAAAAATTCATTACTGCGGGATTTCCCTTTATTTCCGAGATTACACATAGTTGATCCATTTTGAAATCCTTTAGACTCATTTTTCCCCTTTGAACATATTTCCAGTTCAGGAATCTAGAGAGGGCCTTTGCAAAGGATCTGGTTCTTCTGCTGGGTTTTCTGGATGTCGTAACAATCATAGCTCACATTCCACAAAGCTGTCTCCGTTATGTCCGATCAGATTTTTTCCAGATTTCAATGGGATGAAAATATATCCTTCCACGCTAAACTCACTCGTAACTCTAACTTCCCGTATCTCGGTATTTGAAAGCTTTACCATTAGAAAAGATCCTTTCTCAACCTTTCTGCATTTTGCAAATCTAAAATTAGCCGGCATCAGGTTGTAGCTTTTCCCTATTCTATATCCCACCTCAAATCCAAAGAGTATTTCCTGAAGGGCCTTCGAAAAGAATTCCCACCCCGATTCAACGATAACTTGCTTGGGAAAAGAGGAGAAATAGGATACTATTTCCTCAACGTTTTCCTTCCCGTGAACCCAATCGCAACGCTTACAGCTCCAGACATAATTGCCCTTAGATGAAACCACGAGATCTCCGAATTTATAAATAAAGCAAGGGTAAAAAATGCAGTAGCAGATCGAGCAGTCCTGCCCCTCGAAATGGCAGGGATAATACGGGCATTCTTCTGCCGGACCAGAAAGGTTGTTCATTGCAGAGAAAAGGTCTATTAATCCCCTTTCGTTCATTCCACCACCCTGGGCAGTATTATTTCCCCTTCGCCTTCAACAGAAGAACCCCTTCCGAGAACGAACTCTCTAACAGTTAAAGCCGAAATGACTGCATCTACTTCGTCATGGGAGAGCTCCGGTGTTTCTATGTACCTCGAAAGCGACAATATAATCTCCTGCAATCCCTCCCTTTTTCTCTTCTTCGCTTTCGGAGCTATGTTGAGGAGAACCCTAGAAGCATACGGATAAACTTCGTAGACTTTTAGACCCATTTTGCGCAAATTTTCTGCAATTTCCATTCCCAAAATTGCAGTTTTTCTGAAGAAAGGCGCACTAGATGGAAAAAGCCTTATCCCGAGCTTCAACAGCTTTCTTTCACATTCCCTAAACATTCCGTTTTGCGGTAGGGTGAGGGGAGCATCTATTCCGGCAGCAAAGGCATTTGATAGATTTTCAATTTCGTAATCCCCTGCGTAAATGAGTTTTTTTTCGTCAATTATGGCCATCTTGCACTTCTTACCAACATCTATGCCTGCAAAAATCATATCAAAACCATCTGTGCATGCGGACAGCCGGAAATAACGAGCACCCTATCTTTGTCAACCAACCCCAGTTTTATCGCAAGATTTACGGCCTTCTCTCCTGTTATATTCGCAATAGTTGCCCTTTTTAAAGCCTCTGCTACTTCTTTTTCTCCGAATTCCTCCTTACCGTAAAAACTCTCCTTAACCTCAAGTTTAAGTTCTCCGTCTCTGAAAATTTTACCAACTAGCTCCGAATCGCAAACTGCAACCAGAGTTTCTCCCCGAACGTTGTATATCTTCATTCTAAACATTTTTCACCGGCTGTTTTGCCCCACAGGCCATACAGCGCACGAACTGAACCCTGTCTTCCTTTATCAATTCCGTATCCGGGGCGTTGCATTCTCTGCAGATCACATAAGCCTTGACGTATTCGTTTATTTCCTTCTGAAGTTCTTCCTCAGTGAATTTTCCTTGCAAGATGAGCCTTCCATTGTCTATCATTCCGGCTGTACCTAGAGACTTCACTAGGTACTTGTAAAGATGCTCCTCGCTTCTGTTGAGAGTTTTCGCGATCTGGGAAAAATTCCTGAGAATTGTCCTCACTCCTTCCTTCGCAACGCTAACTCTCGGTATTTCGAACCTCTCCTTCCTAACTATCCTCCGCTGTGACAGAACTTCCAGAGCCCTTTCAAGGAGCTTTCCATATTCTTCCATCGTTAAACCTATGATGTGCTAGTATTTAAGCTTCTCGAAAGGATTAAAATTCGCCAAGCTAGGTTGAGATAAATGGACATATACATCCTAATAGCAATCACTCTAGGACTTTCGGCTACCTCGGCTCTTCTGTTTAGAAGAATGGGCTTTTCTGAAATAGCTGGTTATCTCGCCATTGGCATGATACTGAGCTTTACTCTCAGTGAGAAGTTCGTCGAAAACAAAGCCCTTCTAAGCTTCTTCACCGAAATCGCCATAACGCTTCTAATATTTGAAGTTGGAAGAGAGATAGGAATTGAAAATATAAGAAGACTGAGCTTTCTTCCCGTGGCGATTCTATTTTCAGAATTGGTCGCATCCTTTGCAATTGCCGTCTTCATTGGAACTATCCTCAAACTAAAAATCTATGAAATTTTTGCTTTGGCAATCATAGGTTCCTTCAGCAGCACTCCAGTGATATACAAAGTTCTTGAAAAACTCAGAGCTGAAGAGGACGTTAAAAAGCTCATATTTACATTAGCAATCTTGGAAGACATTTTTGCATCTCTAATACTGGTCTTGATTTCAAATCTCAAGCTTGGCAGTTTCAGCTTTCCAAATATAATTCAATTTCTCTTTCTTTCTGCTTCTTTTGCAATTATACTCCTTTTTCTAGGATTTTTCCTCATCAGGACTTTCAGGAACCTTAAACCGGACGAGCTGGGAATTGCCATTGCAATCAGCGTCGCATTTCTTTTTTCTGCTCTTTCAAGGAGTTTTACGTTTTCACCAGCTCTTGGGGCCTTCTTAGCTGGTCTGGCATTTTCTTCCCATCCAAACAACAAAGAAATAGGTGAAAAAATTGAGCCAATAAGAGAGTTCTTTTTGATTCTCTTCTTCACATCTCTGGGCCTAGAAGCGGGATTGTACTTGGGTTTCTCACCCCTAGCAATAATTATGCCATTTCTGGTTGTAATCACTAGATTTCTGTCCATTACGTTTTCAACTTGGATTTTCAGCAAGAGAAGCCTTCAGGATTCCATTCAGATAGGTTTCATAGGCACCTCTGTTGGGGAATTTAGCCTAGTAATTCTCCACGAGGCTACAAATCTGGGTATAGTAGGGAGAGATTTCCTCTTCATTTCCGCTGCATGTGTGATTTTCGGCACGATCGTTTCATCGAAGCTCAGCTTCAAATCTGAATATGCAGCAAAGCTCTCATCAATTGTACCAATTAAGGTTAAGCTATTCGTAGACAATTTATCCGTCAACGTTTTAAGGGTAATTGAAGGAAAAGAGAGCAAGTTTGTAAGACAAATAACATCCATAATATTCCGAAATGTCGTAATTGTGGTGGTCGTCTCAATTCTTGGTTCAGCTTCGATTTACTTCTTTGAATCTATTCTTCCACAGCTTAAATACCTGCTTTCCATGATAACCCTAGCCACAATTGTTGCAATAACCTTCCTCATGGCAACAAGAACAAAGGCGCATGCCGAAAATCTGTGCTGTTTGCTGGTTGAAAAAAGAGGCTTAAATCCAGTATTAAAGAAAATTCTGTCAACTACAACATTCTTTTTCATAATGCTTACAAGTATAAATCTTATTGTTATAGTTGCCGGAGAGTTCATTCTACATCTCATGGAAGAAATGTTTTCTCTCACATTTGGCCACAGATTCCTTGCTCTTATAACAATCTTGGTTTTTCTCCTGAGTTCTTATTTTATTTACCTTCAGATTCGGAAATTTCCTTTTTAACACCAACCTTCTTGCAATAATCGCTTACCGGACATTCATCGCACAGCGGTTTCCTAGGTAGACAGACCGTTTGCCCAAAACCCACAAAAACATAGTTTATCCTTTGCCAGAGATCTACAGGAAAAATATTTTTCAGAGCTTCTTCTGTTTCCCTTGGATTTCTTGTATTAACGATTCCAAGCCTGTTTGAAATTCTGTGGACGTGCGTATCAACTGCTATAGCTGGCTTTCCAATATAGGAAAGAAATATGTTGGCAGTCTTCCTGCCTACTCCCGGAAGCTTTATTAGATCCTCAAAATTGTCAGGAATTCCCTTTTCCTTCAGAATCCTTGCAAGCTCCTTTATTCTTCTGACCTTTATCCTATAAAATCCAACGCTCTTTATCAAATCCTCTATTTCCTCCACGCTCATCTCCGCAAGCTCTTCGAGGCTTTTAGCTTTTGAAAAAAGTCTCTCCACGGCTTTAGCTGTCTGCCCATCTCTAGTTCTAGCGCTTAAAATTGTGGCTATAAGAATCTGGTATGGCTCAAGCCTCGTGTTGTGAAGAAAAATGGGAGCCTTTCTTTTTTTCGCTTCTTCCTCCATCCTGTCCAAGATTTCCTTTAGCATAGATGAATTCCAACAAGTTTTTTAAAAACTTGTATGACTTTTTATATGAAGTTTGACTATGCAAAAGCCGGAGTTGATATAAAAAAAGCGGAAAGAGCGATAAGCACGCTTACCAGCATAGTAAAGTATAAAAGAAAGGGTTTTGGTGAACCCATTCTGCTTTCCCATTATGCTGGAGTAATAGACTGCGGAGATTTTGGTATTGCGATAACAACCGATGGGGTTGGAACAAAAATCCTTGTGGGAATTGCGATGAAGAAGTACATGACGCTTGGAATCGACTGTGTGGCGGTTAACGTGAACGACCTTCTTTCCATAGGTGCAGAACCTCTGGCAATGGTTGACTACATAGCGATGCAGAAGATAGATGAAGAGATAATAGCAGAAATCTCCAAAGGACTTGAGGAGGGCTGCAGAATTGCAAATATAACGCTCGTTGGAGGAGAAACTGCAACTCTTACCGAAATGATAAACGGATTTGATTTGGCCGGAACAGCGGTTGGATACGTTAGGAAAGACAGAATAATAACCGGAAAAAAAGTCGTTCCTGGGGACATTATAATGGCCCTACCAAGCTCTGGAATCCACTGCAACGGTTTAACGCTAGCTAGAAAGGTTATAGAAGCAAACGGTCTCAGCTATTTTGACAAATTTGGGGATAAAACAATAGGGGAAGAGCTATTAACTCCCGCAAGAATATACATGGAAGTGCTTGATATAATAAGAGAATGCGAAGTACACGGACTTGCACATATAACTGGCGGGGCGTTCAGGAAGCTAAAAAGGCTCAGAAATGATGTCAGATATGTCATAGATTCCCCATTGAAGCCGCAGGAAATTTTCAGGTTCATACAGAGACTCGGAAACGTGGATGAAGTAGAAATGTACAGGACTTTCAACATGGGCATGGGTTTCCTAGTAATCGTTCCCGAAAGCGAGGTTGAAAAAGTGGAGAAATTTGGAGCAAAAAGAGTGGGATATGTTGAGGAAGGAGAAGGAGTGTTCGTCAAAGACCTCAGAATCGATTAAGTGCCAAGTCTGCAGATACGAACCGCCTGAATTCGTTTTAGATGCGATAAAACAGAGAATCAGGGAATTCGAAAAGCTTGGAAAGGATGGATACGTGAGGTTCAAATTTGAGCCTTTTCTTGAATTGGAAATTGATGCAACAATTGAAACGGAGCTTGCATTTTGCATATCCACGGCAAACTCGCCTGCAAGGGCCGGACTAAAGTTTCAGAAAATGTTAGAGGGGAAGGATTTGTTTGCAATGAGTTTAGAGGATTTCGAAGATCTTTTGAAAAAATCTGGAGTTAGATTTTACAGGAAAAAGGCACTGTATATACGGAATGCAGTTAGAAAATTCCAAACACTCTCAATTCCAGAAGATGAGTCCGCCAGAGATTTGCTTGTTAAGGAAATAAATGGACTGGGATACAAGGAGGCGAGTCATTTCCTTAGGAATACAGGGAAAGGCGATTTCGCGATCCTAGATAGGCACATTCTGGACTGGCTCGAGATAAAGCAAAGATCCAGCAGGAAGAAATACATCGAAGCCGAGCAGAAGATGAAAGAAATAGCAAAAAGAATTGGCAAGAGTGTTGCAGAGCTAGATCTCCTAATCTGGAGCATGAAGACCGGAATGGTTCTAAAATGACTAAGAGAGACCCTTTGCATGCGAGAGTATGTGCCTAACAGATCCCTTTATTATTTCCAAACCAAGTTTTACCGCTTTCTTCGATCCAGGGAGACAGAATATTACTTTTCCATCTACTATTCCCGCAGTAGCCCTTGAGAGAATGGCGGAATAACCAATTTCTTCGAAGCTCTTTATCCTGAAAATCTCTCCAAAACCATCTATTCTTTTGTCAAAAATGTCTTCAAGAGCTTCAATTGTTAGATCCCTTGGATTTAAACCCGTTCCCCCGGTTATAATGCATACATCAGCCTTTTTCAGCATTTCAAAAACCGCGGATCTTATCTGGAAAACATCATCGGAAACCAGACAGTAATCAACGGCTTTTTCCCTAAATTCCTCCAGTATCAGTCTTCCAGATTCATCATCAAACGGGATGCTCTCAACGCCCCTCAGGCTTCCGTATTTCCTGAATCTGGAGGTTGAAACTGTTATTATTGCCACTCCAAAATCGAATTCCTTCTCATGCATTCAGAACCACCTCTCGAGCGTGAACTGAGATGGCTTAAACTTCAGTTTTTCAAGTGCCTTTTCAACCCTTTCTCTGCTAAAATCGTGCTCCTCACACAGCATTTCAATAACTTTTTCCCTGTTTGCTTCTCTGAACTCGATTTTGTAGTCTCTTGTGATTTTTGGATTCAGGAAAAAGTTTCTGATTTCCTCGAGGTTTTCTATTTCGGCTTTCAGAACCTTCAAAGTTCTGAAGATATCGCCGTACGTCTTTATATACTGATATGCCTTCTTAGCACCAACTCCCTTGATTCCTTCGTTGTAATCCGTTCCTACGAGTATCGCGATATCTACAAGTTGCTCCCTAGTAATTCCAAGCTTTTTAAGATTTTCAGAGAGGATTATAATTTCCGGATTAATGTCTACGTACACATTCTTCCCCGGAAGTTTCCTTTTTCCAGTTATTGCGAGATTTCTCGCAAGCCTCGGACCTCCAAAAAGCAGTGAGTCATAATCCTGGCTTCCAACATAATCCGCATCTCCGTTTGCAACCATAAAAGCTGCCTGCGCTTCACCCTCACTTGGAGCTTGAACAAAGGGAATGCCCATGTACTCGAGGAGTTTTTTAGAGCTCTCGATAACATATTCGTCAACCCTCGCGGAAGCCTGGGCATATTTCTTTGCGTATTCCTCTCCAAGCTGGACGGCCACTGCCCACTTTTCTTCAGCTTCAGCTCTTTTCTTCTTTCTCTCCTCTATTTCCGCCTTTTTGAATTCCGGCGGTTCTCCGTCAAACACAAAAATCGGCCTTATTCCGAGCTCAAACATGTTCGTTACCCTGTAAAGTATACCGGAGAGATGAGAAGTTATTCTGCCCTGCGAATCCTTTAAAGGAGTTCCATCGGGCTGTCTAATCGTTGAAAGAAACTGATAAAGGGTGTTGAACGCATCTATTGCGATTTTCTTACCTGAAAAGCTTGAAAGTTCTACTTCCTCCTTCTCGAGCAATTCTCCTATATCGGCACCCATAGAGTTTGTACCTTCAAAATTTTTTAAGCTTTTTTAATTGTGAAGCGAAAGAGTCTAATAGAGCTGAAATAAGTCCTTTCAGATGATAGCGATAATAAACTACGGGGTCGGAAATCTTAAAAGCATTCTAAAAGCCGTGGAAGCAGTCGGTGGAAATGCAAAGGTTACCTTCGATGCTGAAGAAATCAAAAGGGCGAATGGAGTTATTTTGCCTGGGGTAGGTGCCTTCAAAACAGCAATAGGCAGGCTCAGAACGATCTGGCATCAAATTGCCGATATTCCAAAACTCGGAATATGCCTCGGAATGCAACTGTTTGCAACGAGAAGTTATGAAGATGGTGTTCACGAAGGCATGAACGTGATACCTGGGGAAGTCCTCAGACTTCCCAACTACGTGGGTAAAGTTCCACACATGGGCTGGAACGAGGTAAGAATCAAAAAAGAGAGCGAGCTCTTTGATGGGATCGAGAACTGTAGCATGTTTTACTTCGTGCACTCATACTATCTCCAGACAGCCGAGAGCTACATCGTTGCAGAAACCGATTACGGTATAAAATTCCCCTCAGCCGTTGAGGCTGGAAACAACTACGGTGTCCAGTTCCATCCTGAAAAAAGCGAAAGAACTGGATTAAAGATTCTTGAAAATTTTCTTAGAATTGTAAAAGCCTAGGTTTGCACTATTTTTTTAAAAATCCAAAAATTCAAGAGAAATTATGCAGAGAAAACTCGAGGAGGAGAGAGAAATACAAAAAACTGCTCTGGGAATCTATAGAGATTATAAAACAGAAACTTGGCAACAAAGTATACAGGATAAGCCTTCTCGATTCTTTTCCGCAAAGAGCGGACCTTTTTAGCGATCTAGATATTTTAATTGTTGAAAAGCGACAAAGACTTTGTTGAAAGAACAAAAGAAATTTACTCGACACTATCGCTTCCTGTATATGCAGATATCGTCTGCTATACTCCAGGAGGGTTCGAGAAAATGAAGGAATCCCCTTTTCATGAAAAGGGCACTTGAAAAGGAGATAGTGCTCTATGAGAAATCCGATTGATGAGGGCAGAAGATGGCTGGAACAAGCTCTTGAAGATCTCAAATGGGCCAGAGATCTCGCGGAAAGAGGTGGATATCATATAGCATGTTTTTTAGCGCAGCAGGTTGGTGAAAAAGCCCTAAAAGCATTTCTATATGCAAAAGGAGAAGAAATAGTTCTCGGCAATTCAATAGAGAGACTATGCAATCTTCGTTCTAAATACAATGCAGAATTCAGTGAGAGAGTGAAAAGATGGGCAATACTTGATGCGCACTATGTCACAACAAGATATCCAAACAGCATTCCAGACAGCATTCCCGCAAGGATTTATACGAAAAAAGCAGTGAAAGAAGTAGAGTTGACAAAAGAAATAGTGGAATTCGTTAAAACTACATTGGGATTTCACCAGATTCCATAAATCTCCCTACCGCAATTGAAGCATTTTCCTTCTCTAATTCTGTTTTCAAGGACGCTATACGAATACCTTCTTATCAGCATCTCACCGCAATTCGGGCAGTAGGTGTTTTCAAACCTGTGTCCGGGAACGTTTCCCACGTATGCATAGCTTATCCCACTATTCCTAGCAATTTTCACCGCTTTTTCTAGGATTTCGACTTTTGTCGGTTCCCTGCGATACATGAATGCGGGAAAGTACCTCGTGAAGTGTATGGGAACCTCGCTGCCAAGGAATTTAAGATGCTTTTCAACAACTTCCTCAATTTGATCCTCGTTTATCCCAGTAACAACCAAATTGACTATTTCCACATGGATCCCCAACCTCAATGCTTCTCTGGCTGTCTTCCATGCAAGATCCTTGGCATCCAGCATTTCGTACGTTTTCTTTCCCCCCTTTATATCGACCTTGAGAGCGTCAAGTCCGGCTTTTCTAAGCTCTTTTAGGGCTAAAACGCTCATATACCCGTTTGAAACCATGGTGTTCATCAATCCCCTCTCTTTTGCAATTCTGAAAACGTCGAGCAGAAATTCGAAGAGCAACGTTGGCTCATTCAAACTCGCACACGTGCTTATATCCCCGCAGAGAATTGCCCTTTCAACTACTTCCTCAGGCCTGAAATGCATTCCATTAGGCATGGCTCTTGATAGCCTCCAATTCTGGCACCAAGGGCAAACAAAATTGCAGGAATAAGTTGAAAAGGTCATGCTCGTACTCCCGGGTTTGAAGTGGTAGAATGGTTTTATTTCTATCGGCCTGCTTTCAAGGGCGCTGAGCTTTCCATACGTTAGACTGTATAGTTTCCCATCTTTGCATACCCTAACCTTGCAGAAGCCTTTCTCGCCCTCTTTGATTCTGCAGAATCTATAACATAGCTGACAAACAACGCAATCTCTGAGCTTTCTGTAAAGTCTAGCTTCCTTCATGCTTTTATCTTCGCAACCTTCCTTATGAAGCTGATGTCTTCAGCTGTTATCCCCTTTATAAGTAGCATTATTGCAGAATAAACAAAAACGCAAACAGGAATGACCAACAGGGGGTGAAGGTTCGATCCGATTATTGCCATGAGAATTGCAGAAATGGTTGGCTTTGCTATGTGCTCCAGCTTTGGAGATATGCGTAATACCTTAGCACAGATTACCACCAACATTGACCAGTAAATTCCATTTGAAAAAACAGTTGCAACAGCCGCGCCTTCTATGCCATAAACGGGAATGAGAATCCAGTTCAAGAAAACATTGATTACCATCGAAACGGCAAGCGGATAAAAATTCAGCTCGGGCTTTTCCTTGCTGCTGAAGATGCTACCATATATTCCGAAAATCGGAGATAAAAGCAAGAAGGAAAGTATCCTCATAGCATTTAGCCCCCCAGCATAATCGCTCCCGTAAGCAAAAAGGAGAAGTTCCTTTGAAATCATCGCAAGCCCGAATGCTGAAGGTATGCAGAGGGCCGAAGAATACTTGAATGCTCTGTGAAAGGCCAGATTCAAATCTTCCCTTTCAAGTTTTACAAAAACGGGTAGAAAAACTGCTGGAAAAGATACCAATCCGATTACCGCAGAAACTATGCTGAAGGCAGCCCTGTAATATGCAACCTCCTCAGAAGGCAGGAAATATCCTATCATGACCACATCAACATTGGCAAAAATGAGCCATGTCAAAGAAAGAATTGCCGTGAAGACTATGAATCTGAATACTCTCGACTTCCGAAAGCTTTCCTCGCCATGAAACAAGAAATCGAATTTTCTAACATAGCTGAAGCTGAAAAGAAGAGAAATTAGAGAAGAAATTACCAGTGCTAGAATTGCTCCATAAAGGGATAATCCGACGCTGACTAGCAAAAAAGTGAGGAGGAGTTTAGAAAGACCAGAGACCATGCTGTTCAGCAGGTTTATTCTGAAATCGTTTAGAGCATTTGCCATGGAATTCAACAAACTTGAAATGGAGGAAAAGAATAGAAAGAGGGAAAGAAGTTGAAGCGGAGTTGCAAGAGGTTTTTCAAAAAAATCCGAAATTGCACCTGAAACAGAAAAAGCGAGCAAAGCAACAGAGACGGATAACAAAATCTTGGTTTTTAACAAAAATTTTGAATAGCTTCCAGCGAGATTCTCATTTTCTTTGGATACGGCATCTGCTATATATCTGGTAGCGGCGGCGTTTATCCCAAGATCTGCCAGAATAGAGAAAAGGTAAATCAGAGATAAAGAGAGGGAATATATTCCAAAAAGTTCGGGCTTCAAGGCTCTCGCGAGAAAAATAACAACAATCAACCCAGTTAAACTTGCCACCAGCGTCGATGAACTGTTGTAGATGACATTTCTAAAGACCCTTTGCGCGAGCACTTTATCTCCCCTCTCTAAAGAGCGAGTTTTCCCTTAAATATCCTTTTCAAGGATTTAATCCACGATCGAGTTCTTTTGGCATGGAAAGCATTACCGGGATTTATTATTTTTAAAATATAGCTTATAAATCTTTCGCCATTCTAAATAAGAAAAAATTAATTGGCAAGCTATCTTGCCCTTTTCAAAATCATTTCTTATTTATCTTTTTTTCTGACCTCCTCCCCACCCTGAAAGGCGAGAGGTTCCCCGCATCTGTTCGGAGTTACATCTGTCATCTGTGGGGCAGTCGGGGTGGCGAGGCTTTCGCTTGTAAATCTTCTCCGAAAGGCTGATACAATCAAATCCGAGCTTGGGAATAGTTTCGCTTTTCCCTACAATCAAATAACCTCCATCCACAAGTGCCTCGTAAAAATCCCTGATAACTTTGGTTTTTTGCTCTTCAGTGAAATATATCAGCACATTTCTGCAAAAAATCGCATCCAGAAATCTCGTTACTGGTTCCTGAGATGTAAGATCATGTTTTCTAAACCTCACATGCTTCTTAACGAAGTCCTTAACCTTTAATTTGTTTCCAATTCTTTCAAAATACTTTCTTTTCATTTCCTCACTCAGATTTCTGAGCTGTGATTCAGAATAAATACCCATTAATGCCCTTTTTAAGCATTCATCATCGATGTCGGTCGCATAAACGGTGAAATTGCATTCCGTTGCTTCTAGAGAGCAAATCGCAATGCTATAAGCCTCTTCTCCATAAGCACATCCCGCGCTCCAGAATCTTAAAACCCTCTTTTCGGATATTTCTGGCAAAATTTTTTCCATGAAGAACCTGAAGGGTGTTACATCGCGCATAAATTCGGTAACGTTGATCGCTATTGCATTTATTAGTTCCGCAATTTCCCCCTCATTGCTCCTGAGGTAGCAGAAATACTCTGAAAGGTTTCTGAATCCTAGAGTCCGCATCCTTAGCTCGAGTCTTCGCCTCAGGAAGCTCTCCCGGTACATATCGAGTCTTAATCCACTTTTTTTCATTACATAGTTGACGATGGATTTCACCGTCAGATCCAGAGTACATCACCGTTGCTGTACTTCACGAGCATTCTTCCATCACTCAAGTAGAAATAAACGGTTCTACCCAAACTCCCGCCGGTATCCTCTGAAATTATTCTTATCCTGTGATTTTCCAAGGCTTTCTTTACAGCTTCAACATTCCTGTCGCCTATTCGAAGGTTTTCAAGTGACAAATGCTTGAAAACCTGTGCACCTCCCGCTATCTTCGCTACCATATTCGCCTTGCTTCCTCCCATCGATGCGATGCCCTCTACCAGTATATCGACCGCTGAATCAACGAATTTTGCATTTTTAACACCATTTGATTTTGGAAGCATCGCATGAGCCAAACCACCAATTTTACGCTTTACATCATATATGGCAATCCCTACACACGATCCTAGGCCTATTGTTTTCAGAATTCCCGATGCTGCAATTTTCGCTTCCCCTATCCCAACCACGATCTCCATGCTATCCCAGCATACCCATCATTTTCATTACATAACCCAGAAAATTATCATCCGGTATCAGCGTAACCAAGATTTCTATTGCCTCCTCTTTTTCCCTCAACTCCGTTTCGAAGATTATCACGTAATCACCCTTATCCGCAATCTGGGCAACTATTGCCTCAACTATTGCAATAATCAGATCGCTTGCAAAACTCGGTGGACTTGGAATCAGCATTATTCCAAGCATTTCTGCAATAGCATTGCAGAAGGAGGATGAGAGTATATTCCCCACTTCCATGAGCGTTGAATCCTGGAGAGATTGATCGCTCGTAAGAAGTTTCACCAGTCTATCCGAATTCGGAAAAGCGATAAAAAGATAGCCGCTTCTACCATTTTCCATGTCTTCAAGTGCTGTAACAACACCGGTAACCGGTTTTTCGTCAAAAAATTCATGAATTTTGGAGATTTCTGCCAATTTAACACTTGGAACGCTCATTTCGATCAATTTTCCGAGCATAGTTGAAAGAGACGTTGCCGCATGTGCCACGCCTATATTCCCGAGTTCCTTTAGCGCATCCATCTGTTCGGCGTTAAATTTTATTTCAACCAAACTTCTCACCTCCCAAAAGACTTGCCACATCTATAATGGGCGCAACTGTCCCATCACCCAATATAGTTACCCCGCTGAAACCTCTAACCTTCGACAAAAGCCCCGTGAGGGGTTTGACAACTATCTCCTGCTGATCAACGATTGCATCTACAACGAGAGCTACTTTTTCTCCTTCCCTTTCGACTATTATGCCAACTCCATTTTCATTTCCGTTACCGCAACCAAATATCTCGGAAAGTCTAAAAGCGGGAATTAGATTTCCACGAACAAGAAGAAAAGGATTCCCATGTATCTTTCTATAATTTCCAGAATCAACATAAACTGCCTCGATAACATTTGAAATTGGAACCGCATAAGTTTGACCATCGATTCTTACAAGAAGCGACTTTATGATTGCTACAGTTGGAGGAAGGACTATCCTAATCTTCGTTCCTTTTCCCTTTTCGGATATAATTTTCAGACTTCCGCCAAGTCTTTCAACGGTCGTTTTTACAACGTCCATTCCCACGCCCCTCCCGGAAATCTCGGTGGGCACGTCTTTAGTTGAAAAACCGGGCACAAAAATCAGCATCTTAATCTCTTCATCGCTCAGCTTGCTGTTCTCTGAAATTAGTCCCTTTTCTATTGCCTTCTTTTTTATTTTCTCAATATCTAGCCCTCTGCCGTCATCTTCTATTTCTATAATAACGTTGTTCCTTTCTCTCCTAGCGGAAAGCCTTATTTTTCCAACTTCACACTTTCCGGCCGCCAGCCTTTCTTCGGGACTTTCAATGCCATGATCTACGGCATTTCTGAGCAAATGCATTATCGCATCGCTCATCTCATCCAAAACGGTTCTGTCCAACTCTGTATCCAAACCGTCCATCGTGAAGTCGATCTTCTTTCCAAGCTTCCTTGAAAGATCTCTGACCATTCTCGGGAATTTGTTAAATACATTTTCAACCTTAACCATTCTGAGCTTCATAACTTCATCCTGTAAGCTCGTAATGGACTTGTCCATCACGTTTATAACCTCGCTAAGCTCCTGGATTCTGTGCTTGGAGGCGATTTGCAAAAGTCTGCCTCTAGCAATAACGAGCTCACCGATTAAGTTCATTATAGCATCGAGAACCCTAACGTCAACCCTCACAGCCTCTGACTTTTTAATTTCCTTCCTTTCCTCAACTTTATCCTCCCCAGGCTTCGCTTCAGGAACGACCTCATTCACAGTAAATTTTTCTATCTCAGAGATTCCCTCCAGCGCCTCTTCAACCAATTTTGGATCCCCTTCAGCGTAAATGGTAAAAGATTCGCAACCTTCTTCGATCTTCTCCTCTTCAGGTTCAGTAGCTTTTATTTTGCAAACGCTACGCAGCGTTTCGAGAATCAGGAGATTTCGAACGCCTTTCATCTGGCAGTCTTCACAAATTTTTATTTTAATCTTGAGATTCACATTCTGCGTAAATTTTTCAGCTTTCCCATCCATTTCAGTGATTTTCTCAATCAGCCCCTGGCAATCTGCTTCATCACAGTTTTCCGATTCTATTTTGTCGAGAATTTCCGATATCTTATCAGCACATGCCAGAAGAGCGTCTACAATCTCTTCCCTCACATCCCTTTCCTTCAAATCATCCAGAACGCTTTCGAGCTTGTGGCAAAAGTTCTCAAGGTTCTTATACCCCATGAAACCAGCCATCCCCTTTATCGTGTGCACAGCCCGGAATATTTCATCTATAGCGGACTTTTCTCCCTTTTCAAGTCTAAGAAAGCACTGGTTCATAATTTCAACGTATTCCCTTGCCTCCTGTAGAAATTCCGTTCTGTAATCGCTCATCCTACCTCCTCCACAAATCTTGCTATCTCCTCTGCTATTTCATAGAGAGGTTTTATGCTGTCAACTGCTCCTATTTCGATAGCAGCCTTAGGCATTCCAAAAACAACACAAGTGTCCTCGCTGCATGCAATCACTTTGCCACCTAAATCGTGGATCTTTTTCATCCCCCTAGCCCCGTCTTCACCCATCCCAGTCAAAATAACCCCGACAGCTTTGCTGCCATAAACTTGGGCCACGGAGTCTGCAGTCACATCAACGGAGGGTTTCACGTTGTTCACGGGCAATCCATCAAAAACCTTTATTCTAACAACGCTGAGGGCTCTCCTGAGTTTCATGTGCATACCCCCCGGAGCTATGTATGCAACGCCATTCCTTACCCTCTCGTTGTCCTCTGCCTCCTTTACCTCGATCTCGGAAATTTCGTTCAGTCTGTCTGCAAGCTGTTTGGTGAAGTTCGGCGGCATGTGCTGAACGATGAAAACAGGAGCAGGAAAATCTTCCGGAAGTCTCGGAATAACATGCTCAAGTGCAGAAGGTCCTCCGGTGGATGAGCCAACTATTACACATACACCGTTTGCCTTCCAGTTCCTCCTGACAACTTCTCCCTTCAGCCTTCTAAGATTCTGCAATCTTATGATGTTGGGGTTTACTTTAACTACCATTGTTATCTTGCGTATAAGCTCATCTGCTATCTCCTCAATCCCGCCGCTTGGCTTCGGAATGAAATCCAGCGCTCCAAGACGTAGAGCTTCGATAGTTTCTCTTGCGCCTTCATGCGTTAAAGAGCTCAGCATTATCACCGGTTTTGGTTTCTCTTTCATCAGCCTCTCAAGCATTCTCAGACCGTCCATATTGGGCATGTTCACATCGAGCGTTATGACATCCGGGTCAAATTTTGCCACTTTTTCCAGCGCATCTAATCCATCTTTCGCCGTAAAAACCTCGAATCCGGCATTTCTGAGAATTTCCGACACTCTCAACCTTATTAAGGCTGAATCGTCCACTACAAGCACCTTCATACCCTTGCCACTTTTTTGAGTTCCTCTATCACCTTCGGCGCCTGAAAAGGCTTGACTATATACCCCTTAGCCCCGAGCTTTATGGCCATCTTGACCATCTGCTCCTGCCCCACTGCGGTGCACATCACAACCTTTGCACTTGGATCGATCTTCTTTATCTCCTTCAGAGCTTCTATGCCGTTCATTTCCGGCATAACTATATCCATCGTTACCAAATCGGGTTTGAGCTGTTTGTAAAGTTCAACTGCCTGTTTTCCGTTTTCGGCCTCGCCGGCTATGTCAAAACCGGCGGAAAATAGAATGTTTTTCAACAGCTTTCTCATAAAAGCCGTGTCATCAACTATCAAAACTCTAACCACCTTTACCACCTCCTAACTTCTTTGCACTTTCACTAACAATTGCAACTCCTTTTGGTGTCAGCTCTATTTCCTTCCTCACCTTAACAACCCTTGCAATTCCAAGAGAGACGAATTTTTCGTATATCCTGTTCAGTTCATCCGTAGAAATTCCTAAAATTGACTCAATATTTACAGAGTCGAGTCCCGTATAAACCATTGTCAGTATCTGCTCCTCAAGCTCAGAAAGTTTCTCCTTTGGTTTCTGTTGCTCCAAAATTCTCTTCAAGTACTCCTGCAAAAGCTCAAGGGTTGTCTCAGGGCATAATATAAAGCTGGTCACGACTTCTTTTCCCTCCATATGTGTAATTGAGAGAACCAGTCTCTGCTTATCGCCCACAGTTCTCTTGTCCTTGCTTACGGAACCAAGAGAGCTGAAAGGTATCTTTATCTGTCTTTCTGGTGATAAAAACCATACAGCAGACTCAGTTATGCTGAAATATCCCTTATCCCACTTTGAATCCGAAACGAGAACACCACCTCGAAGAGCTGGGGATAAAAAGTAAACTGCAAACTTATCCGATTTCATGTTGAATGCAAGAAACTTCAAAACACTTCTCTGTTTTTCGCCAAAGTTTAGATATATCTCTCTGCCGGCCTTTATTCTTATACACTCCCTGCCCGCGCATTGGGTTAGCTCCAAATCGGAAATTGCCTTGAATTCTACAACCTCCTTTCCTATCGTCATATTTTTTTCTCCAATTAGGACTTCCACCTTTCTCCATTCCTTGTCAAATATTTCCGCTAAAAGCCTCGTTTCAGGCATACTATCGTATTCCTTCCACTTCTCCCTCGTTCAGAACTTTGTTAAGGTCGATAAGTATCAACAATCCGTCTGGAAGCTTTCCAACGCCTTTCAAAAACCTTGCTTCCTCCCTCGCAGTGATTATGCTCGGCAAAGCCTCTATGTCCCTCTGTGGCAGATACTTCACCTCATTAACTGTATCCACCATCATACCAATGATCGCATTGTTGTGCTCAACGACTATTATGCGGGTATCGTTGTCTATTGGCTTGGGAGGCATTCCAAATCGTTTTCTGAGGTTCACTATTGTCGTAATTTGCCCCCTGAGATTAATGACGCCCTCAACAAAATCCGGGGCATTTGGAATCCTCGTGATCTGTGAAGGCCTGATTATCTCGCGAACCTGGGAAATGTCTACACCGTAGCGCTCTTCTCCAAGTCTGAAAACGATAACCTGAACGGTTTCGCCCTTCATAGTCTGCATCAGGTCACCTCAAGGAAAAAATTAGAATTTGAAGCTCTCTCTGATTGCCTTCAGCGTTTCGTTTGCAATGGCGTTTATCCTTTCAATGCTCGTGCTCACCTGCTGGACAGCTGCAGTTTGCTCTTCTATTGCAGCAGAAGTCTCCTCGGAACTGGCAGCATTCTCCTCAGCAGTAGATGCAACTTCTTCGAAACTCTTCGCAATTTGCTCGATCCTAGAGACTCCTTCCTTCGCCTTCGTCGCTAAAAGACCGATCATCTCGCCCATAGAATTGATCAGAACCGCTATATCTCTCGCTTTGTTGAGGGCAATTTCTATGTCTTTGCTTCCAATTTCCGAAGTGGATTTGACTTTCAGAATCGCATCTATTACTTTCTTCGTCTCATCCTGAACGCTTCTAACGATCTCCGCTATTTCTTCAGTACTCTTCCTGCTCTCTTCGGCGAGCTTTCTTACCTCGTCAGCAACCACTGCAAAGCCTCTACCGTGTTCGCCCGCCCTTGCCGCCTCGATTGCAGCGTTAAGGGCCAAGAGATTTGTCTGATCAGCTATCGACTTTATTCTTTCCGTTACCTTTCCTATACTCCTCACCGCAGCTTCAAGAGCTTCTACAATTTTTGCAGTTTTCTCAATTTCAGATACAATTGTCGAGAGTCTTTCAAGACTCTTCTCTCCAGTTTCGCTTGCCTCATTTGCTCTTTTAACTGCATTTCCTGCCTTCACAGTCATCTCGTTTGCAATTCTGTCTAGCTCCCTGAAAAGCTGCTCAGCAGATTTCACGTCTGCAAGGGAAGTATTCGCAAGTCTAGATAAGTTCTCACTGCCGGTAGCTATTTGCTGGGAGGCACTGCTTATCTGTTCCATTCCCGAATTTAACTGGTTTACAGCTTCACTCGACTCCTTCAATCTTTTTATGGTTTCTTCCATTCCCTCTACTATTGTTCTAGCGATTTTTTCAAGTCTTTCCGCGAACTCGTTAAAAGCGTCGAAAGCTTCCCCAAATTCATCGTCCTTCAGTTTCTGTATTCTTGTCTTAAGTTCTCCGAGCTCAAGCCTCTTTATTCCATCGCTGAGTATCGTGAGGCACTTTCCTGTGTAGGAGAGCATTTCTTCTATTTCTCTTTCCTTCTGTTTGAGTTCTGTCAGGTCCTCAATTGTCTCTATAACCCCCAAGAGATTGTCGCCAACATATACGGGCCTTGCAGTTGCCCTTACATATGCCTTTCTTCCGCTTCTTGGGAAAACGAGCTCCGTTTCGACTACATAGGCATTTTCGAGTATTTTGGATCTTGAAACGGTCTTGTAATATTTTTCCGCATCCTTTGGATTGTCAATTACTAGGTCTGCAAGAACCGGTCTCTTTTCCTTGTAGAATGCCATCCAGGCATTATCGGTGCCAACAACCTCCTCAGCTCTCACACCTGTTAAGGCCTCGCATGCCTTGTTCCAGTAAACGACCTTGTGTTTCGCATCGATGAAAAACGCTGCAGTTGGAAGGCTGTCTATAATTTCCTTCAGTTCTTCTTCTTTTTCCTTCATCGGCGTAATGTCATTGAAAACCTCAATGTAACCGACAAACTTTCCGTCAACGGTGACTGGATAAATTGATGCAGATGCGAAGAACTCCAATACATCCGAGACTAGCTTTATCTCAATATTTTCAACTTTTTCCCTTTTCTTAATTCCCTCTACCAGTTTCTTTGCGTTTTCTCTGTAGCTCTTTTCCACAACTGCAACATCAGTGGGCTTTTTGCCTAATATCTCCTCAACACTTCCAAATCCCGCAAGCTTTGCCACATTCTGGTTTGCGTACTTTATCAATCCATCGTCACCAACGAAGATGACATATCCAGGCATGTTTTTGAAGATCTCTCCCAGAAGAGCATATGCTCCCTTTGCTTCCTCCTCCTTTTTCTTTATCGGCGTCACGTCAACAAAAAATCCAACCATTCCCTCCAGATCTCCATTAAGCCGCACAGGAGCGCAGGATGTTAGTATGTGAAAGACGCCTTTGTCTGTATTTATGCTTGTCTCAATGCCTTCAACTTTTAACCCGCCATTTTCGAGGGCGGTTTCTATCATTGTCTTCATTCCGGCTTCTGCCAAGGTTCTTTTTCCAGTTGGATCCCTAAAGATTTCCGAGGGTCTGAAGCCTATTACTTCCTCTGCGGATTTTCCGTAGAATTCAAGCGCATAGTTATTTACGTATTTTATCCTTCCATTCTTGTCTACGAAGTAAATGAAAACCGGCTTCGGAATGCTCCTGAAGAGTTGCTCGAGGAATTTCTTTGCTTTTTCGAGCTCTTTTTCTTTTTCTTCAAGTTCCTTTTTCAGTTTTTCAATCTCCCCATTACTCGGCTCCAAAACAGATTTCAGCTTTTTCAGAAATTCTTCATTTCCGAAGAGGCTCATAAATTTCTGCATATCTTCCATATCATCACCAAACCTCCTTTTGAAATGCAAAAAATAAAATTTTCTTTGTAAATTATAATTTTTCGTTCGTAAATTCATTTTTGAAACAGAATTTAATCTAACACAAAGCAAGGTTTCTCTACTTGCTCATCTGAAAATTCAAAAGGCTAAAAATGGGAGTACCCCCTAAAGGGGACGATAGTCCGGTCCAAATAAACCCCGGATCCTTCTTCAACTCTTCCTATCTCCAAACCAATATCGCTGCTTTCAGCTGTAAAAAGGAGCTCGTAATCACCGCCTCCATAAAGAAAAAGTTCAATTGCTTTCTCTTCACCTACAAATTCCGTCAAATAACTCAAGTCAAGCTTATCTCTCTCTATTACTATTTTAACTCTGCTGGCTTTAGAGATCAAATGCGCCGAAACTGCGAGGCTGTCACTTATGTCCGTTAAAGCGCTTGCATATTCCGAGATTAACAGACCCTCACGAATTCTCGGCTCAGGCGTGTAAAGCTTTTGAGCATAAGGCAATTCATCTCTTCTAAACCCCTTTTCGAGCATTTCGAGACACAGCTGAGCCTTTCCAAGCGCTCCGGTTAGGTAAACCTTGTCACCTATCTTTGCCCCCTCTCTCGTTAGAATTCTTCTAGCGCTTCCTACCGCGAATCCCGAAATTGTTAGAACTGGAGAAAAATCTATATCCCCTCCAGCAACCTTAACCCCAAATTTTTCTGCCCAGCTCTTTATTCCGAGAAGTATCTTCCTGAATATTCCCTCATCCGGCTCTCTGAGGGATATGGAACTTAGAAAAACCAGAGGTTTTGCACCGCTTCCAGCCAAATCGGAAAGCGTTACAGCAACGGCCATCTTTCCGTACTCTTCGGGCTCCATGAACCTAGGGAAGTCGCACAATTCATTAACCGTATCGCATGTAAAAACCAGAAACTCATCGCCGTATCTAAGAAAACCCGCATCGTGTTTCCCAGCTGGTACGTCGATTTTCTCATCGCCAAAGATTTCCTCAACAATCTTCAGAAGTTCGAACTCTCTCATACTCGCAAAGAACCTTGCTCGTAACATAAAGGCTCGTATAGCCCAGACTTCCGAGACTGATTGCCCTATAATTCCCCAACTTCTTCAGGGTGCTATCGAAAAAATCACCATGAGCAAACGCACCAATGCATATTGCAACCCTCTTTTTGAGTACGTCCTTACTGAACTTTTCACCCTTCTCACTCATCAAAATGACCTCTTTCCCTTCCAGAATTTCAGAGAAATCATTTTCTAGAATTTCGATCAGAAGTTTTCCATTCGCTTCAATCTTTTTTTTCTTGAAAAGATCTTCCATAAGACCTACAAATCTGTTGTAATTTCTAGGCAATCTAGTTTCCCTGTCCACCCTTATCAGCAAATCACGAACGGTATGAACGTAGACATCGAAGGTCTTCAAGGGGGAATCCAGCAAAAGGAGGAGGCATTGATGAACTATGTCCGGTCTTCCCCTTTTTTCCCTGAACTCGAGTTCTCTCATTGCAAGATGATGCTTTGAATCGTCCAGCAAAATATCTTCGGGTCTCTTTTTCCTTTTTTTTGCATCCGCAACAATAGAAGGGTGTCTTTTCAATTCTTCCGGAACAAGCTCTAGATTGGCTTCCAGTAGAACAAATGCGTCCCTCACTTCAGACATACAACTGGCTGCTTGCTGTTCAGTATTACATCCTGCGCTACGCTTCCAAACAATATCTTCCCCGTCTTCGTTTTCTTTGTTGTGCCAATAATTATAATTGAGGCATTGACTTTATCCGCAAAATCAAGAATAAACTTTGCCACGTTCTTTTCTTTGGAAAGTACAGTTTCGAATTCAACCCCTTTCTCCCTCGCCAATTCGGCGCATTTTGCAAGCATTTCTCTTCCCATTTTCTCTCCTTCCTCCTCAAGTACTTTTTCTGCAACCATTGAACCAACCTTCGGAACCTCAACGCAGTGCAAAAAGTAGACTTTCTCATTTCTCAACTTTGCCTCCTCCACCGAAAACCTTGCAATTCTCTCCCATCTCTGCAGATCTATGGCTGATATTATTGCCATAATTTAAGTGATCCGGAAATACAAAAACTTTTCTTTTAATCGCTTCATCTCCTTAAAATTCCCCCAACTAACCCGCCAACCGCCGTTACAGAAGAGAAAACAAGGGATAAGATGATTATCGCAAGTCCCAGAGAGCCTCCGACTATTAAACCGAATAAAAGGCCTGGAATTCCCGCAAGGAGACCTCCCAAAGTTATACCGAAGAGAAAAACCAGAATTCCGAGCAAAATTCCCCCAAAAGCCCCTGCCAGAAGACCTGCTATGAAGCCGCGAACAGCGCCTTTTGCCACGATTCCAGCTATGATACCGGCAATTAGGGGGCCTAAAATCGGGATCCAGCCCAGAAAGAGCAGAGCGATGAATCCCACTAAACCGCCAAGAAGAACACCGCGATCGGGCATAAATTTCCCCCTCTCCATGAATTTAAATATTTTTGGTTAAATCTATCTTTGTGTCTCTGAAACAAACCAGCAAATGCCTGAGTGACTATGAAAATCTATCTCAAAAAAGTTGAGCGAAAATTATTTAAGCCGAAAATCATAGTATAGTACAGAGTATAGCTTTTAACCGAATTTGGGGGTGATTTATATGATTCTTGTTATCGAACTCACCCTAGGTATACTCTCCGGTACCTTCCTCTCCCTCTACGTTCCCTCCATGCTGAAAAGCGGAACCGCCGAAATATACGGCTATCTGGCACTCCTCAGCTCAATTTCTACAATCTTGGGGTACTTAGGTATGGGCAGGTCTCTTGACAGGGGTCACAGAGCTCCAGTTCTATCCCTAGCGCTTCTGGGTTTAGCAGTCATATGCTTGGAGAATTCAATGATAATTCCCGCAACTCTAATCTTTGGAGCCTACCTTGGTGCCCATTACGTAACCCTCCTATACCTTGCGAGTGACAGGACAAGGAATCTCATACTAGCGCATTCCGCGAACTTCTTTGGAGCTTCCGTTGGAGCGATAGCTGTTCTTGTAAACGCATACAGCCCGATGATTTCAATTCTTTCTCTAACGGCTCTCGGCTACTACTGGCTTCTAAAGCCGGCGAGAATCGAAAAAACTGAAAAAAGGATGTCAACAAAAGAGGTTTGTTTAGTTTTCTCAGTTCTCGGCCTAGCGCTGGGAATATCTGCCATGAATATCGATTATTACCTAGCAATGAAGTTCGATGCCGAAAAGGAGATAGCCCTGCTTGTTGCAATTGCTTCGCTCTTCTCCTCGCTTGCAACCCTTCTATCAGCAAAAATAGTTACCGAAATTGAAAGCCTCAAGCTCCATGTGGTATCCACAGTGATTCAGGCCATAACCTACGGAATAATCGGCATCACGCCCGTTTTTACCCTCGCAGTCTTCCTAGTAGCGCTGGGCGACTCGGCTTTGATCATTGCGGATTCATCTCTAGAGAACATTTTCACGAACGGACAGGAGCAGAAGGGTTCAATTATAGCCATCGCAGGAGTTTCATGGGAGATATCCGCCGGAATTGGAAAAATTATCGGAACTGCAATCTTTTCAATGTCCCCAGAGGCTCCCTTCCTAATCTCAATGGCAATACTCTTCCTCTACGCAGCATTCTGGGCTTCAAAACTCAGGTTCGAACCCATTGTAGCGAAAACAGTGGATATTCTCTTTAGTCAAGACGTTAACGCCGGAGCTGAATCTGCAAGCTGACCTCCTCCCCGCCCTGAAAGGGCGGTTCGGTTCCCCGCATCTGTTCGGGAATACATCTGTCATCTGCGGGGCAGTCGGGGCGGTCAGAGATCCCCCAGATAGGCCCAACAACCTTAAAGCCCTCTTCTCAATGTTCAAGACTGCTATCCTGTCCCTATCTTCCTCCAAACCACACCTAGGGCACTTGAGCCGTCTGTAGCCGTTCTCC
>JAAOZI010000018.1 GCA_011605865.1 Archaeoglobales archaeon
ACAGCAGCAGGACCGATACCACTTTCACCAACACCAGCACCAATTCCTGCCAATCCGACTGCCAATCCGGCCCCTATTGCCGCACAACCCTTAATGAAAGCTTCACTACTAATCAACGCCTCAGCCATTCTATTCACCCCCTTCCTCTATAAATTTCTTAACCCGCCCAAAGGGCGTATATTCTCTCCCACCACCTTCAAAAAACTTCGTAAAAAACTCAACGTAGTGCAAACGCAATGACTGCAAGCCTGGATCCAATATTCCCAGCAGGAAATTGACTCCATGTCCTATTAACATTATTACTATTGCAACCGGAAGAATCGCTATACCGGGCTCGAAGCCAATTTTTAGACCGATGTAGTTTATTACGAATGCTATGTAAACAGATGAAAGTCCAATTGCCAGAAGTCGGGCATAGCTGATTATCTGACCTAACCATGTAAGAAGTTCAACCGCCATTATTGTACCAAATATTCCCATCTTTGGGATCTCTGCTTTTAGGAATATAACAAGCCATATCAGAATCAGCGGTAGAGCTGCTAGATAGAAGTAATTCAGACCAGCTTCCCAGCCTGTTACTAAGCCTGGAATCGGTAATGGAACTGCTCTTGCCTCTGTTACTGTGCTTCCGAAGACATATAGGTTTTCTGGCAGAATCTTTCCAAATCCAGTTGGCGGATAAGATGTGAAAATTCCAAGGTTGTACGAGAATCCGAGAATCATGCAAACTAAGCCCAGAACTCCTAGGATCCAGCAACCTTTTTCATAGATGGCCTCCTTCAATCCATGCTCTACATAGACATTGTAGAATCCCATGGAGAAGCCCCAGAGCATCTTTATCATGCCAATCATCAAAACTATGAACAACAACGCTTTCACTCCGAACTCTTCAACTCTATCGAAGAGCGGATGTCCGTGATTGAAGGTGTAGAGAGAAGCCAGAAAGTCGCCCAAAAAGTGAATCTCCTGTGGGTGCTCTATGCCGGGTATTACGAATGGGCCAAAGAATTCGCCATATATGAAGCCGAAGATTATCGATGTTATGCCGCTGATAATTCCTATGTTCAGAAGCTTTTGCCAGCCCTCGGTTTTGAATATTCTCTTCAAGTATAGTGCGGTAAGCAGAATAAGCAGGCCGTAACCAACATCTCCGAGCATTAGACCGAAGAACACCGGGAAGAATATGGCCATTATAAAGGTTGGATCTATTTCCTTGTATCTTGGTATTGCGTATGTTTTGGCCAGTATTTCGAAATTCCTAGTATATCCTGGATTGCTCAACTTCGTTGGAGGCATTTCATGTTCCTCAAAGCTCAGTTGTTCAACCACAAATCCTCTACTGTCTAGTTCTTTCTTGAACTTCTCGAATTCCTTGGCGGGAACATAGCCAACGAGTACGAAGGTGTGTTTAGAAATTAGAGCTTTTATCGGGAGCTCCGCCTTTTCAACTTCTGAAGAAAGGTACTCCTCGATTGCTAAAAGTAGCTCCGATTCTTTTACTTTTAGATCTTCGATTTCGGTTTCTAGCTGATCTTTCCTCTTAGATAGCTCCTCTTTTTTCTTTTCAAGTTCAGAAATTCTTGCATCGATTTCAACGTCGGGTACTGGAAGTTCTTTGAATCCGTAGCCCTGTAAAATCCTTAGGAATTCATCTCCATATTCTGCCCTTACAAATACTGCAGTAACGTAGACATCTTCGTATTTCTTAAGTACAATCTCAAAATCACTTGTAACCTTTTTTAGCTCTTCGCTTGGATCGGCTTTTATTAAACCTACAAAGCACCTTATCGACTTATACCCTTTCAATAGTTTCGGGGATATTTCGAGCAATTTCAGTGGTTCGAGATTCGCCATTTCCGTCTCTATTGCCTTTAGAGTATCGTTTATTTTCTTTATTTCATCCAATCTCAATCCAATTTGTTCTTGGTATTCAGAGAGCTTTTTACTGAGTTTTTCTTCAATTTCAGTTTTTTTGAATTTTCTCTTGACTGAAATCTTTGAAGGATCCAGTTTTAAATAGGAAATATAGCTTCTCAGCTGCAGTAGCGCTCTGGAAGCCTGTCCAGCTTTTTCAAACGGAGATCCGAGCTTAAAGTGTTCGTCCTCGCTAACAGTTTCGATGTGGAGCATGTTAAGCCTGTATAGAATTTCTGAGGCCATTTCCAGTTTTTCTTTGGCCCCTACAACCGCAACCTTAACCATTTTTTCTGGCTTAAGCATGCCCCATCATCCCTAAGAATTCTTTATACAAAAATTCCACAGCTTTAACGATATTTGCTTTTCCCTTCGCTTCAAAATCAGCTATTTCTTTTGTTTTCTTGCTTCTTATTTCCTCCTTTTCTTTTTCGATCTGCGCTTTGATTTTTTCGAGGATTTCTTTTTTTATCTTTGCAGCTTCAGCTTCTGCATCGCTTAAAATCTTCTTTGCCTCAGTTTTTGCATTTGCTATGGCTTTCTTTTTGTTCTCTTCTGCGTTTTTAATCATCTCTTCAACTTTTGTCTCTGCCTCTTTAATCTGCTTGAGAATTTCTGCTCTCTCCATGTAGACCACCTGAACAGATGAGTCAACTTTTTGGCAGTTTGATAATATTTAAGCTTTGTTGTTTTTTAGATTTTGATTAATAATTGTCAAAACCTTTTAATCTTTTCTTAAGCGAATCACAATATGACACATAAGTTTAATGCCGAAGATATCCACCTTTTGGATTCTCCGGAGAGAAGAAAGTTCTTTCCTCCTGAAAAAGTCCTCGGAATTCTGGATGGGGTAAAAATAAGAAAAGAGGTTGCCTTCGATGTCGGAGCTGGTACTGGTTACCTGACGATTCCCCTTTCTAGGATGTTTAAGAGGGTGTATGCGGTCGAAATAAACTATGAAATAGCGGAAATTCTTAGTAAAAGGCTAAAAGAAAATGGAGTTTCGAATGTTGGGATAATAATTTCCGAAAAACCGCCAGAAGTGGATTTTAAAATAGATCTTGTAGTTTTTTCAAACGTTCTTCATGAGATGGAAAATCCCAAGGAATACCTTTGCTGGGCTAGAAATGCAAGCTACGTTTTAGTTGCAGAGTGGAAGAAAGAACCCTCAGAATTTGGGCCCCCTGTTGAAGATAGAATAGCCCTAGACGATTTATTATCTCTTTGCGACTTTGATGTTTTAAAAATTGTGGATCTGCCTTACCATTACGTGGTATTATTAAAAACAAGAGCTTAACCAGCCTGCTGCCCTATTAGGGTCTGGATTTTCTTTTGTAATTCAGCAAATCTCTCCCTTAGTCTCTCTTCTTGCCTTCCAAGCGTTTTAATTCTTATATCATAACTTTCTGCCTTTTCTGTCAGTTCTTTTACAATTTTATCTTTGCTCTCCTTTACAAGGATACTTCCCACGGTTTTGTATATCGGTGTATTCTCGTCCACCTTCTGAAGTTCCTCGAGGGCCTGTTTAGTTTCTTCAAGCATTGCCTCTATTTGAGCTCTTTGAGTTATTACGAGCTGAAGTTGCTGTTGCACCTGCTGGAGCTGTGCGATCAGGTTTTGAACCTGTGGAGGCAACTCACTCATATCAACACCTCTATTTCCTGACACATTTTTATTAGTCTTAGCCACGAATTTAGAGCTGCCCTTAAATCCGATATTGAGTCAGCTTTTATTTCGAGTCTAACTTTATCCTCAGATTGATAAATCTTTGCGTCAGTTAAAGAGCTTCTTTCTTCGGGCTTTATAGCCATAAAAATTTCTCTGCTACACTTCAGCTCGATGAGAGCGTTCAAAGGGCCCCCCTTATGTCTTCAATTGCCTTGTCTATCGCCCTTTTTAGAGCCTCAGGTAGGCCCTTTATCTCTATCTCCATGAAACCCCTTACAATTGCTGAGACAGCTTCATCTCTACTCATGCCTCTCGACATCAGGTAGAAGATTTCCTCTTCTGCGATTTTTCCTATTGCTGCCTCGTGACTCAGTTCTAGGTTTGGTTTTTTTGCAATGAGTTCTGGAATTGCCGTTATTTCACCTTTTTCCGATAAAATCAAGCCTTTGCACTCTAAATGGCCTTTTACTTCTTCAGCCTCTCCTATTATCTGTCCCCTTGCAAATATCCTCCCTCCCTTGCTTATTGTTCTCGAGATTATCTCTGCAGCCGCTCCTTTTTCTCTGAGGATAGCCCTTGAACCTAGGTCAACAGTTGAACCCTCTAGTGCAACTATTACGCTGCTGAATATGGCCTTTGCATCTCTGTGAACGTAGGCAGTAGGATAGGCCTGCACAAGCTTTACGGGGTTCATTAGGATGTAATTGCTTATGAATGTTGCACCATCCTCGACGATAGCAGCACTTCTCGGTCTTACCTCTATGTTGTTATGCCAGCTGTGAATCATCGTAAAAGTGAGCTTTGCATTTTTTTTGACAAAGAATTCCGAAACGCCTATATGCATGCCTATTGCGGACGGATGCGAGGTGCAACCAGTTATTATGTTCAGTTCAGAACCTTCTTCGGCGATTATTATGTTGTGGACTTTCTGTTTCTTGACTCTGTGTAAATAAAGGCAAGCTTCGACAGGAATTTCTATCTTTGCATTAGGAAGAGCCCTTATAAAATAGCCGTTTACGTCTTCTGAATCGGCTTCTCTCGTGAACTCATCCTGCTCTTTGTTTAATACCTTCCAGAAGTAATCCTTTACCCATTCATATTTTTTCATCGCATCCCTAATGCTCATAACTTCCAAGCCTTCGAAGAAAGTTGCGAATGTTTTTACTTCTTGGTCTCTCTGCAGAAATGTTCCAGATCGTTTTGATGGATCTAGTTCGATTCCCACCTCTTTTAGTTTTTCTCTATCGACTTCTAGATCATGTCCTTCAGACATTTTGTCAAACACCCCTCATAACCGTTTTTCCTAATTTGATTAAGAATATCCTTCGGATCGCCGACACACGCGACTTTCCCATTGTAGAGTATAACACCGTAATCTGCACTTACGTAGTCAAGGATGTGCCCCTGATGCGTTATTATAATTCCGGATTTCTCTCTCTCCTCTTTATCTCTTTCAAGCAGCTCTCTTATCGCTTCACCGACTATCGCTATGTTTTCTAAGTCGACTCCACTGTCCGGCTCGTCAAGCAGGATGAAGTCTGGATTCATCAACATGAGCTGGAGAATTTCGCTTCTCTTCACTTCTCCACCGGAAAAACCCATATTTACAGATCTGCTCAAATGTTCGGTCATCTTGAGCTTTTTTGCAAACTCCTCGATCATGTTCTCTCTTCCGGAAAGCCTTGCACAGTATCTAAGCACATCGATCAGTTTTACTCCGCTTATTTTTGGAGGATGCTGAAAGGCCATTCCTATCCCTAGTTTAACTCTTTCATCAGGGGGCAAATTGGTGATATCTGTTTTCTTGAATATTATTCTTCCCCCAACTATCTTATATGCCGGATTTCCCATTATTGCATTAAGTAGTGTAGACTTTCCGCTTCCGTTCGGTCCAAAAAGTGCGAAAGTTTCGCCTTTTTTGATGTATAAGTTGACGTTTTTTAATATTCTTTTCCCATCAACTTCAACACTAAGATTGACTATTCGGAGCATGTTCTAAATTTTTTTGAGTTTTAAAAATTTTTAGGGAGTAGGGATCGTGGTTAAAAACTGCAAAGGTTAATTATTATTGGAATATTTGGAATTTTATGGAAGTTGAAGTTGGAAAGTATTTGGAGATATTCCAGAAGGTTGCAAATAGGAAAGGTTGGAAATTAAATCCAGATAGGGAACTTTTGAAAGACTTTGCTAAAGGGCTTATTGAAAATAAAAGAAAATACGGTATTGCAATTTGTCCTTGTAGGCTTCCTACTGGGAAGAGAGAAATAGACAAGTTAATAATCTGCCCAGTGTTTATGCGGATGAAGACATAAAGGACTTCGGTCGTTGTTATTGCGGCCTTTATTGGAGGAGGGATGATAAAGACTACTCCGAAGTTGTTGTTCCGGATAGACATGCAAAATATTATAAAAATGGGTGCCCAGAGCTTTAGCTCTGGGATGAATGGGCAAGTTTAAATAGTTCTGTGTTGAAGAGGTCTTGGGGATGTTTCCTTGCAAAGGGAAGCCCAGATATGTGTTGTAGGCAAGGTATTCAGGCCGAATAGATCAAAAGTCTTAGCTTTAAATAAAACGCTCAGCGAGTATTTCAAACTTGTAAAGTGGTACCTGAGTTGCAATTCCAAATCGAAGAAATTTTTGCATGAAATGCTATGAAGATGCAAAAAGGCTGTTTAATCTGAACACAGCCTTAATCCAGACAGCAAGGGATAAGGCTGTCGAGATTCGAACGGATGCATAAACATAGCCCGCAGTTTAATATATCTGCGGGATGAGGAGCTTGGCTTTGAACCGGCAGATTGGGGGAAAGGTGTAAAGCCCTCTCTTAACGCCGGAAGCTCCTGACTTTAGTCGTGGAGCAGCTCACCCTTTTTTGGAGTAGCGAGAAAAACAACGAAGAAGATAGAAGGTCGGAATAGAGGTATCGAAATCAAAATAGATATCTGTACGTCTTTCAAACCGTTTTGAACTTTCAAACGGAATTAATTGCTGATATCTCTTCGAATTTTGTTCAAAGATCCGAAAATTTTAAATAATAGTTTTAAATTAGATTTTTTTATGAAGGTGGTAATAATCGGTGGCGGCGCCGCCGGCATGACTGCAGCTTCGCGAATTAAAGCAATTAAGCCAGATTGGGAAGTGACAGTTTTTGAAGAAACAAATTTCGTCAGCCATGCCCCCTGTGGAATACCGTACGTCGTCGAAGGCATAAGCAAGGCAGATCATTTGATGTATTATCCACCAGAATTTTTCAGAAAAGAGAGAGGGATAGATGTTAGAATAAATGCAAAGGTAATAGAAGTCGGTGAAGGATTTCTTAGGGTAAGGCAGAATGGTAGGGAAAGTAAATACGAGTGGGACAAACTCCTGATAGCAACTGGAGCTTTACCAAAAATTCCAAATGTTAAGGGCAGCGAGCTGGACGGAATAGTTACAATTCGTCATCCTGCAAATGCTGAAAAGCTGAAAAGAATCATTGATGAGGCTAAAAATATCGTGATTGTTGGTGCAGGGTATATTGGTGTTGAAATGGCAGAGGCAGTTTCATCTTTGGGTAAAAAGGTTACTGTAGTGGAATTTCTTGATCAGCCATTGCCAAATCTTGATAAGGAAATTGCAAATCTGGTTAAGGCCGAGATGGAGAAAAAGGTGGATTTGAGACTTGGCGAGAAACTCGAAGCCTTTGAGGGGAAAGATAAGGTCGAGAGAGTTGTTACAAACAAAAACAGCTATGATTGCGACCTCGCTATAGTTGCAACTGGGATTAGACCGAACGTTGAACTTGCTAAGATGCTTGGTTGCAAGCTGGGGGAAACTGGGGCTATATGGGTAGACGAAAAGATGCAGACAAGCGTTGAGAACGTATATTCTGCAGGCGATTGCGTGGAAACGAAGCATATGGTAACTGGAAAAAAGGTTTGGATTCCTCTAGCTCCGGCTGCAAACAAAATGGGATACGTTGCAGGGGTAAACATTTCGGGAGGTAGCTTGGAATTTCCTGGAGTAGTGGGGACTCAGCTTACGAAGTTTTTTGAACTTGAGATCGGTTCGACAGGTTTAAGCGAAAAAATGGCTAGATCAGAGGGATTTGAAGTCCGATCTACTGTGATAAAGGCAAAAACAAGAGTTCATTACTATCCTGGGGGAAAAGACATTACTCTGAAGGTAATCGCGGATGAAAAGGGCAGAATTCTCGGTGCCCAGGCTGTGGGAAGCGAAGTTGCTATGAGAATTAATGTCTTCGCGGTAATGATACAAGCTGGCTTCAAGACAAGGGATGTCTTCTTCTCCGATCTGGCTTATGCACCTCCACTGACCCCGATATGGGATCCAATCATAGTTTCTGCGAGAACTTTGAAGTTCTGAGAATTTTTATGAAGATTCGGATTAGGTACGGATGCCTCAAAATTAGCCCTAGTATGTCTAAAGATTTGCCCAAAAAACTTGATGGTCTATCCATTTGCACACCTGAGAAATCGAATTCTTTTAATGCGTCAACGACTCTTTCAATTTCTTCGTTGCTTAACCAGTAGATATTTCTTATTTTTTCACCTAACCTGATTTCTCTGCTGATTTCTTTCAGAAAAGCCTTTTTATATGCTTGCAGATTTGGAAAATTCTCTGAGAGCTTTTCAGCTGCTAACAACAAGTAAAAAAGCCCACCTCCAGAGTATGGTTTTACCATCCCAGCAGAATCTCCAATAAGGGCAACTTTGCCTTTTACAAAATCCACGAGTTTTTCCGGAATCATTCCGGAGTTTAATTCCAGAATGCCACCCTTTACCCTCTTTGATACCGAAGGATGTTTTTCGATGAGCTTTTTCAAATAAAGGAATGCACTTCTTTTTGCTATCACTCCGATTTTAGCAGTTTCGCCTATCGGTATTGAGTATGCAAAAAATTCGCTGTAGTCTTTTCCCAGATATATTTCGACCGAATTTGGATCCATTGCGTCAAATCTTGTCTCTATTTGAACTGCAGTAAAAAATGGAGGTCTCTCGAATCCAAAGGATCTTGCCACTTCTGAATTGACGCCATCGGCACCAATAATGTATTCTGCATCTAGTTCTCTATCGCCTAGCACAGCTTTTGCACCTCTAAATCTGACTTTATGCTTCATGAAGACTTCCGCAAATTCTGATGCCCTTTCCAGAAGCATCGTATCGAGCAATTTTCTCTCTACTACAAAAGCCTCTCCCTTAGCTTCAAAGAATTTTCCCGAAGGTGAAAAGAATAATGCACTTTTTATTTTGTTTTCAATAGCCTTTTTTACATTGCAGTATTTTTTGTAGGCTTCAACACATTCCTTGCTTATGAGTCCGGCACACTGAACGGGAAATCCAGCGCTTTGATGTTCTTCAGCTATAATCACCTCCCTCTCTTTTCCGAGCAAATAGGCAGTTATAGACCCGGCCGGACCCGCACCGACTATTAGGATCACAAAAAATTGAGGAATAAAAGGTATTTATTCCTCACCATTCATTGTCAATGTGCTCATTTACGAAAACCTTTGCCCTGTCTGCGGGGGAGATCTGAGTTTTGAAGAGATAGAGAGGGGAATTTGCTTAAACAAAAAGACTAGGATTTGCGAGGAGAGCGAGCTGGAATTCGAAAAATTCTTCGAAAAATGCGTCGCTCCTTTGAGGGAAATACAGCGGATGTGGGCTAAGAGGATACTGAGGGGAGAGAGTTTCTCCCTAGTTGCCCCTACTGGTATTGGAAAAACTTCTTTTGGTCTTGCAATGTCCCTTTTCTTGGCAAAAAAGAGAAAGAAGAGTTATGTGATATTCCCTACCTCTCTCCTAGTTAAGCAGGCAGTGGAAACTCTGAAAAATTTTGCAGGGAAAGTTGGAATGGAAATAGGGCTGAATGAAGTAAAGGATTTTTCAGTTGGATTTTACCACTCTGAAGTGGAGAGAGGGGGATTTTTTGAGAACCTTCATAATTTCGACATACTGATAACGACCTCTCAATTCCTGGCAAAGAACTTCGATAAGCTGGAGGGATTGAAGTTCGACTTCGTCTTTGTCGATGATGTGGATTCGGTACTGAAAGCTTCGAGAAACATCGAGAGAATTTTGAAGCTTTTGGATTTAGAAAAAAAGAAAAGCGTTCTTGTAGTTTCAACCGCTACAGCCAAAGTTGGTAGGAAGGCTGAGCTCTTTAGAAGATATCTAAACTTCAGCCTAGGCTCATCTCAATTCTTTCTCAGGAACATCGAAGACGTTATCGCGAATGGTACTTCGATCGAGGAATTACTTGAAAAACTCGGGGATGGAGGGATAATCTACGCTAGGAGTTTGGAAGAATGCGAAGAGCTTAAGGAAAGACTGAGGGAGTTTAAAGTGGGTATTGTCACTTCAAAGAATTTAAAAGACTTCGAAGCTTTTTTGAAAGGGGAAGTGAAACATTTAATAGGAACGGCGCATCATTACGGGGCCTTGGTTAGGGGACTTGATTTGCCCGAAAAGATTAAGTTCGCGATTTTTACAGGTTGTCCGGCTTATAGGGTTAGAGTTGAGGACTTGGAAAAAGTCTCCCCGTCAGTTCTTCGAATTCTAGTACATTTCTACAAGGATGATGAAAGGATTGCGAAGTATGTCCCAAAGCTTAGGTTCATAGAGAAGATTGCAGATGAGGTAAGAGGAGCACTGAAAGAAGTTATGAGCGAAAGAGAGGCAAATGTTAGGGATGCAGTGGTTAGAAAGGGAGAAATAATCTTTCCTGACGTTAGAACCTATATACAAGCTTCTGGAAGAACTTCAAGATTGACTGTAAATGGGCTCACTAAGGGTGCCAGCTTTTTATTTGAAGGTGATAACCAGCTTTTGAATGCCTTTATTGAGAGAGCGAAATTCTTTGATATAAATTTCAGAGATATCAGCGAGATCGATCTAGATTTTCTTAAGAGGGAGATAGAAGAGAGCAGGAAGAAGAAAAGGGAGCTAGATCTGATAAGACCGGCGCTCTTCATAGTTGAAAGTCCCACGAAAGCTAAGCAGATAGCAAGGTTTTTTGGAAGACCCGGAATAAGAATGGTGGACTCTGTTCCTGTGTATGAGGTTCCTACCGAAAAATACCTCCTCTTAATAACCTCTACCCTCGGCCATCTTACGGATCTGGTGACAAATCGCGGTTTTCACGGGGTCGAGGGTTTTACACCCATTTATACTACAATAAAGAGGTGCAGAAAATGCGGAAACCAATTCACTGAGAGTGTTTGTCCAAGATGTAGAAGCGAAGTTTACGAGGACTCGTACAGGATCATTTCAAGTCTCAGAAAAGTCGCTGAAGAAGCTGAAATTATAATTGTGGGTACAGATCCAGATGCTGAAGGGGAAAAAATCGGCTGGGATCTTCGATGCTTGCTTTGCGGTGAGATAAAGAGGGCGGAATTTCATGAAGTCACGAAAAGAGCAATTTTAGAGGCTCTTAACAATCTTAAGCTTCCGAATCTAAACTTGGTTAAGGCTCAAATCGTCAGGAGAATAGAGGATAGATGGATAGGGTTTGAATTGAGCCAAAAGTTGCAGAATCATTTCGGGAAGAAAAATCTCTCTGCCGGAAGGGCCCAAACTCCTGCACTCGGGTGGATTATAGAGAGATATAGGGATTCCAGGAAGAAAAGGAGCATAGCAGTTTTTCCCGATTACGAAATATCTCTAGAGCTAGAAACAGGAGAAAAAGAGTTGGAATTGAAGATTGAATTGTTGGAGGATAGGATTGAGAAGAGGACACCTTTTCCACCCTATACAACAAACTCCCTTTTATTCGATGCAAACATGATTCTTAAAATGTCCGCAAAGCAGACGATGCAGATAGCTCAGGAGCTTTTTGAGAACGGTTTAATAACTTATCACAGAACAGATTCTACAAGAGTAAGCGAGGTTGGTATGGCGATCGCGAGGGAATATCTTAAAGACGACTTTCAGGGTAGAGAATGGTTTTCTGAAGGTGCTCATGAATGCATTCGTCCCACAAGAGCCGTTGACAGAAATACTTTGGAAAGGCTGATAGATGAGGGCATATTGGTTGTTGAGGGCTTCAGATGGCCTCATTTTGCCCTTTATGATCTCATATTCCGGAGATTTATGGCCTCGCAGTGTAAGGAGTTTACAGTTCGTGTTAAGAAATACAGAATTAGTGTAGCTGGCAAGACATTCGATGAGGAAAGAATTGTAAGCGCGGAAGGAAGGGCCTATGAACTTTTTAAGTCCGTTTGGGTAAAGAAGGATTTAGCTCCGGGAATTCATAGAGCAAAAGTTGAAATCAGAAAGGTTCCTGTGTCTCCTCTTCTCTCTCAGGCCGATTTGATAAGGATGATGAAAGAAAGAGGGATTGGAAGACCTTCAACTTATTCTGTCATTTTAGACAAACTGTTCGCCAGAGGCTACATATTTGAAAAGAACGGAAAGCTGATTCCGACTAAGGAGGGAATTAAGGTTTACGAGTATCTGATTGAAAACTATGAGAGGTTCATATCGGAGGCCAGAACCCGAAACCTTGAGGAGAAGATGGATGCGATAGAAAGGGGGGAGGTAGATTACCTCGAAGCCCTCAAGGAACTATATGAAGAGATAAAGATTGTAAGCTCCCGATGAATTCTAGATTAAACCAAAATCTTTTCTTAGTATTTCTGCAACCTCCTTTCCCGCGAGTAAGCTGCCATTCATACTCCTTTCCGGATAATTTGGTCTGGAAGTCATTCCAGCAATATAAAACCCATTTGCAACCCTGTAAGGGGTTATTTTTTTCAAAAAACCCTTCTCATATATTGGTGAGCTGAACTTAGCCCTAAATATTTTTATCCAGTTTAAATCTCCTCTTTTAACACCGAATTTTTCCAAATCTTTTAGAAAAAGTTTTTCTAGTTCTGAATCGCTTGCCCTAAAAAATTCGCTGTCCGGCATTGTATAGCTTGCGAGATAGACGAGGTGCTCTCCGTAATCTTCAAAAGGCATGAAATTCGTGTGCTCAATAATAGCTCCAAATGATGCACCCTCAACGTTTAGCCAATAGATGTCAGATATGCTCTTTTTCAAGGATATTAGGGCACAGATAGAGCTTTGATATCGTATCTCGGGTATTCCAAGTTTATCTTTCAGATCTCCAAGTTCCGGTAGCGGGGCAGTAAAAACGATTGCATCGAAATCTTCTCCATTCACTGTCCATTTCCCCTCTAGCTTAATCTTAGCATCCTTATTTATTATTTCAATGTCTTCACACATCTTTTCCAAAAGCTGATGAAAGCCATGTCTTAAATATCCAATTTCCTCCCCTCTTAGCTTTCTGTTACTCCTTATCGCAACCCTCGCCAAAAGCCAGGCAAAGCTGACATCGCTAGCATTTTCGCCAAACTTAGCTTTCAGCATTGGCATGAAAAAGTTTTCAAGCAAACTACTGCCAAGCTCATTTCTTATCGATTCTATGGCATTGAACTCATCAAATTTTTCGAAATCTCTCTTTCTACTTTTTATAGTAAAAATTGCTAGTTTTAGCTTATCTATCAGGCTCATGTAAGGATATTTTAGTATTTCGAGAGGAGTGCTGAGAGAATAAATTTTTCCGTTTTTTGCGATTCCGACTTTTACCGTTTTCCATACGAGCTTTGACTTCAGTCCGAATTTTCCGATGAGTTTAATCAGCTCCGTGTCGGATTTGAAGGCATGATGGTAGAATTTTTCTATACAATAGCCATTGCAGAAGCTTGAAAGAAGCCCTCCAACTGAAAGTTTTTCAAAAACTTTAATTTTCGCGAACTCCTTGAGCTCCATTGCGCATTTTAGCCCCGTAAGTCCTGCCCCAATGACTGCGATTTTCATTTAAAAATTCTGCCACGGAGTTTAAAAACTTCCTCCTTTGAAAGCTATATTTTTAAACTCCACACTAATCTATGCCCTACCGCGATCTCAGGGATTTCATAGACAGACTTGAAAGGGAAAGAGAACTTGCAAGGATTAAAATCGAAGTGAGTCCAATTCTTGAGATAACAGAAATCACCAGTAGAGTTGCAAAAATGGGAGGAAAGGCGCTTCTTTTCGAAAAACCTAAAGGATACTCGATACCGGTACTCATAAACGCTTTTGGAACAGAGAAAAGAATGCTTATGGCCCTAGGGGTGAAGAGCTTTGATGAAATTAGGGGAAAAATTCTTTCAATTTTCAAAAAGAAACCATCTTCAATTTTCGATGCTATAAGAAGCCTGGATTCTATCAAAGATCTGCTTGCAATTAGTCCGAAAAGAGTAAAAAGCGGACCGTGTCAAGAAGAAAGATCCGAAAGTTTGGAAAAGTTTCCAATTCTAAAATGCTGGCCCAAAGATGCTGGGAGGTTCATAACGCTTCCCGTAGTTATAACAAGAGATCCAGAAAGCGGGGAGTTGAATGCTGGAGTTTATAGGATGCAGGTTTTTGATGGAAAAACAACTGGAATGCATTGGCAAATTCACAAGCATGGAATGGAAAACATGCTGAAGGCGAGGGAATGTGGAATGGATAAGCTCGATGTTGCAGTAGCAATTGGAGTTGATCCAGTAATTCTATACTCAGCAACGGCCCCGCTACCGAAGGGCATTAGCGAGTTTGCATTTGCAGGTTTTTTAAGGGGGGAGAGGATAGAACTTGTGGAATGCGAGACGGTAGAATTGGAAGTTCCAGCAACTGCTGAGATCGTTCTGGAGGGTTACGTTAAGCTTGACGAACTTAGGTTGGAGGGACCGTTTGGTGATCACACTGGCTATTACACTCCTCCGGAGCCCTACCCCATTTTCAGAATAACAAATATAACCCATAGGGAGGATCCGGTTTATCATGCAACCGTTGTGGGAAAGCCATGGATGGAGGACGCTTGGTTAGGAAAGGCGACCGAGAGGATTTTTCTGCCTGTAATTCAGCTTTTGAATCCCGAAATTGTGGACATAAACCTGCCAGTTGAAGGCGGATTTCACAGTCTCGCGATCGTCTCTATAAAGAAAAGGTATCCTGGTCAGGCAAAAAAGGTAATGTATTCTCTCTGGGGCCTTGGAATGCTCTCGCTCACGAAGATAATCGTTGTAGTGGATGAGGATATAAATCCACACAACCTCGGCGAAGTTATATGGGCAATCTCGACGAGATTTGACCCGGCAAGGGATTTGGTTATCCTTCCTCCCTCACCGACAGATGCGTTGGACCATTCGGCTTATATCCAATCTCTCGCCGGAAAGCTTGGCATAGATGCGACAAAAAAGCTGAAGGAAGAAGGTTATACTAGAGAATGGCCTGAACCTGTTGAGATGACGGAAGAAGTAAAGAAAAAAGTTGATTCGATTTGGAATGAAATAATGAGATTTTTATGAATGCGGAAAAGCTTTACAGAAAACTTTTCGTTTTACCGGGAAAAGTTACTGTTGTTGGAATTTTTCTATTGACAACAATCCTTCTTTCCGTTTTGGAAAATAAGATAATAATACTCGTAACTCTTCTTCTTTTAACGATAGCTGCATCTAGGAAATTTCTTGGACTGAAATTCGATGCTAAAAGATCTCTATTTCTCACAACTCTGATCTCTTTCCTATCTTTTCTCTCTTACAAGCTATTTGGGACTTTTTCGGGATCATTCTTTCTTTTTTTGGCTGTCATTCATTTTTGTTCAGAGAGAGGTGCGATTTACTCGGCTCTCATGGCCTCAATTCCATTTTTAATTCTTGATTACGGGTCCATCCCGTTTTTGGTCGTCTCATTCGTTCTATTTTACGCCTACCTTCTTTATCTCGACTTTGGCTGGGATTTCGGGTTTAGAAAATACGTGGAGAGCTTTATAAAGTTCTGGCTGACAGAAGATCCAAGGTTTGTGGAATCCGTGCTCAGTGAGAACTCTGAAGTTTTTGAAGGCAAGGTTAGATGTCTCGGGATTGGGAATGCAAAGGTTATTTCCACCGATTTTCATCCTGGGCCATTTAGAAACATCGGAGGTGCGAAATTGGTAAATTTCCTGGATTTCCCGAATTCAGTATACTTGCATTCTCCAACAACACATGAAAAGGATCCCGTGAGCGAGGAGGATGTTTTAAAGATAAAGGAGGCATTAAAATGCGATGCGGAATATTTAAGGCCTAAGAGACCTTTTGAAATAGAGGGAAATAATTTCAAAATCTTTTGCTTTCCATTTGATAAAAAGAGGCTTATATTTGTTAGCGGAAAGAAGAGAATTGACGATTTCGAGCTTGAATCCGGAAACTTTGTAGTTGACTGTCACAACGCGAACTTTTACAAATCTCTGAGCGAAAAAGAGGTTGAAGAAATCAGGTATTTAGTAAAAAAGGCAGAAGAAGTCGAAACGGATTTTGTTGAGGCTAAGTCTGCTTTTGTGAAGATGTATGCAGAAAGCGAATCCGTTGTGAGTTATGTTTCTGCAATTCTTCTCGATTTTGGAGAGAAATTTGCGATTGTTGTTTTCGATTCCAATAACGTTGATTTAATCTTTAGGAATAAGGTTGAGGAAGAATTTGCCAAAATTGGATTTAAAGCAATTGTCTGCTCTACCGACAATCACTCAAAAACCGGAATAAGGGTTAAAGAGTCTTACAAGCCTGCAGGCGGATGTGAGGAAGATTACAGAATCCTAGAAAATTTAATAGAGAAATGCAAATCCGCAAAGCTTGAAAAAAGCGATTTTACCTATTCAGAAAATAAGGTTGCGGTTAAAGTGCTTGGAGGCTTGTTAAGGAAATTCGAAAAGGTTAGTGAGAGGAGCGACAGATACATTAGATTATTTCTATTACTTGTGATGATCAACTTTTTAATTCCCCTCTTCACTCTTCTGCTTTAAGTATTGTGCTCAGCAAAGGTTTTTTAGCAATTGGGAGTATGATCTCTAGGTGGTTTTGTGGAACTGCAGGACCTGATAAGGGAAGACTATTTTGTTATAAATGCCGAAGAGACTCTTTCAAAACTGTTTCCACTTATAGAGAAGCTGGGAAAAGACAGAGCGCATGCGATACTCGTCGAAGAGGATGGGGAGATAGTTGGGGTTGTCAGAGAGAAGGATTTGATAAGGGGGAGAGCTCTGAAGAATCCACACGAAACCAAAGTTAAATCCCTCCTCGTCAGAACGGGAGCCATAGATCTTAAGGAACTCACGGCTGAAAAGGTTGCAAGGAGGTTTGTAGAGGATGCAACCCCCTTTGTGCTTGTAAAGCTGAATGGAAAGAACGGAGTAATTTATATTAATGATTTCATAAAATTTATTAAACCGAATTTTGAAAAAATAAAAGTCAGGGAAGTTATGAGTGACGACTTCATTACCGTAAGGAGATTCGATACGATTGCGAAGGCTTTATCGTTAATGAAAAAAACAGGAACGGACAGAGTGATAGTCGTTGACGAAAACGGTAAAGTAATAGGCGTTCTCACAGGTAAAGATGTGATAGACAGAGTTATCTCTCCAAGGAAGAGAGCAAGAATGGGGGATGTGAGTGGTGAAAAGGAAAAAACCCTTTCGATAATGGTCGAGAGTATTATGAGCTCTCCGCCTATATGCGTAAAGGCAATGGACAGCGTTGCGGAAGTGATAGATCTAATGGCTGAAAACAGGATCTCCAGCGTTGTAGTGGAAAAAGACGGGATTCCAGAAGGTATAGTGATGAAGAGAGATGTACTGGAGTACTATCTGAAGCTGCAAGAGAAGAAGGAATTGGCAGTTCAATTTATTCTGCAGAATGTTGAGATAGACGATTTCGATAGGGAGAACATTCTCAAGGATATAGAGAGATTCCTGAGAAAGTACAGCCAGTATTTAGGGAACACCAACGTTTATGTTTACCTAAAAAAGCAGAGAATCCATTACAGAAACCTTCCGCTGATAACGGCGAAAGTGAAGGTCTGGAGCGACAGGGGACTTTTTATGGCAACAGGGGAAAGCTGGGGAATTGAATTTGCTCTGCATGTAGCTTTAGAAAAGCTCGAAAGAGAAGTTCAGAAGGAGAAGGAACTCGAAGAGGAAAGGAAAATTGAAAAAATAGCTCAGGAATTTTTCGAGTGATTCAGCCTTATTTTTATGCTTTCTGCATGTTTTTTAAGACCTTCAGCTTCTGCAAGGGTAATTGCAATTTTTCCAATCCTCTTAATTGTTTCAGGACTGAGCTGTTGAAATGTGAAAGATTTCATGAAGGATTCAACGCTCAGGCCGCTCAGTATTTTTGCATAACCCATTGTTGGCAGAACATGGTTCGCTCCGCTAACGTAGTCACCCATGGCAACGGCTGAAAATTCCCCGAGGAAAACGCTTCCGGCATTCTTTATCTTTCCAAGATATTTTTCAGCGTGTTTGCAGAAGATAGAAAGATGCTCTGGTGCGAATTCGTTCGCAATTTTTATTGCCTCTTCAATGCTCTTAACAACAATTATCTTGGCTTTTTCAACTTTTTTGCTGACCTCTTCAGCCAATTTTTCAGATGTGGTAAGAACAACTGCGACTGCCATTTCGTCGTGTTCTAGCTGGGCTAAACAATCGGAGGCTATGAATTCTGGATTTGCAGACTCATCTGCTATTATCATTATTTCTGAGGGTCCTGCGGGCATGTCTATTGCAACGTCTCTTGAAACGAGTACCTTGGCAGCAGTCACATATGCATTTCCTGGACCCACAATTTTCTCAACTCTTGGAACACTTTCAGTCCCGTAAGCCATTGCAGCTATTGCTTGAGCGCCGCCTATGCTGTAAATCTCGTCAAAACCGGCTATATCGCATGCAACTAAGGTTAGAGGGTTTACCCTTCCATTGGCATTTGGAGGTGTGCATGCTATAAGCCTTTCAACTCCCGCCATCTTTGCTGGTATGCCTATCATCAGGGCAGTTGAGGGATAGCTTGCCTTTCCGCCTGGAATATAAGCACCAACTTTTTCCAGAGGAACGTAGATCTTCCCCATGATGCAGTCCTCGAACTTTACCTTTATCTCCTTCTCTACACTGGTTATCATATGAAATCTCTCTATGTTCTCCTTTGCGATCTCTAGGGCATCTATAAGCTCGTCTTCTATCATGTCATACGCCTTCTCTATCTCCGTTTTCCTTACTCTTAGCCTCTTGAGTTTTACACCGTCAAAAAGCTCTTCGTATTTTATAACTGCTTCGTCTCCGTTCTTTTTTACATCCTCAACTATCGGTCTGACCTTCTCGATGAAATCATTAAAATCAAACTTCCTAATACCTTCGAGCATAATTTCCCCTCAAAATGCTGAAAAACCTTTTTATGGAACCATACTTCCGCACTATGCGGAGATATAGATCATCTAAAACCCTACTAGAAGCTCCCCAAACGAGTTCTCCCATGCATTCGAAATTAGCGCCCCAATCTGCAACCCTCCTTGACGTCAGTACTCTCTCCAATCTGTCGATGAGAATCCTGCTGACTTCTCTTGAGTCTGGCGAAAAATTGTTCTCATCCGTCACCCCTACGACAGGGCAAATCTTGATCCTGTACTCCAGCACTTCCCTTGTTTTTAAAAAACCGATAACGTCAATTTTACTTCTGTTAACTCCCAACTCTTCTTCAAACTCTCTCAAGGCAGTTTCGACTGCATTTTCTCCCCTTTCGATCATACCTCCGGGGAATGCTATGTGTCCAGCGCTCCGTGTCAAATTCTTGCCCCTTTTTATCATCAGAATTTTAGTGTCTCTGCAGGTTATTATTGGCACTAGAACTGCTGCCATCGGGTTACCATCTGGCTCGCTGCTAAGCAGTTCTCTGAGCATCTCTTTTATCACATGCATAGTCTTTTCGCAATATTTAAGCTTTGACCTAGCTCGGGAGAGTTTTTGCAACTTTCAAATTTCATCTTTCGAGAGTGGCTTAGAAGAACTTTGAGAGAATTAATCTCCCAACAAGTAGGTCACACGAAATCCATTCTCCACTTCTTTGTATTCTAAAATTTTTGCATTTGCTTCTACGGCTATATCTTCAAAATAGTCGAAAATCCCACAACTGGTGCAGAAGGGACCCGATATTTCAACTAAGGCTTTTTTATGGTCGATCTCCACTATTTTTGCATTTGCTTCTGGGGAACGATATTCATTAAAGCGTTCAATTGCTTCCTTGAATCGAAGAACTTTTGTGAACTCTACACTCTTGTCAAAACCGTTCTTTTCAATCCATTTTTTAACGTATGGACAAGAAATTTTTATTTTTCCGAAAAATTTTGCAAACTTAAGTGCGTTTTCAACTGCTGTGGATACATAACCTTTACCCCTTTCTTTTGCGACAGCCTCTAGGATCTCTATCTCGTCAAAATTCGCTACAAAACTGACTTCTGAAACTTTTTTCCCACCATCGTATACCGCTACCGTTCCCTCAATTTTAACCTCCATAGGAAAAATTGACTTTTTTATTAAAAAAGTTTTGCAGTTTTGTTAAAATCATCTTTGCCGCGTTGGGAGTATAGAAACTGCTTCATTCTAGTTTATTACTAGCATAATTTCCTTAAATGGAATGCCAGAGAAGCCCTACACAACCGGTGAAGTTGCCAAGACATTCGGTGTATCTTACGCAACTGTGAAGGGGTGGGCTTACTCGGGGAAGATCAAGTACATTAAAACGCCCGGCGGTAAATACAGGTATCCTGAAAGCGAGATTAAGAGGCTCATCCCTATCCTTTTCAGGTGGATTTCGCGTCTCAATACCAGCATCCCTAAGATTTGCCCTCTAGGAGACCCTGCAGTTAGATTGAATTATAATACTTTTCTATAATCCCTGAAGGGCAAACTTTCAGTTGTAAGTTTCAATGAAAAATCGATTTTTTAAGCCGACGGGAAGTTTCATTTAATGGAATCATGTTTACTCGAAAAACTCAAGAAGATGAAAGATTTCTTGAAAGGATTTGAGAGCGCCGTTTTAGCCTTCAGCGGAGGTATTGACAGCGCAACTCTTGCTGCCATTTGCAAAGAACTTGGCATCAAAACTCTTGCAGTTACTGTTGTATCCAAGCACACTCCGAGCAGGGAAATAAGGGATGCAATTAGAATCGCCGACGAAATCGGCATAGATCACGAAATTGTGAAGATGGATATTTTAGATCCCGATTTTACGAGAAACGATGATATGAGATGTTATTTCTGCAAGAAGAGAATTCTTTCGAGACTTATTTCTATTGCAAGGGAGAAGGGATATCAGGCGGTTTTTGAAGGTACAAATGCGAGCGATCTGGCTGAACACAGGCCGGGATATTTGGCTGTAAAGGAATTGGGTGTTATCAGCCCTTGGAGAGAATTCGGAATAAGGAAAGATGAAATAAGGGAAATTGCCAAGCTGATGGGCTTTTCGTTCTACAACAAACCATCACTGGCTTGTCTTGCATCGAGAATTCCCTATGGGATAGAAATAGATGAAGAAAAGCTTAGAATGGTTGACGAGGCTGAAGAGGCTGTAATAGAGATAACAGGTGTGAGACAGGTTAGGGTAAGGAATTACGATGGAGTTGCAATCGTGGAAGTTGGGGAGGAGGAAATTCCAAAAATGCTTGAAAAAGCTCTGATTGTAAAGGATAAACTGAAAGAGATCGGTTTTCATACCGTTTTGCTGGATTTGGACGGCTATAGAACTGGAAAGAGAATTTTTGTTCCCAGATCGAAACAAGATTTTTAAAACAGGAAAACTCTCTTCATGATCCTGATACAAGGTGCAAAGATTTTGCTGGGAGAAAAGATTGTAGAGGGAAACATAACAATAGAGGGAAACGAGATTGCCTCCATTGGTGAGAAAAAGGACAAAAGCGATGTAGTTATTGACGCTAGAGGGCTTGCAGCAATTCCGGGACTTTTCAACTGTCACACGCATGCTGCGATGACGATGTTCCGTGGCTATGCAGAAGATATGCCGCTGCAGGAGTGGCTTGAGAAGAAGATATGGCCCGCTGAAATGAGGCTAAATGAGAAAATAGTATACCTAGCATCGAAGCTCGCATGCGTTGAAATGCTGAAAAGCGGAACTACGTTCTTTCTTGACATGTATTTCTTTCCTTCAGCAACGGCAAGAGCTGTTGAGGAAACGGGGATAAGAGCCTGTCTATCTTCTGCATTTTTTGACTTTTTCAGCGAGGAAATTCTTGAAACTAGCATGAAAAGGGTTGAAAAAGAGCTAAAAGAACTTGAAAATTTCAGAGTAATGAGAGCAATTGCTCCCCATGCTGTTTACACTGTTAGCATGGAAGGTCTGAGAAGATCGGCGGAAATGGCTGGAAGAGAAGACGTTTTCATTCACTTCCACTTGGCTGAGACGGAAAAAGAAGTAGTTGAATTCAGGAAAAAGTATGGAAAGGATATTGTAAAGGCTCTGGATGAAATTGGATTTTTGAGTTCAAGGCTATTTTGCGCGCACAGCGTTTGGCTTGAAAGGGAAGAGATAGAACTCTTGGCAAGAAGAAAAGTAAATGCGATTCACTGCCCGACAAGCAATATGAAGCTGAGCGTTGGAAAGGCGATGAATTATCCCGAGATGAGGAAGGCAGGAGTCAATGTTTTGCTGGGAACAGACGGAGCTGCCAGCAATAATTCGCTCAGCATTTTTAACGAAATGAAATTCTGCGCTTTGCTTCAGAAGTTCAGCTATGGTGCTGAAAGCTTTAAAGCAGTCGAAGCTTTCAAGATGGCAACGGAGAATGCAGGGAAAGCTTTTGGAATAAAGGCTGGAAGAATAGAAGAAGGATGGCTGGCAGACATCGTTCTTGTAGATCTAAATCAGATTCAGTTCTCCCCTTGCCACGATTTAATAGCAAATCTTGTTTACTCTAACGCGACAGTTGACACGGTAATAGTCGACGGAAAGATAGTCGTCGAGGGCGGTTATTTTGATGGAGAAGAGAAACTCTTGGAGGAGTTCTCGAAAGAAGTTGAGAAATTCTTTATGTAGCACTTTCTTTTTTCATCCCACTCAAGCTTTTTTATGCTTTCAAAAACTTCATCTGAAACTATAAAAATTTTCTGTTCTCTGCAGACATCGTAGAAATCTCTTCTCTTCAAATTCAGCCAATCAAATTCATAGAAAGCTCTCTTCGATACAACCCTAACAGTTTTGTCCGCAACTCTTAGTCTGACACTCTTTTTCGGCAACTCCTTTCTCAGTCTCCATTTTGCAACAATCCTAGGCTGAACTTCTCTGACAGCCCTCTCAACTTCGAGGCCATCTAAAACAACCTTAAGAACTATCTCGGCAATGTGATTTATCCTGTCAGGCACCCCTATTATGTCCCCTCTTAGCTCAATTCTCTGTCTTCTGCATTTTATTCCCGCTTCTTTCAGTTTTTCGCCGATAATCCAGGTTAAGTCTCTGTTCTCCCCCTTGTCAACTATGCCTCCAATTACATAGCATCTTTCTCTTGATTTGCGGAATAGCTCATCTCCCTTCGGATCGAGGAGCACAACTTCCTTTATTCCTTCCTTTTCAAGAAAATCTTCAAGTCTTTCGCAGTAACTTCCAACTCCGAAATCTTTTCCGGAAACGACAAATCTCGAATCCCACATGAAGTTCCTAATCACACCCAGAGTTTGTTCTACCTGAAGTTTGAGCTTTCTCTTCTCTTTTTCAGAATGAAAATCGTAGAATCTACAGTCTACTGCGATGAATGGAAAATCGCTTTTTTCGAATATTTCTTTTCCAAAAATAATCTCTCCACTTCTGGAAACCATTGCCTGTGGTGCCATTTTTACAATTTTTCCGTCCAAGGTGAAGGAGAAATCCGAATTAGAATTTTTTACAACGAACGCTTTTCCATTTGCGACTTCTAATGCCATCTCCTTTATCGGGTCTCTGGATTTCACTATTTCCTTGATGTCACTGCCTATCCTTTCTATTCCTATGGATTTGAGATTCTCCACGAAGAAGTCCCTCAATCTCATTAAAGGAATATCTTTGCTTTTATTTCCCGGAATTCTTTGTAGTACTTTACTATTTCCTTTCCTTCAACGAAGGGAAATCCTTTTTCTTCGGCATATTTCATCGCTTTTTCCTTGCTCAAAGCTCTGCCAGTTTCGCTGTCGAGCATCTCGCATATGGCAACAGCTGGAGCTATCCCAGCTATTTCTGCCAAAGCTACGCTCAGCTCTGTCTGCCCGACCCTTTCGTAAACCAGTTTTTCGGAGGCTCTGAGAACAGCAACGTGCCCTGGACTGCGGAACTCCTTTCCGAAGTCAACATAGCCGTTCATCATTACTATATCCACGACTTCGCCGATTCTTCTGATTGTTTTTGCCCTGTCCACGTCGGTGATCCCTGTGAACGTATCTCTATGGTTTACCCATATTGAAAATGAGCTTCTCGAGTCATATTTTATGTCGTAGTTTGAAATTGAAACAAGGGACGGGATTTTCTCGCTTGCAATTTTCAGAACGTCATGCATAAACGGTAGGCCGAGCTTTTTTGCAGCAACTGGATGAATCGCGACGCATATAAGCCCTCCAGCATCAGTTCGCATCAGAGCGACATCCTTCGGTTTCACAAACTGGGCCGGAATTGCTATATCTGTTTCGCCTTCCCTGTGCTCGAAATCGAATATTAGGACTGGTTTTCCTTTTCTGAAAGCCTTCAAAGCCTCTTCAATCATATAACCACCTCAATTTCAACTTTATCTCCGTCTTTCAGGTTCAGCTCATCCCTCAATTTTTTCTCCGCAATCAGCTCTATGACATCACTCATATGGTGCGTCCTTTTCGGCATGACTATGAATGCGTCCACACCGTTTACCTTGCATTTGAATGCCTTAACTTCCCCGAATGTCCTGTCTTCCGTTTTAAATCCCTCTATTAATATCCCATCTTCCGCGTCAAGCTTCCTCTTTATTGTCATTTCCTCCTTTGAAACCCTTACATTCAGCGTTCCAGGATATGGATCTATTCCAAGCTTTTCTCTGAACTGCTTTCTGTAGCCTTCAAGGGAAACATAGTAACGCCCCTCGCCAAGGCCACTGAAAACTACGCCGTGGAATTTCAGAATATTTTTTCCCTCAAAGATTTTCTTATAATCCAGATATTCCGAATGAAGTAGATTCAATCCTTTTTCTGTTATCACGACAAACTGCCCATCCTTCGTTACGGTTCTCTCTATCAACCCCAAATCTTCGAGTTCTTTCAGTCTGCGCGAAGCAGTCTGAACGCTTTGCTTGAGTCTCTCCGCAAGTTCTTTGCAGCTTATTTTTACAACTTCCCTCGAGGCATTCATTAGGGCTAACACCTTCAGCGTTTCAATCATATCAGTTTTGAGAAGTTTATCAGTGGCGATATAAATTTTTTGGTCCATTTTGTATAAAATAATAATACAATGAAAGATTCTGGTATTTTAAATCATTTTCATGAAAAAAGTTTTTAACAGGAACAAAAGATTCTTCTCATGGAAGTATCGAGGATGAAGAGACTGACCGTTTCGTTGGACGATGAAACGATCAGAAAACTCGAAATACTTGCAAAGAAAGATAATAGGAGTCTTTCCGAACTCGTAAGAGCAGCGGTTACAAGTTATTACGACTTAATCCAAAAGGAAGCAAAGCCAGAACACTTTGGAGAATTTCTTGACCTTTTAACAAGTAGGGAGCATGTTGCAGTCGATCTGGGCCTATGGGTTGCGATAACTGACGAGCTTAACGAGAAGGCTAGCGATAATTTCTGGAATCTCGTAAAGAAGGTAGGAGAAGAATACGGAATACAGTTCAGAGAGAGAGGCATTAATAATTTAAGCGAAGCGCTTAGATTTCTCGAACTCGAAAACTGGGCCAAGGTGAAGGAAGTATCTTCGAATATCTATACGCTAATACTTGTTGGAAGGAACGAAACAAAACTTGTGAGAAGTTTTCTTGAAGGCCTCTTTAGCGCTATGAACATCAATGCTGAGATGAGCGAAGGTCTTAGGAAATTGTTCGTTAAAATTCGGTGATAGGAATATTTAATTCCTATTAAGAAAAAATCATACTAATGAATAATACTTATTATTAATGTGAATAAATTCAGAAAGAATTATATACTAATGGCTGCACAAAAATCATGGATCTTACAGCATTATGGTGGTTCTGGATTCTTCTGCTCTTCATTTTCACGTTTCTACTGGGGATTTTGGCAGTTATGGCCGGAGTTGGCGGTGGAGTTCTTTTTACGCCAATCGTTGGAAGCTTTTTCCCATTTCATCTGGACTTCGTAAGAGGTGCAGGACTTTTTATTGCGCTGACTGCTTCTCTGGCTGCAAGCCCGGGTTTGCTTAGGAGGGGTTTGGCTAGTTTGAGGCTAGCAATGCCAATGGCCCTAATAGCCTCAACTAGTTCTATAGCGGGAGCATTGGTCGGTCTTGTGATACCAACGAATATAGTTCAAGTTCTTCTTGGGCTTGCAATAATTTTTATTTTTTTTGTTATGCTGAGGGCAAAAAGAGCCGAGTTTCCGCTCGTGGAGAAACCGGACAAGCTTTCGCAAGTTCTGAAGATTTCTGGACTTTATTATGAGGAGTCAAGTAATGAACTTGTGGAATGGAAAGTTCACAGGACTTGGCAAGCAATGGTCTTATTCGTTCTTGTAGGATTCATGGCAGGGATGTTTGGTTTGGGAGCTGGATGGGCAAACGTTCCAGTTTTCAACCTTGTCATGGGCACTCCGCTGAAAATAGCGGCAGGTAGTAGCATGTTTGTGATCTCAGTTGCTGATACAGCCGCGGCATTTGTATATCTGACGAGTGGTAGTGTTCTTGCGCTTATAACTATACCATCAGTTTTGGGCATAATGCTGGGTTCATTCATCGGTGTTAGACTTCTGGCGAAGGTAAATCCAAGGGTTGTTAGGCTCATAGTACTTGCAGTTCTGCTCTTTGCTGGTGTGAGGAGCTTGTTGAAAGGGCTTGGGATATGGGTGTGAAATATGAAGGTTGAAGTTCCCAAAGAACAGCTTGTTTATGCAAGAATACTTGGGTACGGAACTAAAATCTCGATCCTAGTAATTGCTGCAGCTTATATAGCATACATAACTGGAATTTTGCCGCACTACATTGAATTTGATAAGATAGTAGAACTTTGGGGAAAAAAGAGTCACAAATTCGTAGAAGAGACAAACACACCGACAGGCTGGGAATGGATTGGGCTTGTGATGTACGGAGACTTTTTAAATCTGTTGTTGCTAACGTTTCTAAGTTTTCTTACTATTATCTGCTACTCGGCAATAATTCCAGTGTTAGTTGCGAAAAAGGATTTCATTTACTTTGTGATCGCATTAGTTGAAGTAGTTGTCCTTCTATTGGCAGCCAGCGGACTAATAGTTGCTGGTCACTAAAAAATTTATTAAATGGGGGGCGGAATTTTTAAAAATTGGGAAGAACAAGTATTGCGGGGAAATCTGAGACTAGATGGAAATCTTCTCTCTTAACAACAACCATTGTTGTATCTCTTTCCTTTAAATTTTCCTCCAATTTTCGTCCACTCAGACAAATTATAATTTCTGATTTGATTCCCTTGGATTCAAGCAATCTCTTAACTTTTTCAAGTTTATCCTTTGCTGCCATCCAGTATTCGGAAAGGTATTCGGTGAGCTTTGGGATGGGTACGAGGGGGTGCATAATTTCTTCTTTGCTGATTTTTTGCTCTAGTATGGAGTCCAAATTAGCTACGTGTACTAGCAAAACATTGCTTAGTTTTGGAATTTCCGGAATATTTTCGAGATTTACAATTGCGACTTTATCGATTAACCTTGAAAGCAGAAACTCGTAATAGGTTCTATTGAAATCGGGGCTTGCTTTGATTACAAGCGTTGGAATTTGTGATCTCTTGATAACTCTTTCAGCAACTCTTCCAAACTGGAATGGAGTTCGGCTTCTGGATGGTATAATCATCAGATCGTATTCTGTGGATTTCTTCACTATTTCATCAGCGGCATCTATAGTGGCCGAAAGCTTGTAATCGGTTTCAAAGTATTCTGAAAGCCTTTTTGAAATGTTTTTGAGCTTTAAAGATGCTGAAGCATTTACCTTTTTCAGAAAGCTCTCCAAATCTACACCACCTTCAGTAAGGGACTCTGGATTGTATTCTATTGCATAAAAAACTGTAAGCTTTCTTGTGCCAAGTTTTCTGAGTTCTTTAGTTGCGTAGAGCAACTCTTCAGCTGTTTTCGAAAGATCGAAGGGGAAAAATATCTGGCTGAACATATTACCATAATATTGGCCAGCTAGTTTTTATAAATTTCTCTTCCATGTCTCTTTCTAGTTTGCCCAAACTTCTGAAAAACTCGAGAATTATGTTTTTTTCAACTGGTATTGCTGGTGTTATTTTAAGAATTGCGAGTAACGTGCCCGATTCAACAAATTCTTCAGTTTCCGAGTATACTATAACGGAATCTATTATTCCCGGCTTTTCCGATATTAAGAGATCGACTACATCTATTTTATGCCGTTTTAATGCCATAATTGGAATAACAATTGAATTAGACGGGATCTGAACTTCTTTTACCCTTATAATGCTAAAATCTCTTGCAGGAAGTTTTTTATTTTCATTCGCAATCAGATAATCCCACCTACCACCTAAAATCGCCACTTCACGCGGGAAAAATTTTTGGATATCTTTCAAACTAGTTTCGATCATATGATATTTTCTTACTTAATCCTAATAAATCTTACGAGGGTTCAAAAAATAAAAAACGAAATATGTTTAAGATTGGGACCAGAAAAAAATAAAATAAAATTTTAAAAAATTTTTAAGATTGCAAAGCTTCTAGCGATTGAATTTTCACGGCTTCTTTTACTAATTTTCTTATTTTCGGAGTATACTTCGATTTCACAACTAGTACTGGTGAATCCGTTTCGAATATGATTTTTTCACTTCCATTGCCCAGCAGTTTCTTCAACACTCCGCTCTTTTCTGCACCGATTATTATCAAGTCGGGTTCCAAAGTGCATTCGATTCTCCTCACGACTTCATTTGCAATACCTATATGGTATCCAACAACCTCATAATCTATTTTAGCTTCTTTGAGTCTTTCGACCGTTTCTATTATTTTCTTGTTTGCTTTTGCCACCAGAGGAGCGTATCTTTTTCTTTCCACATCTTCGGAAGGTATAGCAATCGGTTCTTCATCTTTCACATAGAATACGTAGACTTTTGATTTAAGACTGGTGGCCAGATCTATTGTGCAATCCAGAGCTTTTTCTGAGAGTTGTGTGTCATCCACAACCAACAAAACTTTCCAAACAAATTCTCCCATACTCTACACCTCCTTTTTACTTTTCGGTTTGGTAACCTTAATTCCCAAACCTTCAAATAGGAGGTAAATCGCAAAACCCCACCAGAGAGTATAAATCACGTAAAATACCAGAAGACCGGCTCCTATAATGTCTATTGGTTTCGCTTCCAAGCCAAAGAAGTTGTATGCAGGCTCAATTCCCCTCATCAGGATTTGATTCTCTATGAACAGACCCTCTTCAAACTTTCCTTGGGCCTTTAGGGCTTTTGCTATGCTTTGCAAGGACGAATGCCAGTAATATAGCACTTCTTTCGCACTCATTCCATAATTTTGCTTGAAGTAGTCCTCATCGTTATAATAAGCTCTGTCGGCATCTTTTAGAGCGAGCAGGGATATGTCGGAAAGTCTAGCATTGATTTTAAGCTTTGAACCCTCAACTTTGCCATATTCAGCATATAGAGTTGCAACCTTTTTGGCAACTTCCTCTGACTTCAGATCGATGCTCATGGAAATTTCTGTGTTGTAGTTTTTGGCCATTTCAATGAGTTCCGGAATAAAGTAAGAGGAATGTTTTGAATAAGAATCGAAATGCTCATCAGCGTAGGCTATAAAGTTCTTTCCATCAAAGACCGGATTAAGCATAAATCCTAGGGTTATTAGGAAGCTCGTTGCAAGCAATATGCCGAGAAATAGCTGTTTTTTCAGCATTTTCATCCCTCTTTTAGTGCATCCAAATTCGTCACAAACTTTTGAAGGATCCAGGCTGCAAAGATTATGACTAGTGCAAAGAAGATCACCAAACCTGCGAAGTCTATAGCTGCAGCGACGCCCTTGTCAAGGGATATCCAGCCAGCCGCTGCGAACTTTGAAGGGAGCGCAAACAGCCTGTTTACAAAGCCCGCGAGAATCACTACTGCATAGAATCCTCGGACATACACTCCTTTGACAACTTTTGTTACAAGCGAACCGATTTGTATTCCTATTAGAGATCCAAGCAATAGACCCATTGCAAGAGTGTAGAAGACGAACCCATAAATTGCGTACTGCACGATCGAGGAGTAACCAGTAGTTATAATAATCTGGAAGATACTAGTACCTACTGTTGTGAAGGAAGAGACGCCTAGGACGTATACAAAGATTGGAAATATCAGGAAGCCACCGCCAACACCCATTATTGCAGAAACCAGTCCAATTATGAAGCCGAAAAACACAACGAACCATGCGGAAACTTTTCTCCCACCGAAGTCATGATCGAAGGTTATCATCGGTGGGAGATGCACCGATTGAACCTTCATTGCAAGCTTTGTCATTCCAACAGTTTGGAAACCACCATTCGTATTCGTAACCTTACCACCATCAAATGCAGTAGCTCTCTTTCTCAGCTTTAAGTAATCGCTGAGCGCGAAAAAGCCTAAAAGTCCGAGAATAATCACGTATACTAGGTTTATAAAAATATCACTGAGTATCGGGTTGGAGTAGTAGATGGCTCTGTTTATGATTCCACCAACCGTAGCTCCGATGACACTTCCAACGACAAAGGCCAGAGCCAAGGATACGCAGATGTTTCCTAGTTTCTTGTGTACAACTGTGCCCATTATTGACTTTGTAAATATGTGGAACTGGTCTGTTCCAATTGCTAGGATGCCCTTAACACCAACGCTCATCATAGCTGGAGTTATTATAAAACCTCCACCAGCGCCGATGCAACCAGTAACAAGACCTGCTATGAGACCGATGAAAACGCACATAGCAAGCATTTCAAATGTTGAGTGTACGGGGCCATAGGCCTCTTTTCCACCCAACATTTTTGGAAGTTCAGCAGCGGAAGCTGTTAGGATTGCAATGGGCAAAATTGCCATTAGAATTATGGCAGCAAGTCTTCTTCTATTTCGGATTATATTCATCGATGTTTCATAGTCCCATTTCGCATAAGCTTCTGCACCTGTTAGGATAGCTTTACCAATATTCTTAATGTTGATTCCCATATACAGCCCACCTCTTTCTTTCTCATATATATTATGAAGCAGGACGTATTTATATTTTTCCGATACGATTAATAATATTACTGAATAATCGTGAATCAAATTCTATTCTAAGGGAGGAGAAAGGATTTTTTTGGAAGTAGAAAAGTCAGGATTTATTTAATCAGTTTCGGGTTGAAATCGAAAAACTAGCTTTTCTAATATTTTTTAATAAAAAATTCCTTTCCGTCTTCGAATCTGATCTCACCGATTTCGATTACGTCGAAATCCGCGAATGCCGATTCTATAAGCAACTTGCCATTCAGGGATTTCAGTAAACCCATTCCGAGATATTTTCTGCCTTTGTAAAGTCCAGCAACAATATTTTTGAATTCTCCTTCGCTGAAGACAAAGATTTCATCGACTTCGTATAGATCCTTGATTTCCCTGATTATTCTGGCATCGATCTCGGCCTTCTCTTTCAGGCATATTGCTATGAATCCGTCGCCCAGTCTTGCAAAGGAAACATTTCCTATCACAGCATTGAAGAACTGGGAAACGTCTTTTCCACCCATAATGTCCGGTATAAGCTTTACAGAGGATTTATCGACTTCAAAAGTCTTTGCATTTTTCAGGAATTTTCTGTAGGAATCACATCTCGCTCTAAACCTTTCCATCTTGTCCCTTTTCAAAACAAAGCCCTTTTCAACCTCATACACATTGTAGCCTTCGAAAACCTTCCCCTCAAATGAAACTATTAAATCCGGCTCTATTATCTCAATCTTTGCCAGCTTGTAATCTCGAGCCTTTTTACCCTTCACCCAGCCTGTGGTGTTTACAATTTTTCTTCCCTCCAATTTTTTCAGCTCTTTCCATAGCCTTGCAACACCCCTGAGGCACCTCACCTCTTTTCCCTGCGGCGTTATGCTTCCCACAAAGAATCCGTTGATCATTTCAACTTGGGATATGCTTGTAACGTCCTTGGCGAATCCGTAACCCATCGCTCCAGCATGCGCAACCTCTGCTTGGCCAATGTCAAGATCGAGGACATAAGCCCCTCCGAGCTTGTTTGCAAGATAAGTTGCCAGCGTGGACTTTCCGCTGTCGACGTCTCCGTACAGAAATATAGTCTCCCAGTTCATTTCCGCAAGCCTTTTCCAGCTTTCCGGAATAGTTGAACCCTCCAGGATTTTGCACTCCCCATAGATTTCCATTTTTGTTTCCTCCATGCAGTAAACTGGGACGAATTTCTCGCACTCGAAGTGCTTTATCCTCCTCGAGCCAATAACTTCCGCTTCTCCTTCAATGGAAACTCTCCCCTTTACAAGGGCTGTGCAGTTTTTCGGGACGATCATGCCCTTATTATAATACCTATTACATTGGCCCTTGCGTTCAGAACTTTCGTGAAGTTTTTGTCCCCCATCACCGCGAGGCTGAAACCGTCTTCAAAGTTCTGGAAGTAGTAGTATTCAAATCCCCTTTCTGTTTCGTTCATGTCCGAGAAGAAGTAGTTCTCCGTGAACTGAATTCCCCAAACCTTTTCATATCTCTCCGCGCTCTCGTTGTACCTGTATCCTTCGAAGAAAAACTCAATCGGGCTTTCGTTTTCTGAGAACCTTACATATTTCCCGGTCTCGTTTCCGAAGATCATAATTGAGAATAGGTATGTTCCATTTAGCCTAGAAATGAAGTCTCTGTACGCTGTCCTGTTCTCCTCGAAATTATTCAGAACTTCGAGGACGAGCGGGTTGTATCCGATTATCAGCGGGTTAACCTCATCAACCATGGCTATGCTCCCCGAAACCTTGACAGAAAGATTTCCAACCTTTCTCTCCCCTTGCTTTGCGAAATAGACCTTTGATGAATTCTCGTTTATGAAATAGACGTTGTAATCCCCGTACTGCGCAACGAGCATTTCGTTAATCGGATGCGTGAACTCAATCACCCTCCTGTCTAGATAATATCTGGAAGCGTAGCTCAGATCTCTTTCGAAGTACCCTTCAAAGTATGAAATCATTGAGTCATTTTTTCCGAGCTTCTTGCTCAGCTTGCTGTATTCCGCTAGATTATAATAGTATATAAATGAGTTCTCAGGAGCGTAAGCTGCTGCTTCAAGCGTGCTAAAGCTGAGCTTAGTTTCCCTTTTTTCCCTCGCCCCTCCTCCCCAAATGTAGGCAAAAACGGATCCGAGCATTATCAGGGCCAATAAAATCGCAAGAATCCTTGCAGATCTTTTTTCGAGTCTTTTGACCATGAGATGAGTTCAGGGGGTGAATATAAAATTTTTTAACTAACGTAATTTTCTTTATCGTATCCCAGACTTATGTCCTGAAGCATCTTCGAAGCTAGGCCTAGCAGCATCCTATCATCCCCTATCAGCTCTCTTATGAGCATCAGGGATGCTGACTCTTTAAGTTCAACGCTCTTTAAATCTTCAAGTAATTTCAGGAGTTTTATTGCCAGTTTATAGATTTCCTTCAGCTTCTCGCTGTCCTCTCCTTCTATTTCCTCTTCTTCGGGAAACTCGAAATCTTCGAACTCGAACTCGTCCATAAATTTTTATATTCTCAAATGGGATTTAAACCTTTCTGTATTGGATATTGCAGATTCTAGAGTCGAGCAAAAGTCTTATAAATCTAGAAGAGTAAAGACATATTACACAAAATCGCGGACCCCAGCAAGGACCCCGACTGAGCATGGCTCTGGGTGAGGGGTAGGATTCTAGTCCGCGGTATATGAAGGGGAGGACCGCAAAAAAATTTGCGGTCTGATGTGGGGCTTGTCAGCAGGGCAAACTGGCAGGCGGGGGACGTATTCACCATTTCCCCCGCCAATTCTGGTTGATCCTGCCAGAGACCGCTGCTATCCGGCTGGGACTAAGCCATGCGAGTCAAGGGGCTTGCCGCAAGGCAAGCACCGGCGGACGGCTCAGTAACACGTGGACAACCTGCCCTCGGGAGGGGGATAACCCCGGGAAACTGGGGCTAAACCCCCATAGGAGATGGATACTGGAAGGTTCCATCTCCGAAAGTCCGCAAGGAGCCCGAGGATGGGTCTGCGGCGGATTAGGTAGTTGGTGGGGTAACGGCCCACCAAGCCGAAGATCCGTACGGGCCATGGGAGTGGGAGCCCGGAGATGGACCCTGAGACAAGGGTCCAGGCCCTACGGGGCGCAGCAGGCGCGAAACCTTCGCAATGCGGGAAACCGCGACGAGGTCAGCCGGAGTGCCGGTGCTCGCATCGGCTGTCGGGGAGTCTAAAAAGCTCCCCATAGCAAGGGCCGGGCAAGGCCGGTGGCAGCCGCCGCGGTAATACCGGCGGCCTGAGTGGCGGTCACTATTATTGGGCTTAAAGCGTCCGTAGCCGGGTTGGTAAGTCTCCCGGGAAATCTGGCCGCTTAACGGTCAGAATTCCGGGAGATACTGCCAGCCTAGGGACCGGGAGAGGCCGAGGGTATTCCCGGAGTAGGGGTGAAATCCTATAATCCCGGGAGGACCAC
>JAAOZI010000045.1 GCA_011605865.1 Archaeoglobales archaeon
AGGGAGTAAAAATTACGACCTGTGGGAAGGATATCGTCTCGGCCTCGAGTGATAAGCCCCGACGGTCCCGCCGGAATGTACCCCCCGGAAAGACCATGAAGAAGTGATTCTATCTCACGACTTTCTTCAATCATTCGGTTTATATCGAGTATCCGTTCTCTTATCTTTTTCCATCTGGGATCGTTCCAATCAATGTTTATAGCCTGAGACATTTTCTATCCCTCCATATATATAAGATATTCCAAATACTTTTTTGAAAAAATCATCTGCGGTCTTCTCAAAGCTAACGTCTTTGAAGTAATCGGGATAAATTTTCATAGCCATGTAAAGCATATCTATCACATGGCGAGGGGAAAAAGTCGTTAAGGCTTCTAGCTTATAAACTTGTTTTTCTTTTATTGCCTTGACATAGCTCCATTGAGGATTATCTATCAAATCTGATGGACCGAAAGGAGCCGCTCCCCATATAAATATCACATCAGGATCTAGTTTTATTATGGTTTCTAAAGAGGTTTTTGCTACACTAGATTGAGGGAAAAGAGAAGCTGCAGAGTTTATTGCCCCTATTTTAAGGAAAGTGTCATTGATAATTCCATCTCCCCCGGCAACTGAGGTTAGATCACTATGGAGCCAGATTACCTTTTTTCTTTTTGCAGATGGAATCTCGGAAATTTTTTCTTCAATTAATCTAATGATTTTTTCCATTTCTCCTATAACTTTCTCAGCTTCTTTTTCTTTTCCAAAAACCACCCCGTGCCATCTAATAATTTCGATAAGTTCTCTTACGCTATTAGGATAAATAGCAAAAGCCTTTATTCCTTTGGATTCCAAGAAGTCGAGTTCCTCTGGGGGCACTCTAAAAGTAACAACTAGGTCTGTTCCTAACCTCTTTAAGAGTTCCACATTCAAACCAGGGCCTCCCGTGCCGGGAGCAGGGATTTTGTCCAAATCGGGAATTGTAGATTTCATTATGTAATCGTTATAGGCCCAACTACCAATAGCCACTACCTGAGATCTTATTTTTAAAGCAGGAATAAGCTCATAAGTAGCCAGGAGACAGGCCTTTTCCACGGGAATACTTAAAACAACTTTCCTTCCGTAAGCATCAGAAAAAGTAAATGTCTTGGCTAATACGTAAGAAAGATTTAGAAATAAAAACGGTAATAAAATTAAAATTTTCTTAACCAAGTGTTGTTTCATGAGATTTTTTCCTCCAAAATTCCCTCAAGTTCAAGATATTTTTCTTCAATTTCCTTCTTTAATAATTCTCCAGGTTCCCAATATCCTCTTCTTTCAGCTTCAAGAAGCTTTTCCAGCATTTCTCGAGTCGCATAAGCATTTAATTCCTTCAGGACATTGAATAGCTTTTCATCGAGAACAAATCTTTCCACTATTTTATCCCACAACCTATTCTCAACAGCGTTTGTTGTCGCAGAAAGTCCTAGAAGGTATTCGATTCTGTCAGCTATCTTTTGAACCCCGTTGAATCCGTGCTTAAGCATTTCTTCTATCCATTTCGGATTCAGGGTTCTTGTGATTGTTCCCCTCTCGATTGAGTCCTTAATACTCTCAACTTTTGCGACTTCTTTCGTTGAATCCACAATTACCATTTCTGCTTTTTCGCCTTTTACGAGCTCAACGGCCTTTGATAGTCCTCCAAAGAACTCGTAGTAGTGGTCTAAATCTGTTATTTCGTAGTCCACAGAACTTCTCGTTTGAGAAACAACGTCCACAGTTTTTAGAAGACCTTCAAACACTTCTTTTGCTTCGATACCGTGTATATCTTTCCCGTAGGCGTAACACATTGAGTTAAGGTAAGCGTCAGCGAGGTCTTTTTCATCTCTCCATACGCTATCTTCAACAAGCTGAAGCATTCTTGTTCCATATTCGGTAGGCACAGGCCCAAAGATTCTCCACGGGCTTTTAATTTCATATTTATGCTTTTTGACAAAGTTAAGTTCATCTGGTTCATCAAGGTCTGAGACGGTTTTTATGGCCCTCTCGATCAACTCTATCAGATTTGGAAACATATCTCTAAAAAATCCGCAGATTGCTACGATGACATCAATTCTTGGTCTTCCGAGTTCTTCAAGGCTTTTAATTCTCAACTCTTTTTCCCAAGCTGTCTTATGAATAAGTTCAACGCCAAGGAATTCGAAAATTTGAGCAACCGTTTCTCCAAAGGTTTGAGCGGTTTCAAATCCCCAAAGGATCAGTGCAATGCTTTCCGGATATTTCCCATGCTTTCTAAAATGTCTATAAATTATTTCCTTCGCAGCTTTTCTTCCCCTTTCAGTAGCGGCTTCCGTTGGAATCCTCGAAGGATCAAACTGGTAGAGGTTTCTACCTGTCGGCAAAACATCAGGATTTCTTATCACATCTCCCCCAACAGATGGCTCTATGTATTCTCCACATGTGGCTTTAAGAAAATTTTCAAGCTCCATGATGTTGTTCGAAAAGCTTTCAGCAACCTCCCTGCAAAAATTCAAGGTCTTTTCGAACTCCTTTCCAATCTTTCCAGAAAAAAATTCTTCCACAATCGTCTTTGCTTCTTCATCTATCTTTTTCAGCATTCTTGGGTCTTCTAAGACTTTTTCAAATTCCAGTCCTTCCTTTTCGGCTATAAGCCTATGAAGGGATTTAATGCCAGCTCTGTCATATCTGCTAAGCAAAAGAGTAAAATCTTTTAAATCTTGGAGTTCATATCTCTTACCAATAACATGAAGTCCTTTCGGAATTATAGAACGTTTGTATTCGTAGATCCTCGCCTCAAGCTTATCCAGATCTTTCTCCATTCCAAGCTTTTCCGCGAGCTCAAATATCTTCGCTTTTGCAGTCTCAGCCCTTGCTGGATTTTTTTCTGCTCTAAATTCTTCGATCAATTCCTCAAGTCTTGCGTATTCATCGTACAAGTCCGCAGTAGTATATGGTGGAGAATTATAGCTCAAAAGGGTCGCATAGCTTCTGCGCTTTGCAAGTGTGCCTTCGGAAACATTAACAACATGGTAGATATAAAGGTGAGGTATTGAAGACATGAGAACATCAGGCCAGCATCTTGAACTTAATCCACACTCCTTTCCCTTCATGAATTCAAGTGTCCCATGAGTGCCCAGGTGGATTATCACATCTGCTCCAAATATATTTTTGAGCCAGAAGTAGAAGGCCAAATACTGATGATGTGGAGGCTTTGTTTTGTCATGAACCGCCGACAGCAAATCTTCATCATTTTCTAGAATTTTTCTCCTTGAAGGTTGAATCCCAATTGCAACATTCCCGAGCAACACTACCGGGATCAGAATTCCATCTCCATTTACCATTATATTCCCAGGTGGCTCTCCAAAGTTTTCAATGACTTCCATTTTAAGTTCTTCAGGGAGCTCATCGAAAAATTTGATGTAATCGCTTTTACTCAATCTTGGGCAATTTATAGCTTTTTCAGGAAAAAGCTTTGGATTAAAAAGCTTCTTCTCAAGCAAAAGCTTTTCAATGTCAGCCAATTCAACCTTATAGCCCTCATCCCTGAGCCTAGTCAGAATAACTTTTAAACTCTCAAACGTATTCAGATAAGCCGCATTCCCTAAGTTTTCTTCCCCGGGTGGGTAGTCGTATATGACTATTGCTATCTTTTTTTCGGAACTGAGTTTATACTTTAAATTTACCCATCCTGCTATCCTTCCACAGAACCTTTCAATCCTGTCCTCAATCGGAACCACTTCATCTTCACAAACTCCACAGAGCGGAATCGGTTCAACACCCCCGTCCATCTCCGGCATAATTACGCTACCAAAAAGGGTTGGCATGTTTATGCCTCTTTGGTCTTCTTTCCAGTCGGAGAATTTTTGGGTGAACATTAAGGCTGGTGTAAAAAGCTTCGTTCCCTTTTTCCTTAGAAGTTCTATTGTGTTTTTCGGATCCCCTCCCATTGGTCCGCCGTTAAGTCTAAACCAGAGAAGGCTAATAACAGCGTCAACATCGTTTAGAAGCTCCAAAGCCTTCAGATTCAGAATTCCATCGCTGTAAACCGGAACCGCATTAAAATTTCTTTTTTCAAACCATTTTACAATTTTCTCGAGAGTTTTTTGGCATTGCTCAAAGTGCATTCCACCATAAAAAACAACGCCAATTTTTGGCTTTTCATCTTTGGGCTTATAATTAAAGCCGCAGGTTGGATGATAAAACCCAAAGTCTGGAAACTCCAAAGGATCCTTTGGCTTTACACTCAACCCTTTTACTTTACAAAGATGGAGAAACATATTGGTGTAATTTTCGTATCCTCCATTTGCCCAATATCTCAGTGTTTTGACGTAGTTTTTCGCATCTTTTAGAACCCCAAAGGGCAAAATTGCTCCGGCTCTTTCTATTGCCTTTTGAATACTTTCAATCCTCTTTTTGAGGGAGGATGGATCTGTGACAAAAGAGGTACCAACCTTGGGGGGCATTTTGAACTTTCCCAATCTCGCTTTAGAAACAAGACTGCTTCCTCCCACTAAGCATATGAGATCCTTCTCTCCGAACTCGATCTCGTTTAGGATTCCTGAATCCCCTCGGAGGTCCACCAAAATCAGATCCGCCCAATCAGCGAAAGTTTGTATATCTTTTTTATCAAATTTCCCGAGATCGTATGAGTATATAAGTTCAACATCGCAGAAATTTGCGACGCTTTCAATCGCTTCCTTCAAACTTCTATTAACAATTGTTGATATTAACAAGATTTTTATTCGCTCACTCATAATTTTCCCACATTTTCTAGAATTTATATGAAAATTCCAAAAACCAGGATCTTCTCGGTTCCAAGTAGTAATAATAGTATTTCTTGTCAAAGAGGTTATCTATGCTTAAGGACAAAGAAGCGTTTTTGAAGATTTTATAAGTAAACTTGGCGTCCGCCACAAAATAGGAATCGTATGAACCAAATACACCTTCTTTTTTATCCTTGTTTTCATCATTTCCGTATACCTTGCTTCTATATCTCCCCACCAATGAGGCAGAAAATGGGTCTTTTTCAAACTCAATTCCCAGGTTGAACATAGTCTCTGGAATTCCAGTGATCTTTTTTCCTTCAGAAAGAGGATTAGCAGGGTTATCTGTTATTTCGGTATCATTCCAGGTGGTATTAGCAAAAGTTCTTATATATTTTCCAAATTTCTGCTCTAGAGAAAACTCTATTCCTCTCACTTCGGCTTTTCCCGCATTTATTGTCTGTACAATTTCTCTCTGCCCTATATACTCTCCAGTATTGCGGCTATATATCAGATCTTCCAGATAATTTTCGAAATAACTAATCTCGACCTTATTTCCCTTCCAAAAACTATGTCTAATCCCCACGTCCCAACTCCAGCACTTTTCAGGCTTCAAATCAGGATTTCCGTAAACGAAAGATCCAGGTGTCATAAAGCTCCTATACAGTTCTATAATCATAGGAGGACGAAAAGCCCTCCCTACAGATCCCCTTAAAGTTGTTTCATCTGAAAAACTGTAAGCAAAGGAGAACTTTGGATTAAAAGAAGATGCATCACTATCACTATACTTCTTAGGATAATCAGGCTTTCCAATGTAATTCTCATAACCATCAAAAGTTTCCCACCAGTCTTCTCTTGCTCCTAAATAAAGGGTAAGTTTCTCTGTAAGAGGTATCTCATCTTGAATAAAAAGTGCAAAAATTCTATCTTTTCCTTTTGTTTCATACAGCAAAGAAGTCTTTGAATCTTCATCTTTCCAATTAGCTAATTTGTACTGTTTAGTTTTAGCTTCACCTCTCCTATAAGAGGTTCCAAAAGTAAGTATATGGTTGCCAAGATAGGGAAATTCAAAGGAAATAGGCAAAGTGGATTGAATATCAGCAATGTAATTTTTTGCAGGTGTGTTATGGGTGGTTCCAGGGCCACCCGTTTTGGTGGCATATTCATTAGGAGAACATGCCGTCAATGTTCCTACGCAAGGAGTTGTGAACAAATAGTCATCCTGGTCAAATAGCCCTAAAGTCATTTTGACTTTTGCTTCCTTTAGTTTGGTTTCAAAATTAAGACTATAAATCATATAGTCTTTGTTCAATTCCCCGTTTAAAAACATGGCCTCGTTTAAAACATTAGGACGTCCTCCTGGGGTAGGAACATAATACTGCCACACAGGATTCCCCGAAAGATCCTTCAAATATGTGTGGGGGTCATCATAACTTGAGTTTCCCCAGATTCTCATAATTGAAAATCTGAGATTGGTATCCTCATTAAATTTATAACCCGTTCTCACAGTAAAACTTTGATTCCATCCTTCCTGATCCCCCGAATCTCCCACTACCCATCTCGGACTACCTTCAGGAGTAGTAGTATATTTCCATCCTGAAACCCAATTCGGCGGTGGATTTGTAACTCTAACTAAAGTGTTTGGAAAACCATTAGTATCTTCATAACCGTAACTTACAAAAAAGCTCCAGTCTCTAATTTTATCCCCATAAGAGAAATAAATTTTTCTCAAATCATCTAAAGCTTCACCTCTATCAAAACTTGATCCATATCCTGTTTTAAAAGTGATCTCTCTCTTCTCCGGCAACGCAGAAATGATGTTAACTACTCCTCCCATAGCAAGACCACCGTAGAGAGCAGAAAAAGGCCCCTTTACTACTTCAATTCTTTCTATATCTTCAAACCTGAACCCACCAAGTTTAAGCCCACCACCTTGAGGATCATTTAAAGGTACACCGTCCACCATCACCAAGTTCCTGCGATATCCTGGTATCCCTCTTAAAGATATGGCATCCGTAGGCGTATCTAAAACCTCTCTTGTCCTATGGACATAAATTCCAGGAAGTTCATTGACCACGTCATCCAGAGTTTTAATGTTTCTTTTTTCCATTTCTTTTTTTGTAACTACATTTACACTTGCTGGTGCAGATTCAACGGAGGTCTCTGTTCTTGTCGCGGTAACCACCACTTCTTCAAGCTCTGCTTCCTTTTCTTCTGCAAATACCGGGGAAATAAGCCATAACACAAAACTAATACTGAATAAAACAGCCTTACTCATACCACACCTCCCATTACGACAAAATCATATGAATACAAAACACGTAACACAGCAAAACTGCTACGTTCTGCCTCCTTCCCTAATGTATCTCGCAACCGGCGCTTTGGAGCACATCCTTTATGATATGCTTGGAAACCGCATCTATTTCTTCCAGTATGGCGCCGTAGGATTTGCCTGTTTTTTCATCAATCATCGAACTATCACTTAAAAG
>JAAOZI010000007.1 GCA_011605865.1 Archaeoglobales archaeon
CCAAGCCAACTTGAACTATCTTGGAGAGCTGCGTTGAAGTAAAGCTTGCTCTGAACTTCTCGATGTCCCTAACAGTTCCACGGTATTCCTCAACCCTTATTTCCTCAACAACAGCATTTTCAGGCTTGTTCTCTTTCAAGAATCTGACGAAGCTCTCAACTTGCTCTTTATCTCCATCGATGAGAACTATTAGAGCTTCCTTTCCGTTTATCTTTACATTTCTCGCCTCGAATTTCGGGATAAGCAGGCTGTCCGCTTCCTCAAGAAGAAAGGCTCTGTAGCCGACTCCGTGGACCTTGCCAGTTATTGTTATCTTCAATGCCATCGCTTTGAATGAATTCGGAAGGATAAATATCTTTCGACAGGAGAGACCTTATGAAAGGAAACGGTATTCTTTATCAAGTCCGAAAATATCCTTCATTAATTTCTAAGTTCTTGCAGAAGTGTGAGCTTTGTCTGGCCTCGGGTCAAACTGTGTTAGAGCTTTGAAAGTGTAGCAGAATTTTGTAACGGTTTTAACAGTATTGTGCAGTCCTGTTAATTTTATACCCGGAAGGCTCACTCGGACCATGGAATCGAGCGGGGATGATTTTTACCTCTTTATGCCCTCCTCGGTCATTCCTTAAGCCTACAGTTCTCGCAGAACTCCTCAATAAGGCTTCTTACATCTTTTATCTGCCTCAGCTCTTCCATCTCCATCCCTTTCCCGTGTCATCTGCTGGGTCGATGTTGAGGTGGGCAAAGATTTCCTCATCGCTGTAGGTTCCCCTTTTCTTCAGAAGCTTTATCAGCTCCTTGTCGAATCTCCTTACTCCCTCAAAGCTCTCCTCCGCAAAGGGCTTCGCCCTGTAGCGCTTCAGCTCGCTGTCGAGATCTTCAACAAGCTTTTTCAGAAGGTTGTTTTCGCTTCTCAGCCTTTTTATTCCTCTTCTGCCTCCTTAAGCCTTTTTATCAGTTCTGCTCAGGTATCCTTCTTCGCCCTCTTCCCTCCTTATTGAGTCCTCAACCCTCTCGATGACAAACCTTGAAATCGATACGCCAGCTTTTTCTGCCCTTCTTTTCCATTCCTCCGCCATCTCAACGGATGGAAGATAAAAGTAGATAGCCCTCTGCTTGATTGTATTGGTCTTTCCCCTGTTTGGTTTGGGCATGATAGAAAGTGTACTTTGACGCAATTTAAAATTTACTGGTAAATTAATGCGGGGGGAGGGATTTGAACCCTCGAACCCCTACGGGACTGGCCCCTCAAGCCAGCGCCTTTGGCCACTCGGCAACCCCCGCATTGGGAGGCTTTCTTTTAAAGTTTATGAAGTTTTTGGTCTATGCTACGATCTATCCAGCTACAGTAAAAAAAGAGTATTCTCACCTGAAGAAAATTGAAAAAGAAAAATTACTTTTTTGAGAGAATAGCTTAAAAAATTGACAACAAAGACTCGATGAGATCATGTCAGTCTCCCTCAGTCCTAGAAAGGGATTTACAAAAATACCTTTTCATAATTTGCTACTACCGCTCGTTGCTATCTTAATCGCCAACATCGCCTCAGCGGCGGAAGAGGTAGTGATATTTGTACACAAAGAGGCTGTCTCGGTTGACGATTTTGTGAGGATAGATATTTCCGGAACTTTCGAAAAATCCGGCGAGATAGAGATACTGATAGCAGGAAAAGATGTTATCTGGCTCTGCAAAAACGAGAGTCCAAGTAAAAGCATTTTAGAAGGCTGTGGAAAAACTAGCTGGCTTGTTAAAATTCCAAAGGAGTGGGAGAGCGGTGAATATCTCGTAAAGGTTAACATTCACAGCGGATCGACTTCCGAGTTCTCAAAAGTTCTGAAGATCGTAAAACCGAGAATAACAAAGATCGAGATTCCAGAATTCGTATACCAAGGAAAGAACAAGATCAAGGTGTCTGCCGAGCTGGCTGAATATTCCAAAGCCAAGATCGGTTACAGAATTATGGGTAACAACGTGGATGAGAAGGATGAGGAGTTCTTTGACTTCAACAAAGATGGAGTTTCGGAATTTTACGTTGATTTAAGAAGCTTCGGAGTTCTTAAAACCGGTTTATACCTCCTCGAGCTGAAGCTTTACTACAACGGCACACTTTTTGATTTGCGAAGTGCAACTTTTGAAATCGTCGATCCAAAAATATCTCTGAGCTTTAAGGAAGAAATAACGGTTGGAGAGACCCTCAGAATAGAGATCTCGACGAACAGAAAAAACGATACAGGGTACAGCGGAATCTTCGTTGCCCTTGTCGGAAAAAACTATAAAGCTACAAAATTCGTCGAGCTAGATGAGGACGGAAAGGCAAAGGCAGTATTCGAGACGGCTGGATTGAGCGAGGGAGAGTACAGAGTTTACGCAAGGGATACCGGACTGACGCTGAAGAACATCGATCCCAAAATCTTTGCCAAAACTCACTACGACCTCGATCCCTCTTCTTCCTACGCAAAACTGCTCCAAGCTGACGATGATGTGGTGATCTCAAAAACGCTGAGAATGCTGAAGGGCAATGCAACGAAAACAAGTGTATCCATTTATTTCGAACCCGAGAAAATTGAAATGCAATGCAATAGCGCAGCAAAAACGGGTATTTTCCTGATCGGATCGAAAGGGCTTTCGAGCTACGATATGAAGGTATCGGTTGAAAACGAAGGGGTTGCCGAAATAAATGGCCTGACAATCCCAAACGGAACCCATGAGGATTACAGGTATTTCTATGCAAAAAATGCAAGGTTTAAAGTATTCAACTTCAGATCGGACGAATTTAAAAAGTTCCAGCTCGCGGAAATAGAGATAAAAGGTGTTTCCGAGGGGGAGACCTCTCTTAAGATCGAGAGCGCCAAAATAAACGATGAAAGTGGGAACGAACTTCATCCGGTCTTCTTCGATGCTAAGATAATAGTGAAGTGCAATGGAAGTGGAGAAGCTGAAAAACAGCCAACAATTTCGGAAAATGGAACTCAGGCAGATCAGAAAATTGAAGAACCAAAGAGTGGAGAGATCCACGAAAATGCAAAGGAAGAGAGAAAAGCTGAAACTGAAAAAATTTTGAGAGAAATTCCTAGGCCAAAGAAAGTTCAAATGAGGGGGTACGACTTTTTAGCAATTCTGATTGGTGCAGCAGCATTCATCGCGGTTATTATGAAAGCTTCGCCATTCAGGGTGATGAAAAGGGCTTAAGTGAGCTACTCCACGACTAAAGTCGGGAGCTTCCGGCGTTTAGCTGGGGCTTTACGCCTCCAGCCTCATCTGCTATTTAAGCTTTGCCCATTCATCCCAGCTAAAGCTCTGGGTTTTCTGGATCCATTTTTATAAAAAATAGCGCCATAGACGGCTCACGGGAAGAGTGATAATACCATGGCAAAAATCAGAATCATGGCCCATTACAAGGATCACGTGGAAAGGGTGAAGAGGATCGCAAAATTTCTGGCTGAAAAAGAGGGTGCAAACGTGGAGGTAGTTTTAAAGGCTGCTGAACTTCACGACATCGCTAGGGACTGCGAAAACCATGCGGTGGAATCCTCAAGAATTGCAGAGGACATTCTTAGAAAAGAGGGGTTCGAAGAGGAATTTATAAATGCCGTTAAGCACGCAATTGAGGCCCATTCATTCTCTGGCAAAATAGAGCCCAGAACTCTTGAAGCAAAGATCCTGAGCGATGCGGACAAGCTCGATGCGATCGGCGCAATAGGTGTTGCAAGGGCCTTTATTTTCAGCGGGGAGAGAGGGAGAGGGATTGAGGAAACGATAAGACATTTCGAGGAAAAGCTGCTCAAGCTGAAAGACATGCTTTATACGGAAACTGCAAGAAGGATTGCAAGGAAAAGACACGAGTTTCTCAAGGAATTCTACGATGAGATAAGAAGAGAACTCGAATTCGAGGACATCAATTCCGATCAGTAGTATTCCAGAATTCTGTAGTAAGTATCTCTCCTCGCCGGAATCTTTCCAACGGATCTTATCGCTTCTACGATTTCCTCAATCCTCGCAGGTCTGAATTCCTTTCCTGTTGCCCTTATCACGCTTTCCTCAAGCAATGTACCCCCAAAATCGTTTGCTCCGAAGAATAAAGAGAGTTTTGCTATCTCGAATCCCTGGGAAAGCCAAGATGCCTGGATGTTCCTGAAGTTGTCAAGAACTATTCTTGAAATTGCCAGAACCCTAAGATATCTCGTTGCCCCAACTTTCGGAATGAAGTCCAATTCCGTATTTCCGGGATGGAATGTCCATGGTATAAAGGCCGTGAAACCGTTCGTTTCGCTCTGAAGTTCCTTTATCTTAAGAAGGTGCTCCAGTATGTCCTCATCTTCCTCTATGTGTCCGAAAACCATCGTGGCTGTTGTAGGCATACCGAGTTTGTGGGCGGTTCTCATCACCTCTATCCACTCATCGCTGCTGCACTTTCTTGGACTGATCCTTTTCCTTATCCTGTCAACAAGAATTTCCGCCCCTCCACCCGGCAAGGAATCCAATCCGGCTTTTTTAAGCCTTTCAAGGATCTCTTCGTAGCTCAGACCTTCCAATTTTGAAAGAAAGACTATCTCCGGAGGAGAAAGGCTGTGGAGATGAATTCCGGGAAAAGCTTTTTTTATCTTAGAAAAAAGGCTTTCAAACCACTCGATGCCGAGTTCCGGATTTAAACCGCCCTGCAGCATTATTTGCGTAGCTCCCGCGCTAACGGCCTTTGCAATTCTTTCAAGAATCTGATCGTGTGTGAGAGTGAAGCCATCCTTTCTCGCGTAGAAAGCGCAGAACTTGCACTTCGATGCGCATATATTCGTATAATTTATGGTCGCATCAACAACAAAGGTCACAACTCTTCCACACTCCCTCTCAACGATTTCGTTTGCCATTTTTCCAAGCGTTGGAAGCGGAAGGTTGAATAGTTCAGAGTAGTCCATAATGCTGGCACATCTCCCTGAAAACCTCTATGGATTTTCTTTCCTTTTCTCCAAGCTCATGTATCAGGCTCGAGAAGTAGTGCATCAGAAATTCCTCCGGAAGCCTGAACCTCTCGCTCGCAACTCTGACGATTTCCTCCATGTTTTTCTTCCCCCAGCGCAGAGACTCGATGATGTCTTCATCAACCCCATCAACCCTTGAAACCGCTACGCCAAATACAGCGGGCAAGCCGGTGATTTCCTTCCACTCCTCTCCGATGTCCATTAGAACCCTAAAGCGCATTCTGGCCTTTATAGCTTCATCCCCTATAACAAGCGCATGTTCAAAGTTCCTCAGCATCTCCTTTACGCTTCCGTTGCAAACCACAAGCTTGTTCAGCATGCCCTTTTCTTCCTTTATGATCCTCATCATGTTCACCGAAGTCATGGAATCCGCAGTTACGGCAATTGGAGAATCATCCAGTCTTTTTCTTTTTGAGACAACGATTACACTGTATACCTCTCCATCGGAGGCAACACAGAATCTTTTGGGTTCGTATCCTTTTTTTATGAGTTCAAAAGTCGGAACCGGGGCGTATACAATCTCTCCGCTTTCAAAAAGTTTCGCAAGGGTCTTTGGAGTTCCCTCAACTACCTCATACTTCCCGTCTTTTTCCAGCTTGTAATAGGGCATGAAGTTGTTAACAAATCCGAACTTCCCGATCCTCATAAACCCTGAGAACGTTGAAAAAGGCATCTCTTTCCGCCGGAATCTTTCCCGCATTTCTTATAAGCCTCAAGATTTCCCCAATACTTAACCCCGTCGGCGTTTTAGCTCCAGCAGAGTGGGCTATCCTTTCCATTCCAACCGTTCCGTCAAGGTCGTTGGCTCCATAGTGTAGCGCAATTTCCGCAACTTCGAGACCAAGCATTACCCAGTAGGCCTTTATTCCGCGGAAGTTGTCCAGAACTATCCTAGAGACCGCTATTGTTTTAAGAATGTCCAAAACCGACGGTTTCATACTGTAATCTGTTCCCTCAGGATGAAAAGGCAATGGTACAAACGCCAGAAATCCTCCGGTTCTTTCCTGAAGTTTCCTGAGCTTTTTCAGATGTATTGCCCTGTGTCTAAGGTTTTCGATGTGTCCGAAAAGCATAGTAGCATTGCTCTTCAATCCCATCTCATGTGCTATCCTCATAATCCTCAGCCACTCCTCGCTAAGGCATTTTCTTGGACATATTTCCCTTCTCACGCTGTCAACAAGAATTTCCGCCCCTCCGCCCGGAAGAATCCTCAGTCCAGCATCCCTAAGTCTGGAAAGAAATTCCCTCACACTCATTTTCTCCTTCTTTGAATAGTAACTAACCTCCGCAGCTGTCAGGGCCTTTATAGTTGCTGTACACTGCGACGATATTCTTCGAAACATCTCCTCAAAATACTCAATTCCGAGCTCCGGATTGTGCGATCCAACAATGTGCAACTCCTTAGCGCCCTGTCTTGCCGCCGATACAGCTTCAGAAACAACCTCATCAACTGTGAGCGTAAAGGGCTTTTTCCTGTGATAGGCGCATATTCTGCACTTGCTTTCGCACACATTGCTGTAGTTTATGTGGGCATTTATCGAAAAGGTTACAGTTTCATCTCTTTTAACAATCGAACCCAGTTCGTGGAGATCCAGCCTGAACAAATCTTCTATCTCTCCAACCTTCATCTCAACACATCCAGTAAAGGTTTTTTCAGCAATCCTCTCTTTTCTGCCAGTTCAAAAATGGTTTCGATGGCTTTCTCAACTCTTTTCGGCATTTCAAGTGTAAAAGCATTGACATACATTCTGATGAACTTCCTCAGCCTTTCTTTCCCGAGGCCTCTTGAGAACATACTTGCATAATTAAAAGCTTCCTCAAAGTTTTCCATAGCGTACTCAACACTCATTTTCATCGCCCTAAGAAAAGCTTTCTGGAGATCTATATCTATGCTTCTCCTTATCGCGTTTACACCCAAAGGCAGAGGCAAATTTGTAACAGAATTCCAAAGCTCAAAAAGATCCATGATCTTTTTCAAACCGTAATCCTCATAGCTGAGCTGGGCCTCATGGATCAAAAGACCTGCATCCACTTTTCCGGTGACGACTGCATTCAATATCTCGTCAAATCTCATTTCCACAGTTCTCGCCTCGCAGAAAAGCTTCAAAAGAAGGTTTGCAGTCGTCAGCTTTCCGGGAACTGCAATTATCGCTTTTTCCGGATCAATCCTTTCCCTCGCAACAACTACCGGTCCATAACCATCGCCAACGCTGGCTCCCGTGCTGAGGATTCTGTATTTTTCCGCAACAAATGCATACGCGTGAACCGAAATTGCCGTCACATCGTAAATTCCGTGCATAGCCTTGGAGTTCAGAGTTTCTATGTCCTCGACTACGCTTTCAACATCGAATTCCAGCGGAATTTTGCCGTTGAGCATAGCATAGAACATGAAGGCATCATCAGCATCGGGGGTATGGGCAACAGTCATGCGCATATGGAAAACATTTCCGAAGGGTTAAAAGCTTAGTGAAATTTAAAAAAATTGGAAACTCTAAAAGCGGGTTTTCAGTTAGAATCTTGAACAGGCGGTTACCTAATCCCAAGCCTTTTTAGGAGATGCGAAGCTCTTTCTTGTCCGTAGTATTCATATATACCTCCCTTGCTTCCCGGCTTAACGCTTGGATCCCCAAGATATCCCGCATCGACTAGCTGAACTAGGAGCTTTGGAGGAGCCCATTTTGGATCCTTTGTCATCTGAAACATCGTCTCGAATATTCTAAGCCTCGTGTCAAGTCCAACGAGATCTCCGGTTTCGATCGGACCCATTGGGTACCCATAACCGAGCATCATCGCGATGTCTATGTCCTGTGGAGTTGCAATGCCCTCCTGAAGCATGAGTATGGCTTCCTTTCCCAGTATAAGACCAAGACGGGTCGTTGCAAATCCCGGGGAATCCTTCACAATGATTGGAACCTTCCCGAGCTTCAAAAGCCAGTCCCTTATTTCCTGGACTAGCTTTCTGTCCGTTAAAAGACCCTCAATGAGTTCAACGAGCTTCTGAATTTGGGCAGGATTGAAGAAGTGCATTCCAAGAAACCTACTCGGATCTTTCACGGCCGATGAAAGCTTCGTTATGCTTATCGAGGATGTGTTAGAGGTCAAAACTGCGTCGCATATGGATGATATCTCTCTGAATACCTTAAGTTTAAGATCTATGTCTTCGTAGACTGCTTCGATGACCAGATCGCATTCCTTTAAATCAGAGTATTCAACAGAGGTCCTTATTCTCGAGATAACTTTCTCAGCTTCGCTTTCACTCATTTTTCCCTTTTCAACAAGTTTTTTGACACCAAATCTGCCGTTTTTTATCGAGTTAATCCCCTTTTCCAGTGCCTCCTTTCTGCTGTCGACCGCAACAACATCATAACCCTGCTGGGCAAAAAACTGCGCTATCTGAGACCCCATAAGCCCGAAACCCACTATTCCTATGCATTTAAACATTCTCTCACCTCTTTTTTTCAAGAAATTCCTTCATAAGCCTCTTGGCTTCCTCACTCGCAAAAAGGATTGAGAAAAGGCCTGACTCGAGTCTCAGCCCTTCCCTAAGCGGGGTACTGAGAGAAGCGTTTAAAGCCTTTTTGGCAAGCTTTACGGCAATCCATGATTTCTCAGCAATTTTTCCAGCTATTTCCTTCGCTCTTTCCATCAGTTTCTCATGCTCCACGACTTCTTCAACCAATCCTATGCGGAGAGCTTCTCTTGCATCTATTATCTCCCCCGTAAGCACAAGCTTTTTTGCCATTCCAATTCCAACAATTCTTGGAAGCCTCTGCGTTCCCCCTGCTCCCGGAATTATTCCAAGGTTTATTTCCGGCTGCCCAAACTTTGCTTTATCGCTCGCTATCCTTATATCACAGGCCATAGCCAGTTCCAAACCACCGCCAAGGGCAAAACCGTTTATTGCGGCAATAGTTGGGATTTCCATCTCTTCAATTCTGGAAAATAGCTCGGATCCCAGCTTTGTTGCCTCTATTGCCTTTATTGGATCCCTCTGAATGAGTTCATTCACGTCGGCACCGGCTGCAAATGCTTTCCCGCTTCCGGTTATTATCAAAACCCTCACCTCCCTCTCGGCCCTTTCCACTATTTCCCTGAGCTCTTCCCTCGTCTTCGTATCGAGAGCGTTGAGCTTTTCTGGTCTGTTGAGCGTCGCAATCCCTATTTTTCCCTCAACAGTATACAGGACGTTCATATTCTCCCCAGAATCTGTCTAGCAATAATCAGTTTTTGGATTTCTTTCGTCCCCTCATAGATTTCGGTTATCTTTGCATCCCTGTAGTATCGTTCCGCCGGGTATTCACCAATATATCCGTAGCCACCATGGAACTGAACGCACCAGTCAGCCGCCATTACTGCAGTTTCTCCGGCAAACCACTTCGCCATCGAAGATAATTCGGGCCTTGGGTTGCCAGTGCTGCAATACCATGCGGCCTGCAGGGTTAGAAGTCTCGCAGCCTGAATTCTCGTTGCAATTTCGGCAATCTTGAACTGGATATGCTGGAATGATGCAATTGGCTGATCAAACTGTTTCCTCTGCTTCACGTAGTTTATTGCGAGGTCTAAAGCTCCCTGAGCAATTCCCACGGCCTGCGCAGCTACCCTAGGACGTGTGTGGTTGAAGAATTCCATCAGCATGTAGAATCCCTTCCCGGGTTCACCTAGAATGTTCTCATCGCCAATACGGACATCTTTCAGTACAATCTCGGCAGTATCGCTTGCCCTTAACCCGAGCTTGTTTCTTATTTTCGTTGCTTTGAAACCCCTCGACTTTCTTTCGACGATCGCAAATGTCAGCCCCTCATGTCTCTTCTTTCCCTCAAAAGTTCTTCCCAGAACCAAAACAAAGTCGCAAACGCTTCCGTTTGTTATGAAGGTCTTAACGCCATTTACGACCCACTCATCGCCCTCTTTCACTATTTTGGTCTTAACATTCGCAACATCACTTCCCGCTTCAGGTTCAGTGGATGCCATTGCAGAAATTCCGTCTTTTTCCGTAACCCATCTGAGGTATCTTTCCTTCTGCTCCTCGCTTCCAAAAAGAATCAAAAGCTCAGTTCCAAAAGTAGAGCTGAGACAGGCGTTTCCCAAACCAGGGCTCACCCTGTAGAATTCCTCCGTAACCAAACATTCCTCGACCAGAGTTAAACCCATACCCCCATACTCCTCAGGAATCTTGATCGTTGAGAAGCCAAGTCTTCTAGCTTTCTTCACAAGATCTAAGGGATACTTTTCTTCCCTGTCGCACTCTTCAACGAGCTCCTTTGTAAATTCCCTCTCCGCAAACTCCCTTGCCGCCTTTTTTATATCTTCCTGTTCCTCGCTAAGCCTAAAATCCAAGAAAATCACCCCCTTCTAAACCAAACCTTCCAAACCCCGCTTCCATCCATTGCTGTGAAAATGCTCACCTCATCCCCAACTACAACTTCATCCTCACACCAGCCCATTACTCTAACATCCCCAAACCTAGCGATCACTATTCTGTAAGGCTTACTCCACTCAAAGCAGGACGGAATTGAATGAACTACCGTAAAACACTCCACAATGCCTTTGCCTGTGATTTCAACCCAATCAGTCTGATTTCCGCATACGCATTCTGCTCTCGGAGGATAATAGCTCCTCCCACATCTGCAGACGGTTTTGTAGACTTTTCCCTCCTCAAGCCCCTTCCAGTATTTACCAATTCTGTTAACCGGAATTCTATGTCTCAGCCTCAGCTCCCTACTTTCAATTATCACCTTTTTCACCTCCCAAAAATGAAAACCCAGGCAAAATGCCCTGTACCGCCTACGTTGTGGCTCAGAGCCCTGTAATGCTTCAGATCCACCTGAAGTCTTCCGGCCTCTTCTCTAAGCTGTTTCACAATCTCGTAAACCATTGCAATACCCGTAGCAGCCAAAGGATGCCCCTTAGCTTTCAGACCGCCAAAGGTGTTCACAGGCATCTTTCCGCCAAAATCAGACTCGCCCTTCTCAATGAATTCTCCGCCTTTTCCTTTTTTGCAGAATCCAAGGTCTTCATACGCCATTATTTCGGCAATTGTGAAGCAGTCATGGACGGTTGCAAAGTCCAGGCTGTTCAGCGGATCGATTATCTTTGCACCCTTGTATGCCATCTCGGCCGCAAGTCTGCTCGCCCTTAATCCCACAAAGCTCTCCCTCATTGTCATGTTGGAGGTATCAGAGGAAAAACCGATGCTTTCTATCCATACGGCATCCATTCCATGCTCCTTGACAGCCTTTTCACTTGCCAAAATTGCTGCAGATGCTCCGTCGCTTATCGGAGAGCAATCGTAAAGTTTCAAGGGATACGTTATAACCCTCGAACCCAGAACTTCCTCAACGCTTATCTCCTTCTGAAAATGGGCCTTTGGGTTCTTTGCAGCATTTCTATGCGCCTTAACGGCAACCAAAGCCATCTGCTTTTCAGTTGTACCGAATTTGGCCATATGTGCTGTCGCATGCATGGCGTAATAGGCCGGGAAAGTTGTGCCGTAGAAATGATGCTCCCAGAGATAATTTCCGGCTCTTCCTCCTATAGCAGCTGAAGTTGCCGTATCCACCTCGGTCATTTTTTCAACACCGATCGCTATTGCTATTTCTGCAATTCCGGCTTTTATCGATGAAAAAGCTGAATAAACTGCAGCACTTCCCGTTGCGCATGCCGCCTCCACTCTTAAAGGCCCTTTTCCGGAAAAACCGCAGTACTCGTTAACAACAACTGCCGGCATAAGTTCATAGCTTCTCGTTCCCACACAGCCAACGACGCTGATGTCTATGTCCTCCTGAGCCAGATCAGCATCTTTCAGAGCTTCGCTCACAGCTTCAAAAGCCAGTTCCTGCAAAGTACAGTCTCTAGCCCCGAACTTAGAGCAGCCAACCCCGACGATACCAACTTTCATCGATTTCAGTTCAACTTCAATCCCTAAAAAGTTTTCGCAAAATACGAAGTCAATCCAGAAGTATAAGACCTATGAGCGACATTTCCCCGGGTTTTATTTCCAAAAGTTTCCCAACTTCAACACCCATGGCTGAGACGGAATATCTCATTCTGGTATCCCTACATGGAATTCTGCATTCTTCGCACAAACTGCAGTTGCCTGGAAAGAAAGCAATTGCAAAAGTATAACCACTTCTTGCCAGTTCCTTTTCCTTTTCAAGTAGATATCTCTGTATTTCTCTTTTTTCGCTTTCAAAATCTTTTTCCACAGCAAATTTCAAAACAAGGGCTTTTTTGTAGTGCTTTAGCAACTCTTCAAAATCCTTCCAGCTGGGGGTATTTGGTGGACAAGAAGGACTTTTTCCGTAGTTCGGACAGCTTCTGCACTTCCAGATGGGCCTTGGTGATACCGGAATTTCCTTTGCATCCACTTCCCTTTCAAAGATTAGCTTCATGGTATCATCGTCCTTCTGTGATCCTTGTGCGTCCTCGAAGCAAGATATGTGTGCAGATGGTTAATCTTGATACCCTTTTTGCTCATCCAGTCCATGAACTTCCTTCTTTCCCTTCTGTACTCCTCCACATCCTTGTATCGAACGATCATACATAAATCGAACTGAGATCCGACTATTTCGAATATGTTCTCCACGAAATCCAGTTTTTTGAAATGCTCTATTATTTCATCTATTCTATTCTTGGAATCCACATCAAGATCTATCAGTATAACCGCAAGCATGTTTAGACCTATTTTCTGATAATTTGCGACCCAGTAACCCTCCTTCAACTTGATCAGATACCCCTTATCCTCAAGAGCCTTTATCCTGTTCTGAACAGTTCTGAGGGTTACCCCGATCATCTCAGCTATCTCTGACTGGGTCTTGCCACGAAGGAGGTTTTCTATTATCTTCTTATCCACCTCGTCGAGTTCATTCTTTCGCATAATATGAAAAACAGTAGAGAATATATAAGCCTTCCACAGAAATCATCACTCAAAAAAGCGGAATCCTAGCTATTTCCTCGAGTTCGAGATATTTCTCCCAGAGATACCTGCATTCGCAATCCAAATTCAGTACAGATCTATCTTGGGTAACAGAGAAAAGCTTTAGAGCGCTAACAAATTCTCTGTCGCATCTACCGCAGTTATGCGGACCCCTTGCCTTTCCACCGGCAACAGGATCGCATATTATTTCCATATCCCCTCTGGCCTTCCTGATAACCTCAACGGCGCTCCAAAGCCATGGAGGTCTGTAGAGCTTTCTTTCCCATAGTTTTTCCACGATTGTGCCTTTTTGAACATTTGTGAGATTTATGGAAACAACATCGGCAACATGGGAGACTTTCTCAATCGATTCCAAAACATCCCGAATCGCTTCCATCTCAGATAGATACGGGGGTTTTAAAAGCAGGTAGCATTTAACCCTGAAACCCATTCTCCTTATTTTCTCTGCTGCAGACAGAAAATCGGAAAAACTGAAACCCTTGTTCACGCAAATCTCCCTAATCCGGTCGTTTGCACTTTCAAGGCCTATTCCCACTTCAAGTTCAAGACCCTCGAAATCCGAAAGCTTTTCCTCGCTAATAAATTCCGGCCTGGATTCGACTATTATCTTCTCCAATCCTATTTCTTTTGCTCTTTCTGCAATATATTTCCTAATTTGTCCCGGAATCTCATCTTCGTCAAAAAAGCTGCCGGAAGTGAATATTTTAAGGATCTTTGTGTCGATCCTGTCAAAGATTATGTCCACCTGCTCCTTTATAGCTTCATCGCCCAGATTTCTAGATTCGAGCCAGTAGCTGCACATCCTGCATTTTCTCCATCTGCAACCCTTTGTTGTAATAATTGCCGTGAGGCATGGCTCCTTTTTTCCTCTAAACCTTTCGAATTCTCTCCATATTTTAACCATAAATTTTTCCCTTCATTCTTTCCCCAATGTAAAGCCCGGCCAATAAACCAGTAAGATGGGCTATGTAGGCAACACTGCTGTAAACCACATGCCACGCGCTTAGGAAGAGCATTGTGAAATCATAAAGCGCGAAAATGAGTAAGGCTATGCGGATGTTAATCGGAAAAGGTATTGGGAATATGATTATCTTCATCCTCGGCGCTATAATTGCCAGACAGCCCATGACCCCAAATATTGCTCCAGAAGCTCCTAGAGCCGGAACAAAAGATCCCATTGCATGAGAGTAAAGGATATATCCGAAGTTTCCGGCAAGTCCTGAAATTAAAAAAACCTTGAGATATCCCCTTTCACCAAGCAGCCTTTCAAGCTCGTTTCCAAAGAAGAGAAGGACAAAGCTGTTTACAAAGAAGTGCCAGAATTCCAAATGCAGGAAGATACTGGTAACAAGTTGCCAGGGCATTTCCAGAAACAAACGCGGGTTCAGGGCAAAAAAGTGGACCATCTGTACAGGAAAAATAATCGAAAGGATGAAGAAGACTAGACAGATGAATAGAACAGTATTATTTGCCCCGTAAGGGAAAATTCTCCTCCTGTACGGATAATCAAGGTTCACAAAAAAAGAATAAACGGAGATTAAAAAAGTTTCTACAGTTTATATTTTGCCTGGAACTTCTTAACTATCCCAGCCAACCTTTGGGCTTCCAGTATGTTGCCCTGAATCTTGTACTTCCCCATCATGAATGCGGCCACTGCATCCTCCTTGCCCCTCAAAACGTTAGCCCAGAGCTCCGGACTTGCAACAATCGTGAAAGTTGGCGAGCTGGCCTTTCCCTCTTTGAATTCACACTTTCCATCAGGTTTGTATTCAACATAGAACTCCTCCCCGCCAAGTGAATACTGGACAATCCCTTTCCAGCCACCCATTGCCTTTTGAATCTCCGGATCTTTGTTCTGAATTTCACACATTTTCTTTACCAATTCCTTCGCTTCGCTCATACAATCACCAAATTTGATAATTTTTTAACGAATATAAGGATTGTGATTCGAGGACAAAAAGAAAGCATTTTAAATTTAATTTGATCTACAACAATTAATACTACTTTTTCTCTTCCTCCACAGTCAGTTCTCTCAACTCCGCCACGCTCTGGAACTTTTTCTGGAAGACATCTCTTATTATCACTATATCTCCAACAGCCTTAACAAGCCTATAGGGGATAACTACGCCGTGCGCATGGGAGTCTATAAGAGCCTTGTTGTATTCTACAATCACAATTCCAGAAATCGCGCTCGCGTTGGTATCAACTATTACATCCTCGATTTTACCCACGTACCTACCTTCATCGGTGAAAACTTTCATTCCGAAAAGTGTAGTTATTTCTCCTGTCATGGCCATGAGTTGAATACTCTAAGCCCTATATTAATTTTTTCTTTTCGCCAAATATTAAACATGGGTTTTGCGAAAAAAATTTATCCCCTAAGAGTTGAATTTTTCAAGGGGGCTCGTAGCTCAGCCAGGTAGAGCGCCGCCTTTGCGAGGCGGAGGCCCCGGGTTCGAATCCCGGCGAGTCCATAGAAATTTCTCCATCATATTTCTCTCGGATCAGTTATTTCACCATATATTGCAGTTGCTGCAGCTACGGCCGGGTTTACGAGGTATATCTTTCCCTCCGGACTCCCCTGTCTGCCTATGAAGTTTCTGTTAGACGTTGAAACGCTAACCTCGTTGCTCGCAATCAGCCCAAAACTGCTCCCCATGCATGGACCGCATGAGGGAAATTCAACTATCCCACCAGCTTCAACAAGGGTTTCAATTATTCCATCCCTCAACGCCCTGAGATACTCCCTTCTGCTCGCAGGAATTACAATCAATCTAACACCTCTTGCCACCTTCTCCCCCTTCAGAATTTCCGCAGCAATTTTTAGATCCTCATATCTACCGTTGGTGCATGAACCTATGAAGACTTGATCCGCCTTCACACCCTTTACTTTCGAAATTTCAACAACGTTGTCAACTCTGTGGGGAATCGCTACCTGAGGTTCCAAGTTCGTGACGTCAAGCGTTATTTCTTCGAACTTCGCATCTTCATCGCTCTTCACCAGTTCCCCGCTAAAATTCCTTCCCAATTCTTCAAGGTATTTCAGAGTCAGCTTATCGGGCTCAACGATTCCCGCCTTTCCACCCATTTCCACAGCCATATTGCACATCGTAAGCCTGTCGGCCATGGAAAGCGATTCAATTACCTTTCCTGCAAATATGCATGCCTTGTAATTAGCGCCCTCAGCGCCTATGTTTCCGATTATCCTCAGAACTATATCCTTTCCAAAAACGAATTTTTCCAGCCTCCCGACGATGTTGAATCTTATACACTCGGGAACCTTGAACCACAGCCTACCGGTTGCCAGAATGCAACCCATGTCGGTGGAACCAATTCCAGTGGCAAAGGCCCCCAGCGCTCCGTACATGCATGTGTGGCTGTCGGCTCCAACTACAAGCATTCCGGGCTCAACGTGGTTCTCAACCATTAACTGATGGGCTATTCCCTGACATACATCGTAGTTAAGAATGCCCTGTTCCGCTGCAAACCTCCTCAGCATCTTTTGATTTTCAGCAGCCTTAACGCTGTCCGCCGGCGCTTGATGGTCGAAAGCCATTATGACCTTTGCAGGATTCCAGACTCTGGAATTCTTTCCAGCTATCTCCTCAAAAGCTTTTATCGCCAATGGTGCAGTTATATCGTGGATCATCGCCAAATCCACATTCGCTATTACAAAATCTCCGGAACTGACTTCCTTTCCACATGCCCTCGAGAAGATCTTTTCCACTATGGTTTTACCCATGAATTTCCAGATTGCTTTGGATACTTCAACTTTTTCGAGCACTTCTCGCAAAAGTCTGCACTCTTTTTGTCAACTTCAAAAACGCTTGGTGAGAAGTTCATCACACAACCTCTGGTTTTGCAGTGCATGAGGCCAAATACATGCCCCAACTCGTGAACGGATTCTTTTAGAATTCTCTGTCTGAAAAGCTCAAAATCCGGAGATTTCAGTCTGCTAAATGACATTATCGCCTTTTTTCCGTTTATTTCAGCCTCACCAAATACAAAATTCATTCCCTCCGCATATATGTCTTCAGGCGTTATGAAAAGCGTTATTTCCTCGACCTTCATTGCCATGAGTATACATGTTGAATTGAACTGGTTTCTCTTTCTGTTGAAGCACTCCTCTGGAATCCGCATTCCATACCCAACGGTAACCCTCATCCCGAACTTCTTTTCCAGTTCTTCAGCAAGCCATTTCAGCAGACCCGAATCAACTTCCCCCAAGGGTTGAAGAATCATCTAAGCTCATCAAAATCCTATGGAGGAATTAAATTTTTCGAAAGATCACCTAAAATCGCAGAATGCTTTGAATGTGCTTAGTTATTTCAATTCCAAAGTTTGTCGCTATGTAGTAGCTACCGTAGAGCGTTCCTATTGTGCTTCCCAAATTTGTCATTGCAGCCACAAGTATAACGCGGAAAAATTTGTTCTGCAGAAGTTCCCCCAAGCTTTTCGCACTAAAGAGTTTTTCAACATCATCCATACTCGGCCTTCTTACCCAAGCCTCAACGAATCCTGAAAACCATCCCGCAGCAAGAAAGGGATTTAAAGATGTGAACCATGCACACGAAAATGCTGCGATAACGGAAAAAGGATGTCCCCTTGCCAAAACCGCGCCCAAAGCTGCAAAGAAACCGTTGATAAAAAACCAATAAATAAATACCTGATAAAGCGATTCGAAGGCAAAAATTGCTATCATCGTAAACAAGCATATTAAAAAGGCCGAAAAGATTATTGAAATGTATTTAAAAGTCTTCCTTTCCTTTATTTCCAAGAGATCTTCCGGTTTGATTTCCCTCTGAAACCACTCAACTATGCCCTTCTTATGCCCAGCACCAACAACTGCTACAACCTTATTGTATCTTTCAAGGGCTTTTCTCAGATTGAAGGCCATAAAAGCATCCCTTTCATCTATTAAAACCTTTGCAGCTTTTGGTGAGATTTTTCTGAATTCCTCCACTAAGGCATCGATCACATCACCCCTCAGCATTTCATCAACTTCTGCCTTTACAAAGAACCCACGAAATATGTGATAGAAAAACTTCAGCTTTTCAAAAAAGCTCATATTTGTCCACAAACGCTTGAATGTTATTGCAATGTCCCTATCTATGAGCAAAACATCTGCTCCAATTTCTCTGGCCTTTTTTATTGCTGCTATCATCTCCTCCCCCGGTTTTACTTTCATTTCTTCCCCAATTTTTCGCTGAAAATAGCCAATAAGCAGCTGAAGTAGAATTAGAAAGAAATCACCTTTTTTCAGTACCTCTCTAACATCAAGCTCTTCTCTCTTTCCGAAAAGAGCGTTAAACCTTCTCGGACAGAGCTCAACAGCAACTGCGTCTGGTTTCTCCTTATCTATTGTCTCCAAAACTTCCTCAACGCTTTTTCTAGATACATGGGCTGTGCCGACGATTATGAGCTTCTTTTCCATTCTGATACCTCGATGATCTCAATTATTTCTTTGAGTTTCATTAAATCGCTTCTCGTTAATATTCCGACGAGCTTGTCATCTTCCACGACTGGTAGCCTTCCTATGTTCTTCTCACTCATTATTTTAAAAGCTTCAAAAGCACTTTGGCGCGGTGTTACAGTTATAACATTCCTGCTCATTACTTCTCCAACTTTCTTGCTCCTTTCAACGTTCATTATGTCATTCAGGGTTATTATCCCCACAAGTCTTCCGTTCTCCACCACAGGATACCCGAGATGCTTGTACTTGAACATCAGATCAACGATTTCCCCAACCGTCATTTCAGGGGTTACATACAGGACGTCAGGCGTCATGATGTCCCCAACTTTGAATCTGGAAAGAATGTTCTCCATCGTGACAATTTTTTCCTCCTCAGTTGCGCCAAGATAGATGAACAGGGCTATGAGAAGGAGCCAGATGTTGTAGAAGAAGCCAAAAATTCCCATTATTACTGCTATCGCCTTTCCAACGTTTGCAGAAATCCTTGTTGCAGAAACATAGTTCATCCTCCCAGCAAGAAAGCTCCTGAGAACTCTGCCGCCATCCATCGGAAATGCCGGTATCAGGTTAAAAATAGCGACGATCACGTTGAAATAAGCGCTGATTAAAAAGAAGGTGGATATTCCCCCCTGCATTAGCTGTGAGATTAAAAAGCTGAGAAATGCAATTAAAAAGCTCATTCCCGGTCCCGCTAAAGCTATCGAAAGCTCCTGTCTGGGGTTCCTCGGAATTTCCTCCATCATTGCAACTCCGCCGAAAATGAACAGCATAATTCCCCTAACGACGACACCGTATCTCATCGCAACCAAGGAATGCGCCAGTTCATGCAATAGAACTGCTACAAAAACGAATATTGATGCCAGAATTGAAAGAGCGATTCTCTCGATTTCCTCCAGATCTGCAAAACCAAAGGGTTTGGGCGAAGTGTAAAAGTATCCTGAAAGGAATACTAGGATAACAAAGAGACTCCAGTGAACATAAATGTCGATTCCAAAGGCTCTGGCTACTCTGATTGACGACCTCATGAAATGAGTTTGATCTCTCTTATTTATTTTTTGCGTAGCTAGGAAAAACCCAAAACAACAAAGAATTTATAGCCTCAAATTTAAAAACATCTATGAACCTCGCATCCCTCGTCGGTTTCTTTGTAGGTTTTTTGTTTGGAATCAGCAGCATTTCAACAATGCTTAGCTTTGCCGGCAACGTTTTGATAGAAATAGAAGAAAGTCTCCGAAACCTGAACGCCGTTTCTACTGTTATTTTGCTCATAATTGCACTCATATTGATAGTAAAGATAAGAGTCGTCGCCTCACTAATTGCAGGGGCAATAGTTGGAGCCGTTTTAAATCTAATACTTGCCCAGCAAGGAATAAATGTTCTGGAAATTATAAAAACTAACCTCGGCTTTTGAATCTTCAAAAAGATGAAATAACCTTCGACAAATTACCGATATGCTTCTTCTCGAGCAGGAGGCGAAGGAGCTCCTTGAAAGCTACGGAATAAAGACCGCACTGGGGAAGGTGTGCCATAGCGAGGATGAGGCCGTTTCTTTTGCCA
>JAAOZI010000005.1 GCA_011605865.1 Archaeoglobales archaeon
TGCCCGGAATTGAGAAAGGAGGAAGTTAAGAAAATAAGTCTGTACAATAATAAATGGCTTATTTTATCGTTTGCGAAGCTAGCATTCGCACTCATTCCGTTATCCAGTTCTTCTGGAAAGGAGAGTTCTGTGCTTGTAGATAGCTTCACGGCAGAAAGTTGGGAGAAGTATCAAGAAACTGGTTTTGACTTGAGAGAAAAATTTAAATAGAAACAAGATAATTATCTCTGTGCGGCTGAAGGTTGTGCTGGGTTGCAGGGCTGGAACTTCTTTGCCTTTGAACGTTTCTTACCACCTAGCATCGGCAATATACAGGGCAATCGAAAGGGCCGATGCTAGGCTATCTCTGGAGCTTCATGTACCCAACCGTCCGAAATTCTTCACCTTCAGCAAGCTATTCGTCCCAAAAAAGAATTTCAGAATCGATGGAGAAAAGCTTATCATCGAGGATGAAGAAGTTCATTTCTTCTTTTCATCGCTCCGCGATGAGCTTGCTGCAATGCTGGTCGAGGGACTTTTAAGGCGACCCGAAATGAGGATTGCTGGCTCTGATTTCTCAGTTTTGGGGATAGAGGTGCTGGAGGAGAAAGAGATTGGCAGAGAAGAACGCTTCGTAACCCTCAGCCCAGTTTACGCTACAAAGGCTGTGAATGGAAAAGCCCTCGATCTTTATCCAACCCAAAAAGAATTTTACGAAGTACTTTTAAGAAATCTTATTAGAAAATATGCGATCTTCTATGGAAAACAACCAGAAAATCCCAAACTGAAATTCAAGATCGAAAGCTTCAAACCGAAAAGGATCCAAATTAAGGATACTTGGCACAGGTGTTGTGAGATGACTTTTGAAGCCGAAGGAAATCCCGAGCTCTTAGAGCTTGGATACAAGGCCGGATTTGGGGGAAAAAATAGCATGGGGTTTGGGATGGTGAAATTGGCATGAGCGAAGTTGAGAAAGACACAATGAAACTAGAAATAAAAATGTTTAGAGACCCTTGGTTGGACAATGCGATTGAAAATATATACACAATTCTTAGAGAAATAGAGGGGTGCGAAACCGAACTGTCAGAAAATTCCCTAATATTAACAATAAGAGACTACCAAAAATTTACTAAAGAACTGTCAAAGGCAGTAATTGATAGAAGAATGAATCTTATTGTTGAAGATAAGGACGAGAAAACGGGAGAGAAAAAGGAGATCAAAAAAGACCACGTGCTAATTCAGGAAGAAAAGAAAATCGGTGGTAAAGTTTCATTAAAAGAGGAAATATATGATCCAGAAAGAACACATGAAGTAGTTTCCAAAATCTTTAAACAAAATAACGGAGATAACCTTTGCATATTGTGCGGTAGGCAATTCAATAAAAGCGTTAAAAAATTACAACAAGCGAGCTACCCTTTAGTTACGAAAATTGCCAGTTTAAGCGGAGTTAGAAGCTACAAAAACGGAAAAAGTTTATCTCTTAAGGAGTACTACGAAAACTTATGTCCAATCTGTTATTTCCTGGGGATTCTTGAATGGACCGATGATGCTGTGATTTACAGAACATTTCTAGGTGAGAAATCGCTTATATTCATGCCTCAATTCGAGAATTTGAAAAAACTCCATAGTTTCAAGAAATCTTGTAGAGATTCTGAAATTTTGCATACTATGGGGAGGTATTCTAACATACGGTTGAAACCTAATTCTTCGGAAGTTGAATCTACACCGGGAGAGTATTCAACTCTGCTGTGTTTCTACGAGAAATTTGTTGAGATAGCTACTGACGAGATACCTGTGAAAGAGTGGAGCGTAATACATGTGCCTTTTGGAGCAGTAAAAAACATCAAAGTTGAGACGATCTCAATTAGCGAGGATATATTAGGTACAATAAAAAGATTAAAAGAGACAGAAAAGCTCGAGAGGATTTATGCAGATTTAATAAGAAAGTTAGATTTCTACAGTGAAAAAAAGAAAGAGAGAGAATGGGAGGTCACGAAAGAAATACGGGAAAGTTTGTCGAGGTATTTTCTAACAGACGACTTTAGGAATTTTACAAACACTCTATTGCCAAGAAAGGGGGGTTTTGTCATTTTTTCTTCCCAAGTTGGGGAAAATTTAGAGGAGTTGATTCTTGAATGGAGGTGGAGAAAGATGGGGGTAGAAAAAGAGAGATTGGACGCAATCAAAAGTTTTGGAAATATATTGGCAAAAGTTTCGGAAGAAAATGCGTCTCTCCTTTACAAGATGGACAGGGCTAGAAGCATCGAAGAATTTTGGAGCGTTTTAAGAGAGGTTGCGAGAAAACTTCTAGGGCTAGAAGATAATGACCTTAAGAAAATAAAACCGACTGCAATTGATGATGTCATATATCTTGTCAAACAAATTGTGGAGAAAGACAGAGAAGGTTGGAAAGAAGTTAGGGATTTAATTGTAGTTTACGCATCAATGTACCATTCTTTGAACAGACTGAGTAAAATTCAGAAAGAGGGGGGTGAAGAAAAATGAGAGGTATTGAGGTTGTATGGCTTTCCCAGACCGATTTGACAAATTTAAACGCCGGAGAAGGGGAAGCGAACCTTATAGATATTAAAAAGTATAAGAAAAATGGAATGGAATACCCGTATGTTTCAGGCCAGGCTATGAGGTATTATTTAAAAGAAGCTATCAGAAGAAACCTTAGTTCCGATGAGTACATGTGCGTACCGAACGATAAGGGTGAAACATGCGGAAACATTAAGAAATGCATTGGATGTGATTTGTTTGGTTTTATGACTACTATAAAGAGGGGAACTATACTGCTTGGCTTTGAAGAAAAGGGGCATCCGGGCGGAGCTGTAACGAGGGTATCTCCTGTAAAAGTATCTCCGGCAATTGGTTTGCTACCTTTTGAAGAAAACGCTATAGTGGATTTTCTTACAAGAAGACACAGAAAAGCTGAGGGTGAAATGAGGGGGGATATAGTCAACGTAGAAATAGGGGTTAACATTTACAAATGCGGAATGGCTATTGATGTAGTCAGAGTGGGAGGAGAAGAGGTACTGGACGAGAAAGAGAGAACAGTGAAAATCAACCAATATCTAACCGATGAAGAAAGAAAAAAGAGAATTTCAAAAGTCATTGAAGCTATCAGATATCTGGCGGATTATTCAAAACAGGCTAGGTTACTAACAGACTTCACTCCTGATGTAATTCTATTCGCATTTCAAGACAGATATTCCCACCGGCTACAGAAAGCTTTAAGTTTAAGGAATGGAGTTTTGGATTTAAATAGGCTTGAAGCTATAATCAGGGACGTTAAAAACTACAGTCCAAAGATTATTGCGGGCATATTGCCAGGAGTAATTGAAAACGAGGAGAATTTGCGAAATAAATTGAAAGAGTTACAAGTGGAGGTAAAAGGAACAGATGAGGCAGTAAATGAAGCATTAGACTACTTAAACAAGAGTTTAAAGTGATTTTCATGCTTGGACTAAATTTGAGGGTTGAATGCCCTTATTTTGCCACATTTAGAAAGCCAACTACTACATCCATTATTTTAACTTATTTAATTCCTCCATACACCACCATCAGAGGGATGCTTTCAAATGCTCTAGGATTGCCAAGAGACGACTATAGAGTTCAAGAGTGGTTCAAAATCGGCATAAAACCCTTAAGATTCAGTAAGTCAAGAGAAATGGCGAAAATTTTAAAGCTAAAAGGAACAGGCGAGACTTATCAGAAGTCTTTTCCGTCTTCGCCGATATTCCGAGAGTTTTTAGTTGAGCCGAGCTATGAGATATTCTTGGTGGGGGATAATTCAAAGATAACAGAAGTCTATTCGGCACTTAAAAATCCAAGTAGGCCCCTTTATTTTGGAGGTTCGGATGAAATTGTAGACTTAGATGTATTTGAGCCGACAAAGGTTGAAGAAAAAGAAGTCTCAGAATTGCGGTGTGTTGTTGAAGGTATTTACGAAGGGTGTGTTGTCGAAAAGGTACCATACAAATTCGTAAAAGTAGGGAAAAATTTTGATGTGGAATATAAAACAGTCTCGATTCCAGTAAAAGAGCCTATAAAGGGATCTTTTAAAGCCGTCCATTTTGGAGATTGGGGAGATATATGGGTAGGCTGAGTACAGCCCAATTCGATGAATTTATTGAAAATTTTTTAAAGATATCTCAAAATAGAGAAGTGGGGTGTCAAAAATTGAATCGACCAGTGTATCTTACTTAAAAGAGGTATAGGGGGCTTTATATATGAGTCCACCAAGCAAACCGATAGCAAAACTAAAAACTAAAGATAGCGAAATGTATTTCCAAACATTAGAAGGGCACACTGTAGATGCACTTAGGATACTCAAAGCTTATATCCAAAGAAATTGCGAGGTAATCTCGCAATTCTGCGAAAGATGGGGACTGGAAAAAGATAAATTTTTAAAAAATGTTTTTTTGACCGTTTACTTTCATGATATTGGAAAGTTGACAAGACAATTTCAGGAGAACATAAGGCTAAATAAGACCTCCCAAAAATATCCTCATGCTTATTACGGCTTCTTTTTGCTCCAAAACAGCTTTAGGGATCCAATAGTTGAAGTACCAATAGAACTCGCGGCTATTCTCGGGCATCATACTCAACTGTATGGTCAGATTTATTCTGATCGTAACCTGTTCGAAAAACCGGAATTTCTGAGGGAAGAAATAGGAAATTTTGTAAAAAATGCAGAAAAAGTCTATAGACTGCTAAAGTTTGATGATTTTTTCAAGTTCAAGGGTATTAATTTAGAGATCCCAGAATTTAGTTGGAATAAAATAGATCATCTTAGAAAACACGTAATTTGCAAAGTAAACATGCATTTAGATGAAAATAAAGACTGGGAAAAAATTAAATCTATTTTCTCCTATCTCTTCTCAATCCTCAAAACTTGCGATGATTATGCAAGTGCTAATTTTTCGAAATACGTAGAAAGTTACGTAGGTATTCAAAGAATTTTTGATGAGGTCCTTGAAAATCCACAAGAATATGCTCCAATTCTGGAAGTTAACGATCCTATCAGAAAGGTTCTTGTAGATAGAGAGCCGTATGAATTTCAAAAAGCGCTTATAAGAGCGCCAAAGTTTGCAATTCTTTTTGCGCCATGTGGCAGAGGTAAAACAGAGGCCGCCCTAATATGGGGGTTAAATTCATTAAAGAAACATAAAAGAAATAAAATAATCTTTGCAATGCCAACCCAAACAACAAGCAATGCGATGTATGATAGAATAAAGTCGATTTTTGGTGAAGAAAGTGTTGGACTATACCATGGAAGAAGCTTTATTAAGCTGAAGGATGAAAAAGTTGAAATTGATGAAGAAGAGGAAGATATAGAAGAGATAAAAAGTGAGAGTTTTAAAGGCAGCATATTCTTTAAACCGATTACAATAACCACCGTTGATCATCTAATCTATTCATTCGTTAAGGGATTCAGCCAAGCAGATTTTGCCATAGGGAATTTACAAAATGCTGTTATAGTTTTTGATGAGGTGCATTACTATGAAAAGTCAACACTGGAGCATCTAATAACTTTGTTTGAAATTTTAAGAAAAATGGATATACCCCATTTACTCATGTCTGGAACGCTACCCGAGTTTATGGTTAAAAAATTAGGTGAATATGAATATATTACTGATGACGAAGGTTTATCTTACAAACCCTTCAAAATTGAAGTATTGGAAAATAAAACTATATGGAGCGAAAATAAAAATTTTAAAGTCGATGAAAGGCTAATCGAAGAGATCATTACCAATTACGATAAAGGGTTAACACAATTTATAATTCTAAACACTGTCGAACGAGCGAAACAGTTCTATCTCAAATTAAAAGAAAAATTGAATGATCAAAACATAATGCTATACCATTCGCAATTTACTTACAGCGATAGAATTAGTAAGGAAAATGAAATTCAAAGCAAGCTCAGAACCAAACCATTTGTTCTTGTCGCGACTCAAGTTATTGAAATCTCTCTAGACATTTCTTGCGATGTTATGTATTCGGAATTAGCTCCACCAGACGCTCTCGGTCAAAGGGCAGGAAGATTGAATAGAAAAGCCAAGACATGGAAGGATAAAGTAGAACACGTTTTGAAGATCTATGTACCAGAAAATTATTTCCCTTACGAAGAAGAATTGCTCAGAAAAGCATTATCTGCTGTAAAAAGGTATGAGGGACCTGTAAGTTACAGGGATATCAAACAATTTTGTGATGAAGTTTACGAAAACTATTCATTAGAGGTTCCAAGTAATCTAAAGAGGTTTTTCAGAGATTCCACAATTTTTGGATATAACTGGAGAGATATAACTTACAATGGGGAAGAAGGAAGATCTTTTAAGGTTAGAGATGAAAAAATCCAGCATATTGATGTTGTTCCCGAAATTTTTTATGAGAAAGAAGGAGAGAGAGGCCTTAAAATTGAAAATATGGCAAAAATACCTATTTACTATATTAAGAGGGGCGCAGATAATTTTTATCTTGTAGAAATTCAAAAGGGCAAGAAAAAGAAAATATACAGGATTTGTCGTTATCCGTATAGTTACGAAGTTGGTTTCAATTACGCTGAATCTGGCGGTCTTTATATACTATAGCTAAAAAATATCGGTCCAAAACATCGGTCGAAATATTGAGATAAGGGAGCTAAGAATCATCGGTACTTAGCTTAAATTATCTCCTCTATCTCGCCCTTCTTAACCCCTATTACTTCTCTTTTTGCAAGCTCTTTTGTCCTCAGCCTATAAATTACGATCATATCTTCCTTTTCATCGATTATCTCCCTCAAACCCATCTTTATTTCCTCCAGTGTTGCTTCAGTCGCCTCTCCTTCGAATAGCGAGTTCTGGATCCATGTGAGGTATTTCCTCAGGAACTTTTTAACCCTGTTCACCCTTTCAACGTTGACATCATAAGCTATTATCAGATACATACTACCACCAGATCACGAATGGTGAATACTTCCCAATTCCCACTAGGTGCTTCACAAGTTTGTAGCATTCAAGTCTGATCAGACGCTGGTAAGAAACGTTCCTTCCGAGTTCCTTGTGCTTTACTGTCTTTTCAAGCCTTTCGTTGAAGGCTTTCACGAACTTCCTTTTTCCCGTTTCGTTGAGCAGAATCCCATTGAATTCCCTTTCGAAATCATCTTTTTGAATCATTCTGGTGTTCACCAGACTGAACACAAGCCTGTCCACAAGCAGCGGTTTGAAAATTTCCGCAATATCTAATGCGAGGCTGAAACGCCTTTCAGATGGTTCGTGAAGATAGCTTATTGCCGGACTGAGCTGCGTGTGGTATATTTCCGAGAGGATTGCCGAATACAGTAGCGAGTTTCCGAAGCTCATCATCGCATTCACCTCATTTTCTGGCGGCTGTCTGCTGCGCCTCTCGAACTTCATCTCCTTTAAAATTGCGTCGAATTTCGAGTAGTATGAATTCCTTGCTGAAGCTTCGATCCCCATGACTTCCGGAATGCTTCCAGCATTCTCCAGCCCCTGAAGGGCTGAAATCACTTCAGAATCATCCTCCCCACTCTTGCTCAGAACCTTTGCCATGTTGAGAATTTCTCCTTTCACGAACGACTTCGCTAGGTAAAGCCTCTTCTCCCTGCCCAGATAGTGCTCGGCCTGCCTCACGAGCACCTCGCCAGAAACTAGGCTTTCTCTAGGATAGAAACTTCCCTCGTAAAAGCCGTACCTATTGAAGAAGTGGATGCATATTCCCTCCTTCGCAAGGTATGATATTGCCTTCGAGGTTATCGTAAGCGAGCCCAGTGCGTAGATTGCGTAAACGGCGTTGATTGGAATCGGTTTCTTCCCCTCTTGGTTCTCGAAATAGATTGTGTTCTCATCCCTGAGGAGCTTCCCGTCGGAAATTATGTAGTAGTTCTTCCTCATATTCTCACCCGCAGAAGCAGAAGTCGAAATAAGAACATTTCCTACAGTATCTCTTGTATTCGGGCTTTGGAATTTCTCCGGAAACTATTACGGCAATGTCCTTTAGAATTTCCTCGATCTTCCTTATTTCTTCATTCCCAAGCCTAACTTCAAGGTTCTTCCTTTGCTTTGGATAGCTAATCCTTCCCCTCGCCTTTATCCCGAACTTGGAAAGATAGTAGAGGTAATAAAGAACCTGATAGTAATCGGCCTTTTCCATCGCCCCGGATTTCTTCACTTCAACAATTTCTACCTCATCCCCTTTCCTGACAACATCCACCGCTATCGGCCCAAAGTTAACGTCCCTCTCTTCTCTACCAAAAAATTCCCTGTGCAGGAGAGATCCGAGCTTTACAAGGTCGCTCTCATGCTCCATCGAGATGTTGCGGCTGAAAAGCCAGAGTTTCGTCTTGCAAACGAAATAGTAGTTCACCTGAATACCCCGAATCTGCATTTCAGGTATCATGATTGAAACTTCTATTTTTTAAAGGTAAAGTTTTCTGAAAGTTTACTTAATAATTGATAGATAAACAAAATTTTAAAAGTCTTCTAACGAAATATTTGCGCTGAAAACATCTACAAGCACAGAACTCTCCTTTCCAGAAGAACTGGATAACGGAATGAGTGCGAATGCTAGCTTCGCAAACGATAAAATAAGCCATTTATTATTGTACAGACTTATTTTCTTAACTTCCTCCTTTCTCAATTCCGGGCA
>JAAOZI010000033.1 GCA_011605865.1 Archaeoglobales archaeon
CTCCGCGGACCTTGCCAGTTATTGTTATCTTCAATGCCATCGCTTTGAATGAATTCGGAAGGATAAATATCTTTCGATCGTAAAGAAACTTTCTGTAAAATTATGGATTGATGAGACTTTCAGCATAATGGAAGTTTAAAAAGCTGAAGGAAGAGTTCAAAAAATTCGTTCTTGATCTGATTGAATTTATAACCAAAGCCTGCCTTTTAGGGGATGATAGAAAAGCTTAAATAAATAGAAAGTCTGAATAGAATATCCAAACAATCCTAGGGGGAGTTCCCCTGCAGAAAGAAGTCCAGATATGCGTTGTAGGCAAGGTATTCAGGCCGAATAAATCAAAAATCCTGGCTTTAAATAAAACGCTCAACGAGTATTTCAAACTTGTAAAGTAGCACCTGAGCTGCAATTCCAAATCGAAAAATCTTTGTATGAAAAATGCTATGAAAAAGCCAAAGAGCTCTTCAATCTGAACACAGCCTTAATCCAGACAGCAAGGGATAAGGCTGTCGAGATTCTGAAGAGCTTTGAGGAAAACTTCCAAATCTCAAAAAACGCCGGGGATGGGATTTGAACCCACGCGCCCAAAAAGGCACCGGCTCTCAAGGCCGGCGCAGTACCGCTCTGCAACCCCGGCCGATTTAAGATTGCTAGGTAAACTTATAAACATTTCCAAAATTTTTAAAAAAGAGATGGAGGACGTGATCAGAAAAATAGCAATCGAAATAGCTCTGAATGCAAAAGATAGAGAAGAGGCAATTGCGATTAAAAAGAAACTTGCAAAAGATTACAAACTACCAAAAATGCCTTCAAATGTTGAAATCCTCAAAGAAGCAAAAGGTAGCGATTACTATAGGAGATTACGAGAGATTCTCAGACTTAAACCTGTAAGAAGCCTTAGCGGAGTTGTCGTAATCGCTGTCATGAGTTCCCCGGCTAGATGCCCCCATGGAAAATGCGTTCCATGCCCAGGAGGTGTCGAATTCAACAGCCCCCAGAGCTACACCGGCCTTGAACCGGCTGCTATGCGAGGAAAGCAGCATGAATATGATCCATTTAAGCAAGTAACTTCAAGGCTGCGAGAGCTGTATGAAATAGGACACGACATCGATAAAGCCGAAATAATAGTAATGGGCGGAACCTTCATCGCTAGAGATGATGAATACAAAAAGAAGTTCATCCTAGGGATATACAATGCACTAAACTGCTTCAGGAGCAGAATGAAGATGGAAGAAAACATTGAGAGAGCCAAAAGAAAAAATGAGAGAGCAAAAGTTAGATGCGTGGGCTTAACTTTCGAAACTCGCCCAGACTATGCAATGGAGGAGAATATAATCGAGATGCTACGTTATGGAGCTACTAGAGTAGAACTCGGCGTTCAGAGCATATACGACGATGTCCTAGAAAAGATAAAAAGAGGACACGGAGTAGAGGAGACAATAAAGGCTACAAAGCTTTTGAAGGATTCTGCTTTCAAAGTCTGTTACCACGTAATGCCAGGTTTACCCGGTTCGGACTTGGAAAGAGACCTTAAAATGTTTAAGGAAATATTTGAGAGAGAAGAATTCAAACCCGACTACCTAAAGATATACCCGACTGTAATCGTAAAAGGAACAGAGCTGTACGAAATGTGGAAAAAGGGTGAATACAAACCTTACGAAACCGAAGAAGTCGTAGAGCTCATCGCAAAGGCAAAAAAGTTCATCCCAGAGTGGGTCAGGATTCAGAGGATACAAAGAGATATCCCAGTCCATGCAGCTATAGGCTTAAAAGTAGGAAATCTACGACAACTTGTGCAGAAGAGATTGAAAGAGCTCGGTTACAGTTGCAGATGTATAAGGTGCAGAGAAGTAGGCCACAAAGGAGTTCCAGAGGAGGAATACAAGAGAGCAGAATTGAAAATAACGAAGTATAGAGCTTCGGGAGGAGAGGAAATTTTCATCAGCTACGAGATTCCAGAATACGATGCGCTGGTGGGATTTCTCAGATTAAGATTTCCAGCAGAGCCTTTCATTAAGGAGATCAGAGATTGCGCTCTAATAAGAGAAATCCATGTTTATGGAAAATCCACCCCGCTCGGAGAAATTGAGGCATTCCAGCATCGCGGCTTTGGCGAGAGTATGCTAAAAGTTGCAGAGGAAATTGCAAAAGAGAGTTATGATGAAATTGCCGTCATAAGTGCGGTAGGTGTTCGGGAGTACTACAGAAAGTTCGGATATAGAAAGAGATTCGAATACATGGTCAAAAGGCTGTGAGCTTCTAAACTACTGTTCCTAAAAGCAGTCTTTCAGTTGTGAGCCACATACCCTGAAGAGTGAGGTTTTCGGTTATAACTCAACAACTTCTGCCTTGGGTTTCCTCCTTTTTAGCACAAAATCTTTAACAGCAACAATAATTTCACAATAAGGCGGACAATTCCTCGAAACATAAATTCTACAGAAAGATTTTCTGTTGCAGTCAATTACCCTGTAATTTTTAGTTTCTTTCTCAAAAAGAACTAAAGCCCTCGTGTTTTTTAGTGAAACAGAGAGTTTCACTGTTTTTAGGTCTGAGATCATAATTGCTGTCTTTAGAAGTTATGATATAATTTTTCATCTTTTTTATAATTGCAATGTTGAAATTATTGGCCCAAAATTGCTAATTAAGTTAGAAAAGGATAAATAACCGGAAAATTTCTGATTATTGTGGTGGTAATAATGATATCGGCGAGGGACTTGTTCGAGGATGATATGCTAGACAAAAGAAGGTTTTTAAAAGTAATTTCCCGCAATGGGATAAGCGACATCCTCTTTGCCCTCGAAAGAAGTCCCCGAAGATTTTCCCAGCTAATGTTCGAGACAAAACTAAATCCCGGTATTCTCGACAGACATTTAAAAGCTCTGATGGAGTTAAAAATAGTCGAAAAGAATGAAGAAACTTATGAACTGACAGACACCGGCAGAAGGTTAATATCAATTCTACGTCAACTTTTCGTCTCCATTAAATAATTTTTACGAAAAAGTTTTTAAATTTTGATGCTAAGAAACATTATGCCGAAATGTTCAAAAGGTGGAGGTAAGAAAAAGGCAAAAGAGGAAAAGAAGGCGGAGTATTCAAAGGGAGAGGAAAAAGCGAAGAAGTGAGTTACTCTTAAGCCTTTAGCTGCTCAGGTTGAAACTATAGTATTTTATGCTATCCCTTTTTTTTTGTACCAAGATTATTTAAAGCTTTAGTGCTGCGAACAGGTAAGTTTTTTCGGTTGTGAGCACTTGCCTTTAAAGGCAAAGCTTCCGGGTTTTAAGCCTTTATCTGCGGTTCTTAAGAGCGCATAAAAGATGGCTTAGCCCTGAATCTGGGATCAAAGAAATGCAGTTCATCAGGCCGCAGAGGCTCACAAATACGAGAGACGAGAGCATTGAGAGAATAAGGCAATCTAATAAGTCTCATTTCACCGCTAGTAACCCATTCATCGATACCGAAGTTCGAATATTGTTCAGCTATTTCCCTTCTTTCTTCACGGGATAGTTTGAAAGCTTTCTCGTCGAGTACATGGATGTGAAAACCTCTACCTGAGAATACAACTTCCATTTTTTTGTATTCCTTACTGAGCTCGCCAAAAAGTCTTAAGGCATTCTTCCTAACTTTCTTAAATTCAATCATACAGAAACTAACCGTATCCTTTCTCGCCACCTTGTCCTCAAGCGATCCATGATACGGGCAGTCAACATTCTCTGGATCGAGGTCAAATGCGAGCTCTTGTCCGAGAAAGTTCTCGCAATCCCAACAATCCTTTGAGCAGTTTTCGCATAGGCTAAGATTTCTGTAAAGATTCCTGTCGTAATAGACGCCTTCAGGAAGATAGTACAGAATATAATCCAAAACACCATTCAGATCCTTATGATCCGTTATGATAAGTGCCTTGTCTTTCTTTTCATAGAATTTCTGAAGATACACATTTGTCTTCCTCCCTATAATCACAGCAAAAGCAGTATTCCTTATATCCCTCCAAGAAAGCCAATTTTCAACTTTCACAAGATCAAACTCTTCCCTGTAAAATTTTTCTCTCTCCTCTAACTTTGAAATTCTCATTCCTCTCGGAAACTTATATTTCATCTCCAGAAATCGCTTTCCAGACTAAATATTTTTCCACAAACAATTTCCAGAAACTTTATGGATTGGAAAAATTTTTATATCGAATGGAGTAAAGAGAATCATGGCAAAGAAGAAAGAGAAGAAGGCGGAGGAGAAGAAGGAAGAAAAGAAAGAAGAGAAAAAGTAATTTCCTTTTATTCCCTTTTTCCAGTTTTTTAAAAAGAATTTTTTATTCTGCAATGTTTTGGTTTTATTTAAATGGGAATTTTTACAAAACTACAACTCAGAAGATTTTGAAGAAATGAATCTTTCAAGCCTGTTTAAGAATTCCGAGATCTTTTCCCTAGAAGTTGCATAACTCAACCTTGCCCAATTTTTGAAAGAAATACCAAAAGCCGATCCGGGCGTCAAAGCAACGTACTCTTTTTTCAAAAATTCTTCACAAAATACATCTCCATTTCTCCGGACATCCATGAAAATGTAGAATGCACCTTTTGGCGGAGCATAGCTTATTCCAAGCTCATCAAGTCTCCTCATTATCATGTCCCTTCTAGCCCTAAATTCCGCCACCATCTGTTCTAGAAAAGAGCTATCACTTTTCAAGGCTTCTAATGCAGCGTACTGAACAAAAGACGTTGGATGACTTACCGAATGGGACTGGATAATGTTCATTTTTTCTATTATCCATTTCGGTGCAACGGCATACCCAATTCTCCAGCCTGTCATGGAATACGTCTTGGAAAAACCATTTATCGTAATTGTCCGGTCAAACATATCATCGAAACTTGCAAGGCTGTAATGGGTGCCCTCAAAAATTATCTTCTCGTAAACCTCGTCAGACATGACGAAAATGTTCTTTTCCACAGCTATATCCCTTATTTTCTTCAAAAACTCCTTTCCATAAACCACACCAAGTGGGTTGCTTGGGGTATTGATTACGATCATCTTTGTTTTTGGTGTCACAAAGTTTTCAACTGGTGCATCGCTGAAATCTTCATTATGCGGAACCCAGACTACCTTTCCTCCAGCCATTAAAACGCAGGCTTCATAGCTGACCCAAGATGGATCCAAAAGAATGACCTCATCTCCTTCATCTATTAGCGCCATCATCGCTTCGTAAATCGCGTACTTAGCACCCGGTGTTACTATGATGTTTTCTGCCGTCGCTTCAACATTGTTCTCCTTCCTCATCTTTTCAGCGATAGCACTAAGAAGTTCAGGAATTCCTTTGGTTGGTGTGTAAAAAACTTTCCCCTCATTCATCGCTCTATATGCTGCCTCTATTATTCTCTGGGGTGTCTTAAAATCCGGTTCGCCAACGCTCATGTCGATTACGTCTTTCCCCTCTCTTGCAAGCTGCTTTGCTATTGAAGAAATTCTGAGCGTCGCAGAGGGTTTTACCGCTTCAACTCTTCTTGCCGCTCTCATATTCCCTCAACCTCCTAACAAGCTTTACAGCAGCTTCAACTGCCCGCTTAGCGTAGTCAACTCTCTCAGCAGCTGCTATTCTTCCCATTCCTGGACCGCTTATTCCTAGGGTTACTGGTTTGCCGTATTCGATGCTCAGATCCATTATCTTCCTCGCCGCATGCTGGGCCACTATTTCATCATGCTCAGTTTCCCCCTCAATTACACAGCCTATTGCGACTACAGCGTCAACGTTTCCCTTTTCGAGCATTTTCTTGACGGCTATAGGTATATCGAATGTCCCTGGAACCCTTATAACCTCGCTGACTTCAGCTCCCAAAAAGTCAGCATGTTCCTTTGCGAGGACCTCCATCATGTAGGTAATATCCCTGTTGAACTCCGATACCACAAAGCCGAGCTTGACTTTTTCCATGCTGTCAATTTGCTCAAGCTTTTAATACTTGTCGCCCTAGTGACTTTCATGAGACTTGAAAGTTTAAAGTGGGAAGATAGGGGAGTTTATAGAGTTGCAAAAGGCTTTGAACTCTCAAATGACTGCTTTACGCAGATAGTTGAGGTTAAACCAAAAAAGGAGGTTAAAAAGCATTACCATGAGAAACAGACAGAAATATTCGTTATTCTTGGCGGTGAGGCAATTATGGGTATAGGTGATAAGGTTTACAGTGCCAAAACAGGAGACGTTTTCATCTGCAGACCAAAGGAAAGACATTGGGTAAAAAATTACGGCAACGAGCCATTTAGAATCCTCGTTTTTAAATACAATTACGCAGAAAATGATATTTTCTGGGAAGAGTGAGTTATTCAGTCTTTAAAGACAATATTATATATATTTAATCTTTTCCATCTGAAAGGCGAGGCTTTCGTTTATAAAGTCAAAAGAGAGTCAGTTAAAACAAATACCATTAAACAAAGAGAATTTCATTTCTTTAAACAAAAAAGATTCCCAATTCACAAAACTTATAAATCCCCCTCTCCAAACCATTCTATGCGATTTGGTCTCATTGCCATGCTGATCATTTTCCTAATAATTCAGCCAGCTCTCGCCTTTGAGATGCAAAAATCCATAAATGCTGTAGCTGTTACTTCAGGAGAGAAAATTGAAGGAGTTGTGATAAAAATAACGGTTTTTATAAATCCGGGAACTGGTAGGGTTTTCGTTTCTACAACCCCCTTTACGGAGATAGACATGCAAGGAAGTGCACAGTTGGCAGCACTTACTGCTTGTGATCTTCTGGGGATCGATTTTACAAAATACGACTTTTTCTACGTAATTGAGGCTGAAGCACCAATAGTTGGCGGTCCGTCGGCTGGAGCAGTGATGACGATAGCCACAATCGCAGCTCTGAAGAATTTAGAACTTGACGAAAGAGTGTACATGAGCGGAATGATCTACCCAGACGGCTCCATCGGACCAGTGGGTGGTCTAAATTACAAACTCGAAGCTGCTGCACAAAAAGGTGCTAGGATATTTCTCATTCCAAGCGGACAGAGCGTTATAACCGTTGAAGAGAAAAAGGTAAGAAAAATTGGAGTTGTCAATGTAATAACAACCGAAGTTAAAGAACTAGATTTGGTGGAATATGGAAAAAAACTGGGGGTTAAGGTTTTTGAAGTAAAAAACATAAACGAGGCACTCCGTTATTACACGGGCTACGAAATCTCAAGAGAGGAGAAGAAACTAAACATAACTCTCTACTCCGGCGAATTGAGATATCTTGCAGAGAGAATGAGAGAAGGTATTGGAGAGCTTCGCGGATTTGAAACAAAGGAGGCAAATGAACTTATTAAAAAGGCGGAGGAAAATTATGCACTAGGCAATTATTATACGGCAACTAGTCTTCTCTTCCAAGCCAAAATTCTTATGAGATACGAAATGTACAGGAAAACCCTAGTGTCTTCACAGCAAATAGATTCCGAAATTCAGAAGATCAGCGAAGAAATTTCGAGATTAAATGATTTTCTCAGAAACGAACCCATAGGGATAAATTCGATTCAGATAATTGCCGGGGCGCAGGAAAGGGTTGCAGAAGCTAGTAAAGCAATAGAAAAAGCAAAAACAGCAACAAAAGCTGAAGAAGTTTTTTACAATTTGGCGTATGCAAAAGAAAGATTGGAAAGTGCAAAAGTTTGGCTCTCTCTTCTGAACCAGCTTCGGGATGACCAAAGTCTGAATGCAACCGAGATAAAAAAGAGAGCAGAGTTCTACATCAATCAAGCAAATTCTATAATAGTCTATGCGTCTTCACTCAACGGTTACCCGGATTTACTCGAAAGTGCATCTGAATCGCTTGAACTGGCAAAATCTCTTTACTCGCAATCCCTGTACGCCGGTTCGGTATTTGAGGCTCTGAATGCAATAGTTGACGCCAGTCTGTCGATAGAAGCCAAATACGATGTTGCTGCAAAAATTGAGGAAAAAAGAAAAAGTGCGAAAACTGCAATTGCCGAAGCTGAAGAAGTCTGCTATCCGATACTTCCGATAGCATACTTCGAATTCGCAGAAAACTCCAAAACAGATTACGCAAAGGTTCTCTACTATTCCCTCTCAGAGAGAATTGCCAAGTTTCTGTTGAATGTTGCCAAGTTTAAGGAAGAGAAGGAACTTGTCCACAAGGGCTATGTTGAAACCGTGCCAAGCGTTAAGACTCCTGTCGGATCTGTTAAAAAAATCCTAGAAATTCCGGGATTTGAGGCAACTTTAGCAGCTTTTGCGATTATTTTCGCTCAAAGAATAATAAGGAGATAGCAAAATAGGCCTGAAAACAGGGTTGCAATAAAATTCACCGCAGAATTGTTGAGGTAACCCTTTTTCTCCAGAGTTGCACCAAGAAAACTATCCACATGGATGCCCAAGAAAGAGGACAATATAACCGGCAGCGCATAGTTAAAATCCGCTAAACCGAGCAAGAGAGAGAAAAGAAATGTCACAAAACAACCGAGAAGAGCTGAAAGTTCCCCGATAAGGGATATGCCCCCGCTAGTTCCCGGTTTAACTTTTTTGAAGTTTGTAATCAAATAGACATTTTTAGCCGTCTTACCAACTTCGCTCGCCATTGTATCCCCCAAGGCCGCTGCAACAGATGAAACGAAGGCCAAAGCAAAAGTAGATTCCCTCGTTACTCCAAAGTTCATAGCGAAGAACAATGGGGCTAAGCTGTTCCCAAAAACGTTTGAAAAACCCCTAGCACCGCCAGAGGGTTCTGCGATGCCCAAAGCCGTTTTCAACGAATACTTGTACTTGGTAACGGCGGAACCGAGAATATAAAAAAGAAGGAGGACTGAAAAAAATCTTAGGTCCGTAAAAAGGATCGTTATTGTCCCAACAATCGTCGCGCTGATTAAACCGCTTTCATCAGCAATTTTTGCCTTCAAAGCCAGAAGAGATAAGACGAAAGATACTGCAAAAGCGAACGTCAAATCTAAAAGGGATGCAGAAGGTATGTAGATTCTGAATATTGCGAATGTGGTCGCAACACCTATGAGCATTGCAACTCTCTTCTCTTCAACTCTAACAGTTTCAACAAGAGCTGCTGTCAAGGCCCCAGCAAGGGATATAAAGATTATGTATTCTGGAGCCAAGAAAATTCCGTTTATCAAGCTGAAAAGAGAGAAGTAAAGAATTCCAGCCGAGGTATATATTGCTATATCGAGCAGTACGTTTTTTCTGAACTCGTAGAAAAACAGAAGGAAAATGGAAGCGTATATTATTTCCCTCTGCATCACACAGGCCAAGCCGGTAAGAACAGTAGAAGTCATTAAAACTTTGAAATGTTCCCCCGAAAAACGCGATGAATGAAAGAGAGCAAGTATAAAGGTAATCGCAAAGATAAGCCTCGGATCCAAGTATGTTCCTAGAAGTGCTAATAGGGAAAGCAAAACAATGAACATTGAAAAAGGTTATGTAGATGGACATTTAAATTTTTAAGTGTGCTTAGGTTTCTGTATCAGCTACTGCTAGAGAGGGATGTGAAAAAAAAGGGCAAGTTTCCAAAACATATAATGATTATATGCTCCGAATTGGGGGAAGGTTTCCAAAAATTTTTGAACTGGTGTAAAAAATTTGGAATTCAGGAAATTACCATCTGCTCCCGCAATATTAAAAAAATAAACTACGATATTGACGGAATTAAGATAAATTTCGTAGATAAATCTGGTAGAGAAGAAATAATCGACGCAATCAGGAAGATTGCAGAAAAAGCGATGAGAGGAGAAATAAAAGCCGAGGAAGTAAACGAGGATATTTTCGAATCCCTCTTAATATTAAGATCGCAACCAGACATGATAGTGAAGGCTGGAAAAGAGGTACCAGAATTTATGATCTGGCAGAGTATTTATAGCGAGCTACTTTTCATGGACGTGGACTGGAAAACGATTAGATACATAGATTTCCTAAGAATGATAAAAGAATATCAAAGGAGGGAGAGAAGGTATGGCAGATAATCTGAAAATTGTCAGGACAATTGCAGATTACCAATTCGGTCAAGGCGCGGGAAAAGCACTCTTTCCCGAAACTTGCAAGTTTATCCTTTCAAGCAATGGAAAGATAAGGCAAATATTCGACAAGGGAAAGAGAATTGCAACTCTAAAAGCGGATTCCGGACTCTTAACCCTTAGCATAGAGGGGGCAAAGAGGTTGCAGTCCCATTTTCCCTTTCCAAAGCTTAGAGTTGTTGTCACAAACGAGGTATCGGATTTCATAGCCGAGGGGAAAAGCGTATTTGCAAAGCATGTTGTAAAAGTGGATGAAAGAATAAGGGCAAATGATGAAGTTATAGTAGTGAATGAGAGAGATGAACTCCTAGCAACTGGAAAAGCTATTCTCTCGGCCTTTGAAATGCTCTTGATGAAAAAAGGGGTTGCGGTAAAAATCAGGCAGGCGATTAGATGAGCTACCCCTTAAAATACCAACTTTCCAAAAAATAATACTCATTTAGATGAAACCATTCTGTATCAAACTCAATGGTAGAAGTTTTCTATGAATTGCCGTTGCAATCAATACGCCCTCGCAACCCATCTCTTTCAGCTTTTCTAAATCCGAGATGCTCCCAATACCTCCCCCAAGTAGAACCGGATTATCAGAAAGCTCTAAAATCTCCGAAACAAGTTCAAAATCTGGTTTCAGGGATCCAACTCTGCGCAGATTCAGCACTATCAAGCCATAAAGCTCAAGGCTGTTTAAAAACTCCACAGCATCTTTCCAGTTTTTGAACTTTCCAGAAGAGTCGAGAAACGAGTCTCTGAAATCGAGGCTAACGTAACATTTCCTGTCTATCTCCGTTATGTCAAAAGTTTCGGTTCCTACTACGGCCTTGAATTTCACAGTCCTCAGCTCTTCAGCATTCCTGAAGCCGCAGTCTGCGATTACGTCTTCAACTAGACTAGAGAGATTCTCAATAATTTCAAAATTATCACCAACTCCGGAAATCCTGTCGAGATCTGCTACATAAAGAAATCTCGGCTTAAGAACTCTTACTATTTCGACAGGATCGCTTGATTTAACAACCAAGCTCTTCTCGCTCAGCGGTCTATATTTTTCTCTTTCTCCTTTCTCAGCTAAAACGGCCTTACGTTCTTTGATGTCAAGGACAAAGAAAATTTTCACGAACTCTGCTTTATCTCCAATTTAAAAATTTTTTTATACAAGATTTGATATTAGTGTCATCTGTTATTAAATTTCAAATTTTGATTCATAATTATTCCGTTATAAAAAATACTGATATTAACTTCGAAAAAGCTTATATGCGAGTTTTAAAAAATGAATATGGTGATTGGATGGTTCTTGAACTGAGGAAAGGTGCGATATTTGTTGATGAGCTAAGGAATGTCAGCATAAAAATAGGAGAGGTCGCAGAAGAGGAGGAAGAATGGGCACCAATGGGTCCAACACCTTTTCCACAGATTGAAACGCTGAGGAATTGGGATTTCATTCTTCTAAAAAGATACAAGCCCTTCTATGCCCCATACTGCGATATGTGCTGCCTCTGCACAATGGGAAAATGCGATTTAACAGAAAACAAGCGTGGAGCCTGCGGAATAAATCTAGAGGCCCAGACAGGTAGAATCGTTGCAATCGCCGTTGCAATTGGAACCGCCTGCCATACGGGCCATGCAAGGCACATGCTCCACGACATAGAACACGTTACGGGGAAGAAACTTGAGGAGATTCCAGTAGATCTCGGTCCGGAAATAGCTGAGGTTGCTCCGCTGACACAGCTGATAACGGGAATAAAGCCAAAGACACTCGCAGATTTAGAAAGGGCCCTGAAATATGTTGAGGAGCAGATAACGCAAGTAATGGATTCGATCCATACGGGTCAGGAAGGTAGTTATTTGGACTATGAATCAAAAGCCCTCCATCTGGGCATGATGGATGCTCTTGGCAAAGAAATAGCCGATATCGCCCAGATAGTCGCGTTCAATCTGCCAAAGGGAGAGAGCAACCAACCCCTAATTGATGTTGGAATGGGAACTCTGGACAGAAACAAGGCAATAGTTCTTGTCATAGGTCACCATGCTCCTCCAGCGATTAACATAGCCGATTACATCGAGCAAAACAAGCTAAACGATGAAGTTGAACTTGCGGGGGTCTGCTGTACGGCTCACGATGTAAGCAGATATTGGCCAAAAGCAAAGATTGCCGGTTCACTCGGAAGACAGCTGAAAGTTGTGAGATCTGGACTGGCAGATGTGATTGTGATAGATGAGCAGTGCATAAGGGCCGATATTCTTTATCATGCCGGAAAACTCGGAATTCCCGTTATCTGCACAAATTCAAAGGCGATGCATGGTCTGCCGGATATGACGAAGAGGGATCCCAAAGAAGTGATAAAATACTTGCTAGATGGTAATCCAGGAGTTGTTGTTTTAGATCCTTTAAAGGTTGGAGAAATTGCGGTTGAGGTTGCAAGAGCGAGGAGGAAGAAGAGGGGAGAGATAAAGCCGGTGCTAAGCGAAGAGCAATTCATGAACTACGCAAAGTCATGCACTCAGTGTGGAAATTGTACAATCGCCTGTCCGCAGAAGATAAGAGTTGGGGATTTAATGGAGGCTGCAGAAAAAGGAGACAGAAAGCCTCTTGAAGAGAAATGGGACGTCTGCATAACCTGCGGAAGATGCGAACAGGTCTGTCCGAAGAAAATACCCATAATCGACATGTTCAACTTCGCAGCATGGAACAGAATTCTAAACGAAAAAGGTAAAGTCAGGCGTGGCAGAGGACCTGTTAGAGATTCAGAGATAAGAAATGTTGGTGCTCCAATAGTACTAGGAACGATTCCGGGAGTTATAGCAATAGTCGGTTGCAGCAACTATCCAAACGGTACAAAAGATGCGTACACGATAATGAACGAATTCGCATCCAGAAACTACATCGTCGTAACCACTGGTTGCATGGCGATGGATGCTGGACTGTATAAGGATGAAGAGGGTAAAACCGTTTACGAGAAATACAAAGATGACTTCAACGGTGGTTGCGTCGCAAATCTGGGAAGCTGCGTTTCAAATGCACACATCCATGGGGCAGCGATAAAGGTTGCAAGGATATTTGCAATGAGAAATATAAGAGCGAACTTCGAGGAAATTGCAGATTACATACTCAACAGGGTTGGAGCCTGCGGAGTTGCATGGGGTGCAATGAGCCAGAAAGCCGCTAGTATAGCAACTGGTGTTAACAGGCTCGGGATTCCGGTAGTTGTTGGACCGCACGGAAGCAAGTACCGCAGGGCATTCCTTGGAAAGCCATACAATGATGAAGACTGGATGGTATACGATGTCAGAAGCGGGCAAAAAGTGCGCATCGAGCCGGCCCCACAGGATTTGCTCGTGGCAGCTGAAACTGTTGAAGAGGCTATTCCACTCATCGCAAAGCTCTGCTTCAGACCAAACGATACAGACAGGGGCAGATCGATAAAGCTCACACACTACATCGATCTGAGCCTCAAATATCTCGGTAGAATGCCAGATGACTGGCATCTTTATGTTAGAACCGAAAGCGATCTGCCCTTGGCCAAAAGGGAAGAGCTCCTCAAAGAACTCGAGGACAAGCACGGATGGAAGATTGACTGGAGCAGAAAGAAGATATTAGAGGGACCAATAAGGCCATATCATGCCGGATTCAATCCGACCTGCGTTGAAAGGCTCTTCAAGGAAGGTTTCTCAAGCTTGGCAAAGAAGTGAGGTGATAGCATGCCAAGAACGATAGAGCAACCTTTCGATGCTGCAAACATTCCCGGTCCAAAGATGGCAATGTTGCTTGAAAAAGGAAAACCAGTGGCAATGGCAATAAAGAAAGCAAAACACCCGCTGCTTGTTGTGGGTCCGGATGTAACACCTGCGATAATAGAGAGAGTCAAGAAGTTTGCAGAAAAAGGTCTTACAGTGGTTGCAACCGGAAACGCTATAACTAAATTATCCCAAGCCGGCATAAACGCAAAATATTCCGTACTGCATGAACTAACGCAGTTTCTGCTCGATCCCAACTGGAAGGGCTTTGATGGAAAGGGGAACTACGATCTTGTACTCATGATAGGTAACATATACTACCACGGTTCCCAGATGCTTGCAGCGATCAAGAACTTCGCGCCGCACATAAGGGCCATAGCCATAGATCGATACTACCATCCAAACGCTTCAATGAGCTTTGGAAACCTGTGGAAAAAAGAGGAAGAATATCTAGCGCTGCTCGATGAAATTTTAAACGAACTTTAATTGTTAAAATTTTTTAAATTTTTTAAACAAATGAAAAAAGTTAAATCACCTTTCTCAACTTTACTTCATGGCAGCTGATGCCGCCCTTGCCTTGGTGTTACTGTTCCTAGGGATAGTCTACGGTTACACAAGACCCGGCAAAGAGGACAGAGTTGCAATACTGAAAAAAGCCGTACTCATTGGAGTAATTCTAGGAATTATCCTTGGCTTAGTGATAGGAATAGTCGTACCTGGCACTTCGGTTGTTGGAGCAACTGTGGGCACAACAATCGCGGTATTGATAACAGTGGTCATATTCACGATATTCTTCATTGTAGGCACATTCATCGGAGACTACCTCGAAGAGAAGTTCAAGAAAAAAGAACAGAAACAGCAATGATTTCGGACTTCAAAAATTTTATTTAACTTTTTATTTTTTAATTTAAAAAATATAAAATTTTAATAATCTAACCAAAAATCTTGGGTGGCACGTATTTGTGAGTTCCTTCTACTATTTCTATTCCCACTTTTTCCTTTATTGCCTTTAGTAGGTCGTCCTTTCTTGGGCAATAGTTCATAATGCAAGTGCCAATATGCAAGACATCTGCTTTTTCGTTCAAACCCATCAAAGCGCTGTTTAGAACTGCAAGACTGCACAAAACCCTGTTTCTGTTCCCTTCGCAACCCCCGCAGTCTACAATTCCAACTATTTCCGCCTGTTCATTCTTGTATCTAGCAAATTCTCCTTCTCTTCTGTTAAATGCAACAAAACACTTTGCATCCCCTACGCAAAGATTTTGATCGCGGATATTCTCACAGGCCAATATAACAACCTTCTTCATAAATAAAATTTTTGGAGAAACTATATAAGGTTTTTCAAACTTCAAATTATGAACTTTGCAAGATCCGATATTTTCCTCCCACAGTAATGACATTTCGCAACAACTTCATTCCCTTTCAAACTAATGTAAAAAATACTTTCAACCGGTTCTCTTGCATTTGAAATGCACATCCTGTTCGGACATTTCAGTATCCCCCTCACGACTTCTGGAGGCTTTACTTTGAACTTCTTTTCGATCCTGTATTCCCTAACGAGGTTTATCGTTGCATTAGGGGCTATTAGAGCTATCTTGTTCAGCTTTTCTTCGCTTATAAAAAGGCCTTCGACCTTCACTATGTCCTTTTTCCCCATTTTCCTACTCGGAACATTCATTGCCAGAGAGACCGTTTCCCTAGTTTTTTCATCAATTCCGAGTATTTTCAATACTAGAAGCGCTTTTCCTGCATTTATGTGATCTATAACTGTACCTTCCCTTATCTTGCTTATTACGAGCTCTCTTTCGGTCACAACATCACCTCCGTGAGAATTGCCATTCTTACCGGAACTCCGTAGAAAGCCTGCTTGAAATACTTGGCCTGTTTAGTGTAATCAACTTCAACCGCAATTTCGTCAACTCTCGGGAGAGGATGGAGTATTATAGCGCTTTCCTTCATTTTTTTAACAGTTTCCAGTGTTATTTTGTAGCTTCCGGTAACTTTTCTGTATTCTTCCTCGTCAAGGAATCTCTCTTTTTGAATTCTTGTAACATAAATTACGTCCACATCCCCCACTATCTGATCCAGCTCCGCCTTCTCAATGTCCCCGCCAAGTTCCTCCAGAAATTCCTTTGGTAATTCAAGAACCGGAGGGCTCACTAGGTATATCTTTGTCTCGAAAAGAGTTAGAGCCTTTATCAATGAATGAATTGTTCTCGAGTACTTTAGATCGCCCACAAGGGCTATTTTCAGCCCATCAATTCTTCCGATCTCTTTTTTTATGGTATACAAATCCAAAAGAGTCTGCGTTGGATGCTGTCCTGCTCCATCGCCCGCATTTATGACCGGAACTCTCGAATGCTCTGAAGCAAATCTTGCTGCTCCTTCCAACGGATGTCTGATAACAATAGCATCGCAGTAATTTGATACAACCTTTATAGTATCTGCAAGCGTCTCCCCCTTTGCAATGCTGCTCGCTTCCTGAGCAGAGACGTTTATAACTTCTCCCCCAAGCTTTTTCATTGCCGTTTCAAAACTCATCCTAGTCCTAGTTGATGGCTCGAAAAAGAGGTTAGCAAGAATTTTCCCCTCCAAAATTCTGGACCTTCTTTTCCCCAGGGCAACATCTTCGAATTCTTCAGATTTATTTAGAATTCTAATTATATCATCTTTATTTAAATCTTCGATCGATATTAAATGCCTCATCGAAATCTGTAAGAAATTAAATATATAAGGATTGGCCACCTCTCGCATGGATCTGCTGGAACTGATCGATGAAGCCAGGAATTTAATGAAGGTGAAAATGCTAGAAATACAAGAAGATACTTGCACGATAATCGGCGACATCCACGCAGACATCGAGGCATTGGAAAAAATAGAAAAAGAAATAGAGGGAAAGGCCATTTTCCTTGGTGATTATGCAGACAGGGGAGATTATCCAATGGAAGTATATGAAAGGATACTTTCCATGTTCGTAGACGGAAAAGCCTATCTTTTGAGGGGAAACCATGAGACGGAAGAAGTGTATCCACACGAATTGCCGTGGCAGTTGAGTGGGATAGAGAACGGTGAAGAGATATACGAATCCTTAAAAGAGCTTTGGGAAAAAATGCCAGTTTCCGCCATTCTAAACGGTGAAATATTCCTAGTACACGGCGGAGTTCCGTGTGGTGATTTAAAAAAATCCTCGCTCGAAAATCCAAGCGAGGAAATAGCGCTTGAATTGATGTGGAACGATCCCTGGGAGAGGGATGAATGCGGAGAGAACTTCAAGAGAGGCGTGATGTACTTCTTTGGCAAAAAGGCCACCAAAAGGCTATTCGAAAATCTCGGGACAAGACTTGTAATAAGATCGCACGAACCTTACAAGATACTGAAAGTCGAACAAGAAGGAATGCTTATTACCGTGGGCTCGTGTGCAAATCCCTATGGACTAGCAAACTTTGCAATACTGAAGTATGATTCGAGGACTGGTTTTAGAGACGGATGGGACTTTGTAAGAAAATTCGGAATCGAATTCAGCGTTTAGAAAACTTTATTTTTCTCCCCGAGTTTGCCTTTGCATGAAACTCCTGCTGATCCATGCCGATTACATGGAATACGAAGTAAAGGAAAAGACCAAGTTTGCGGAAGATTATCAGGGAACGGGTGATAGAGTAGAGGAAGTATTAGTGGCATTCGTTTCGGTTGAAAAAGGGGACAACGAGGATGTCGCTAAAAAAGCTGTTGAAGAAATAAAAGATGTTGCGGAAAAGGTTGGATCCAAGAGAATTCTAATCTATCCGTATGCCCATCTATCCCCAAATCTTGCAGATCCGGAAACGGCAATAAAGATTTTGAAAATTCTAGAATCCGAAATAAAGGACTTTGAGGTAAAAAGAGCCCCATTCGGATGGTACAAATCCTTCAGAATTTCATGCAAAGGTCACCCGCTCAGCGAACTCTCAAGAGAGATTAAAGCGGAAGAAGAGGTTACAAAAGCGCTCAAAGACGAGAAGGAAATAGTAAGCTTCTGGTTTATTCTCAAACCCGATGGAGAACTCGTAAAGGTTAAGGAATTCAACTTTGAGGGATATGAAAACCTGAGAAAATTCGCCAAATACGAGATGGAGAAAAGGAGGGCAGTAGACACTATACCGGCGCATGTAGAATTCATGAAAAGGCTTGAATTAGCGGATTACGAAGGTGCAAGCGATTCAGGACATATAAGGTACTATCCAAAGGGTAGATTGATAAAAAGCCTTCTAGAACGTTTTGTGACTCAGAAATGCATTGAATATGGCGCAATGGAAGTTGAAACGCCTATAATGTACGACAGAAATCATCCTACACTCAGAAGATATCTCGAAAGATTTCCCGCAAGGCAATACATTTTGAGCGGTGATAAAAGGGAGTTTTTCATGCGATTTGCCGCCTGCTTTGGACAATTCCTCATGCTTGCAGATTCAACCATATCATACCGAAACCTGCCGCTTAGAATTTACGAGCTAACGAGATATTCCTTCAGAAAGGAGCAAAGAGGGGAGCTTGTTGGATTGCGAAGATTAAGGGCTTTTACTATGCCGGATATGCATACAATTGTAAAAGACATGGAGCAGGCGATGGAAGAATTCCTGAAGCAGTACAAGCTCTCAGTAGAAGTTCTTAAGGAGATAGGAATTGAACCCGAAGACTATGAGGTGGCGATCAGAGTAACAAAGGACTTCTACGAGCAGAACAAGGATTTCCTCAAGAAAATTGCTGGATTTCTCGGAAAGCCGATACTTCTTGAAATGTGGGATTCTCGGTTCTTCTATTTCGTTCTCAAGTTTGAGTTCAACTTCGTCGATTCTCTTGACAAGGCCTCGGCCTTGTCAACTGTGCAGATAGATGTTGAGAACGCTGAAAGATACGGGATAAAATACGTCGATGTTGATGGAGAGAAAAAGACTCCCCTCATACTGCACTGCTCTGTCAGCGGGGCCATAGAGAGGGTCATGTACGCTTTGCTGGAAAAAGCAAAGTTCATGATGGATAGGGGAAAACTTCCAATGTTGCCAGTATGGCTATCCCCAACGCAGGTCAGGATAATTCCCGTAAGCGAAAGATTCCTTGATAAGGCAAAGGAGGTGGCCGAAAAGATTGAGGCCAGAGTAGACGTGGATGACAGAGATGAAACGCTCAACAAAAAGATAAGGGATGCTTCAATGGAATGGATTCCCTACATCGCGGTTATAGGCGAGAAAGAAGTTCAAGAGGGGAAGTTAAGCGTCACGATAAGAAGCGAATCGGATTTAAAGGAGCAGAAAAGGGTTATGATGAGCATAGAAGAGCTGAACGAAAGACTTCGAAGGGATTGCGAAGGCAAGCCATTCATGCCGCTCACTCTGCCAAAACTTCTGTCCCTGAGGCCATCATTCAGGTGATGCAATGAAAGACTTGTTAAAGGCCCTGATTCCAATACTTTTAGGCTCAGTTGCCGGAATTCTTTCCATGCTCCTGACACAGAGTTTAAGGGAGAGGGATCCGTTTGGAATAATTATCCTAGTACTGTCCATCTATGTTCACAAGTTCATATTCCCGAAAATTGGCATTAAGATAGAGCCGAAAGACTGGGCCGGAATCTCATTTCTAAGCTTTGCGTCCTGGTATATCTCCTGGACCCTACTTCTGAATTCTTAGCGCTTCAATTGCAAATTTTCTTACCAGTCCTATTTCCGGCCTAATTCCCGTCCAAATTTCAAAAGATTTCTGAGCCTGATAAACAAACATTTCCAGCCCGTTTATCACCTTACAGCCCCTTTCCTTTGCTTTTCTTATGAGCGCGGTTTCCAAAGGATTATAGACTGCATCGAAGACCACTAATCCCTCCCTCAGGAGCTTCTCATCAAATGGCATGCCAGGAAAACCCTTCATTCCAACTGGGGTTGCATTTGCAATTATGTCATATTTTATTTCCCCGACTTTTTCGACGGGATAAAAGATGCAATCACCGTATTCTCTCAGCAAACTTGCAGCTTCAATTCCCCTCCTTGGAGTTCTATTTGTGATCACAACTGTCGCTCCAAGCTTCATCAAGGCTATTGCAATAGCCTTTCCCGCTCCCCCAGCGCCAAAGATTAAAGCAACCTTTTTTTCAACATCAATTCCAGCATTTCTGAAGGCCATTTCTACGCCGTAAATATCGGTATTGTAACCTTTCATCTCAGTTAGATCTATCGTGTTCACAGCAAGTCTGGCATCACCAACCGGTTCCACAAACTTTAGAACCTCCTCCTTGTATGGAATCGTTACATTAAGTCCAGAAAAACCCAGAGCCCTTGCACCAAAAATTGCATCCCTTAGATCGTCTGGCTTTACCTCGAATGCAAGGTAGTTGCCCTCTATGCCGTAGTGATCTAAAAGGGCCTTATGAACCCTAGGGGATATCGAGTGCTTCAGGGGATATCCGATGATTCCCAAATTCATGAAAAAACTTTGAAGGGATGAAAAAATTTTTTAAAAAATTCAGTCCTCAGAAGATGACTCGCTCTCCTCTTCCTCTTCTTTCTCCTTCTTCTCCTCACCAGCCTTGCCAGTCTCGGTTCCCTTTGCAGCTATTACATCGTCTATTCTCAGAATCATTATAGCTACTTCAGTCGCACCCGCAATTGCTTGTCTCTTGACTTTTACTGGCTCAATTACACCGCTTTCCAGCATGTCCGCTGCTTTGCCCTTGAAAACGTCGACACCGTATGTAACCTTCCCCGCTTCGTGGAGTTTTCTCAGCTCTACAATTATGTCTATAGGATCTAGTCCAGCATTCTCTGCCAGGCTCTTTGGAATTATCTCAAGTGCTTCGGCAAAGGCTTCTATTGCAAGCTGCTCCCTTCCTCCAACGCTTGGAGCCCACTGCTTCAGCCTCAAGCTGAGCTCCATCTCAGGCGCTCCGCCTCCTGCAACCACTTTTCCGCTCTCAAGGGCGGCCTTTGTAACTTTTATAGCATCAGTCAAAGATCTCTCAACCTCGTCTACAACGTGCTCACTTCCACCTCTTACCAGAATAGTCACAGCCCTTGGGTTCTTGCAGCCCTCAACGAAGACCATCTTTTCATCGCCGACCTTCCTTTCCTCCACGAGCTCAGCCTCTCCGAGATCGGATGGGCTTATGTCTCTAAGATCCGTCAGTATCTTCGCCCCAGTTGCCTTTGCGAGCTTCTCAATATCGCTCTGTTTAACCCTTCTCACGGCGAGGATTCCTGCCTTCGCCAAGTAGTACTGGGCAAGGTCATCTATTCCCTTCTGGCAGAAAACAACGTTAGCTCCAGCCCTTGCTATCTTGTCGACCATGTCCTTCAGCATCTTCTCCTCCTGCTCTATGAATTTCTGCAGCTGTTCTGGATCTGTAATTCTGATCTCAGCATCTGTTTCGGTCTCCTTAACCTCAAGTGAAGCCTTGAGGACTGCTATCTTAGCATTTTTGACTCTCTTAGGCATTCCCGGATGTACAACTTCCTTGTCTATCACTATTCCTTCAACGAGCTGGGTATCTTTTACACTGCCTCCATATCTCTTTTCAAGCTTTATGTTGTCCTCATCAACCTTGTATCTTCCATCAACCTTTTCCGCAACCTTCTTCGCAGCCCTCACAACCAGCTCTGCGAGGTGATCGACCGCAACTTCGGCATGTTTGCCAGTTATTGCGGTCTTGGCGACTTTCTTCAGCATTTCATCGTTTTCGACATCTATGGATATTGCGATGTTATCCAAGATTTCCATTGCCTTATTTGCCGCAAGCCTGTAACCCTTTGCTATAACAGTCGGATGTATCTCCTCATCCAGTAGCTCCTCGGCCTTCTTTAGCAGTTCTCCAGCTATCACTACTGCAGTCGTTGTCCCATCTCCCACCTCGTTGTCCTGAGTTTTTGCCACTTCAATTACCATCTTCGCTGCAGGATGCTCTACGTCCATTTCCTTCAGAATTGTCACTCCATCGTTCGTTATCGTTATATCGCCAAGGCTGTCGACGAGC
>JAAOZI010000029.1 GCA_011605865.1 Archaeoglobales archaeon
GCTCGTCGACAGCCTTGGCGATATAACGATAACGAACGATGGAGTGACAATTCTGAAGGAAATGGACGTAGAGCATCCTGCAGCGAAGATGGTAATTGAAGTGGCAAAAACTCAGGACAACGAGGTGGGAGATGGGACAACAACTGCAGTAGTGATAGCTGGAGAGCTGCTAAAGAGAGCCGAGGAGCTACTGGATCAGGAAATTCATGCTGCAGTTATATCCAGCGGTTACAGGCTTGCGGCAAATAAGGCAATGGAGATTCTGAACGAGATAGCGATACCTATAGGAAAAGATGACGACGAAATGCTGAGAAAGGTTGCGGCAACAGCAATGACAGGAAAAGGGGCCGAGGTTGCCCTCGAAAAGCTCTCTGACATCGTCGTGAAGGCTGTTAAAATGATAGTGGAAGAAGTTAACGGAAAGTACAGGGCGGACACTGAGAACATAAAGATAGAGAAAAGACATGGAGGAAGCGTAGAGGATACAGTTTTGGTTAAGGGAATAGTGCTCGACAAGGAAGTCGTTCATCCCGGAATGCCAAAAACTGTAAAGAACGCAAAGATATTGCTGCTCGATTCTGCGCTAGAAGTAAAGGAGACAGAGATAGATGCGAAAATAAGGATAACTGATCCAGACAAGTTGCAGAAATTCATAGAGCAGGAGGAGAAGATGCTGAAGGACATGGTCGACAAGATAGCAAGGTCCGGAGCTAACGTTGTTTTCTGCCAGAAGGGAATAGATGACCTTGCCCAGTACTACTTGGCGAAGGCAGGAATCCTCGCCGTGAGAAGGGTTAAGAAGAGCGACATGGAGAAGCTCGCAAAGGCAACTGGGGCGAAGATATTGACAGATCTGAGGGAGATAAGCCCATCCGATCTCGGAGAGGCTGAGCTCGTGGAGGAAAGGAAGGTTGGCGATGAAAAGATGATATTCGTTGAGGGCTGCAAGAACCCGAGATCCGTTACAATCCTCGTAAGGGGAGGAACTGAGCACGTAGTAGACGAGATAGCCAGGGGCATTGAGGATGGGATCAGGGTTGTTGCTTGTGCGATCGAGGATGGAAAAGTTGTCGCTGGGGCTGGAGCGCCTGAGATGGAGCTCAGCTTGAGGCTAAAGCAGTGGGCTCCAAGCATTGGAGGAAGGGAGCAGCTTGCAATAGAAGCCTTTGCAACGGCTTTGGAGATTATCCCGAGAACCTTGGCTGAAAATGCTGGAATTGATCCAATAGATGTTATCGTGAACCTCAAGGCCGCGCATGAAAAGGGTCAGAAGTATGCAGGAGTCGACGTCGACACTGGAAACGTTGTCGACATGAAGGAAAGAGGAGTCATAGAGCCTTTAAGAGTTAAGACGCAGGCAATACAGTCGGCAACGGAAGTTGCCGTGATGATTCTGAGGGTTGACGATGTTATAGCTGCGAAGGGACTTGAAAAGGAGAAAGAAAAGGAGAAAGGAGGAGAAAAGACTCCCGAAATGCCTGAATTCTGATTTTTTTCTTAACTTTTTTGGGCAAGATTTAATTATCGAAGCAAAAATTATGCCAATGAAGGACCTTTTTCGCGAAGTAGATATAGCTCTGGAAACCGCAGTAAAGAATAAGCACCGTTTTTTAGTTTTCATATGCTCCAAAAATCTAAAAGAATCGCTGAAAGTTGGTGAGAAGATAGTTGAAAAGGTTAAGGAGAAAAAGGAAAGAGGAGAAGTTTTACTGGTTGGGAGGGAAAATTTTCTCGATCTTGTAAAGAATTTTGAGGGTTTGCTTATTCACTGGAAGGATTCATCCCAGGTTTTGGGAAGAACCTTTTCATCTCTCATAATGGACTTTTCCGAAGGTTTTCATCCGAACGATCTCGGAATAGTTGTTGAAACCGTAGAGGAGGGAGGGGCGATAGTAGCGCTGTCCCCTCCGCTTGAAACATGGTTTGACATGAAAAGCAAGTGGCACGAGGACATGATCAGCGAACCCTACACTTTGAAAGACGTCGTTGGTAGATTCTACAGGAGGTTCATAGAGAAAACATTGAACGCTGAAGGGGTTATAATATACGATCTGGACAGCGGAAAACTCCTGAAAGGCTACGAATTCAAGTCCCTTGCACCCTCAAGGGAAGAGATATCAATTCCCATTTCCACGAAGATAAAGAAGAAGCTTTACAAGCTTTGCGCAACTCAGGATCAGGTAAGGGTTCTCAGCGTTTTTGAGAGGTTCTTTGAAAGGACAAGAGAGAGAAAGGCTGTTGTAATTACAGCAGACAGGGGAAGGGGGAAAACTGCAATTTTGGGAATAGCAACTCCACCTCTTATCTCTAGGCTTCAGAGAATTCTTAAAAGACCGGTCAGAGTTCTGGTCGTTGCTCCAACCCCCCAGGCGGTTCAGACCTATTTCAAATTCCTGATGAAGGCGATGAAAAGGCAGGGAATGAGGGAATTCTTTGTCAAGAAGAGCGATGAGCTTGTAACGGTTTTGAACAGCAAGTATGCAAGGGTTGAGTACGTTGTCCCGAGAAGGGCGATAGAGGAAAGGGACTTTGCTGACATCCTGATAATTGACGAGGCCGCTGGTATAGAGGTACCTGTTCTGCTTGAGATAACAAAAAATGCTAGGCACATGATTTTCTCAACCACAGTTCACGGCTATGAGGGAACGGGGAGGAGCTTCAACATCAGGTTTTTGAAAAGGCTTGAGAGCGATGAAACCGTAGAGGTTGAGAAGATTCACATGTCAGAGCCAATAAGATACGGAAGCGGGGATCCGGTTGAAAAATGGCTCTACGATGTCCTTCTGCTAAACGCTCAGCCGGCCGAAATAGATGAGGCGGATCTTGAAAAGATAAGGAAAAAGGAGCTTGAATTCAAAATGCTGGACAAGGATGAGCTCTCCAGAAATGATGAGCTTTTGAGGGAATTTTTCGGGATATACGTTCTGGCCCATTACCGCAACAGACCTTCTGATCTCGCAATACTGCTTGACACACCAAATCATTTACCCTTCGCGGTCTTTGTCAACGGCAAAATAGTTTGCTCTCTCCACATCGCCATAGAGGGTGAGCTTGGGGATGAAGTTGTTGAAAAGATAAAGCACGGATACAAGCCCAAAGGACAGATAATTCCGGATCTGGCCCTTAAGCACTTCTGGAATTACGAATTTGCAAAAACAAAGGGGATAAGAATTGTTAGAATAGCGACGCATCCGAATGCGATGGACATGGGAATTGGAAGCTTTGCATTGGAAAAAATCATAAGGTTCGCGCAGGAGAATTCGCTCAGCTGGGTTGGATCCGGTTTCGGCGTTTCAAGCGAACTGCTTCGATTCTGGCTCAAGAACGGATTCACTCCGGTTCACATAACTCCACAGAGGAACGAGGTCAGTGGGGAATACACCGCAATCGTTCTAAGACCAATAGGCGAATCTAAGCACGTTGAAAGCATGAATTCCGAGTTCATAAGGAGGTTCATAGAGTATCTCGGCGACGAGTTGAGGGATTTGGAAGTAGAGACTGCAATAATGGTTTTAAAAACGCTGAAAAGAGAAATAGATGCATGCACTCCCAAATTCGGGTATGTTGAAGTTGAAAGACTGCAGAAATATTTCGAGGGTCTTGGCTTTTACGAATACATCTCCGATCTTGCGCGTCCACTGGTTAGGTTTTATTACTCAAAAATGGGAAATGCTGGGCTAAATGAGGTTGAGGAAAAAGTTGTTGTTGCGAAGTGCCTGCAGCTATCACCCTGGAGGCTAATAGATTTTGAGGAAAAGTACAAGATCCTTCTTAACGGGCTGAGGAAGATATGGGACTGGTTTCAGAGCAGGGGTTTGAGCTAGCGATTTTTGTCCAGAATCAATGCCCTAAATTTTTGGCTCAAATAGCATAACCCTTTAATTAAAAAACAATTTTTCGGTTTTCTGGTTTAAAATTCTCGGCCAAAACGTATTAATATCTGGAAAGGAACAAGAGGCATGATGTTAAAGGAAAAGGTTGTTGAAGTCGTTGAAAAAGAGATAAAGCCGTTGCTCCTTAGGGATGGCGGAAGCGTTGAAGTCGTTGAAGTCGATGAAAGGAGCGGGACAGTTAGAGTAAAGCTTTTGGGGGCCTGCGGAACCTGTCCGATGTCGATGATAACATTGACAGCTTTTGTTGAAAGAATTCTAAGGAGCAGAGTGCCGGAAGTGAAGAAAGTAGTTCCAGTGTGATATGATTCACCTCCTGGAACCCATAAAGAAGGTAATGATCGAGGATGTGGCACATAGCTATGAAGAGGTAAAAGAAAAGACCTTTGGCGGCTTCTGCGAATGCGGAGCAATGATGTTTCAAAAGCTGTGGCTTAGCATTGAGAACCTGAAAATCCTCATTTCCGAGTGCGAGAAATGCTGGAACAACAGCGCTTATCTTTTTAATTCAACAAAGTTCCTGAGGAAAGAGGACGTCATCGTTGTTGAGAAATCCGGAATCCTGGAATACCTTAAGAACTACCTGAGCGATCTTGAAATTGAGGCAATAATAGGAAAGGCAAGGAGTAAACCCTACAAGCCCTCAGATCTTTCAAGAGCGAAGAAAAAGCTGGATGAAATGAGAATACCGCTTGAAGGGCTTTTAGAAATAATTAAATGATTCCAAGAGAAAGGATTAAGACATATCTTGACCTTACCGAAACACAGGCAGTTTCGAGGAGGTATTTTCTGATTGGATTTTTTGACGGCCTTCTCACAATAGCCGGGCTAATAATAGGTGCCTTCATATCCGGTCACAACGATTCCAGGCTTGTCCTGAGCGTTGGCTTTGCAACTATGCTTGCGGTTGGAATTTCGAGTGCCTGGGGTGCGTTTGAAGCGGAGAGAATTGAGCAAGAATCTTTGAAAAGAAAAAGAGAGAAACACTTGCTTTTCAGGTTTGAGGACGGCATAATAGAAGATGCGCACAGATTTGCTGTTTTTGTGACTTCCGCCGTTCACGGCATCGCCCCGATAATTGGCTCAATTATCCTTCTTATCCCGTATCTAATTTTGCCACCTCTAGAAGCCTTTGAATTCTCGATCATCCTCTGCTGCATAAGCCTTTTCCTGATTGGGGCGCTGATGGGCAGAATTTTTGAGGGAAACATTTTTATCAATGGGCTCAGAACTCTGATTCTCGGTTTGTTGATAATGCTGCTTGTAGCCGTTCTGAATCCTGCCCATGTCGTGTGATAATTCAATCCTTTCAGCTTGGAAGTTTTTTAGGTTTTCATGAACCTTAGGCATAACAAGTCAGATTATTTTTAAATCGTTGGAAAACTCATCTCATGGGAAGGGCATGGAAGTTCGGCGATGATGTCGATACAGATGTGATCATTCCGGGGAAATATCTCGTTTACAATGAGCCTGAAGAGCTTGCCAAGCACGCCTTTGAAAATTTGAGAAGCGATTTTGCAAAGAATGTAAAAAAAGGGGATTTTGTTGTTGCCGGAAGAAACTTTGGCTGCGGAAGTAGCAGAGAGCATGCGGTTCTTGCATTAAAAGGTGCCGGCATAACTGCGGTTGTAGCGAAGTCCTTTGCGAGGATATTCTTCAGAAATGCAATAAACGCCGGGCTGATGGTTGTTGAATGTCCGGAAACTGACAGAATAGATGACGGCGACGAAATAGAATTGGACTTGAAATCGGGGGAAATACTGAACCGGACTAAAGGGGAGAGATACAGAATAAAACCGATGCCGGATTTTCTGCTTGAAATAGCCAGGTTCGGACTGATAGAATACTGCAGGAGGATGATGAAATGAGAATAGCGGTCATTCCCGGGGACGGAATAGGGAAAGAAGTGATGGATTCAGCACTTGCAGTTCTCGGAGAACTTGATTTGGGGCTTGAATTTGAATTCTACGAGGCAGGAGATGAGGCTTTGAAGAAGTATGGAAAAGCGCTTCCTGATGAAACGCTCGAGGCATGCAAAAAAAGTGACGCAGTCCTTTTCGGGGCTGCTGGAGAAACTGCCGCAGATGTGATTGTTAGGCTTAGGCAGGAACTAGAAACCTACGCAAATGTCCGCCCTGCTAGGGCTATAAGGGGGGTTAAATGCCTCTATCCCGGACTGGACATAGTAATTGTCAGAGAGAATACCGAATGCCTTTACAAGGGCTGGGAGTTTCAGAGCGATGGATCTGCTTTTACGATCAGGCTGATAACTGAAAGGGCTTCGGAGAGAATTGCAAGATTTGCATTTGAGCTCGCAAGGAGAGAGGGGAGAAAGAAGGTTACAGCGCTTCATAAGGCGAATGTGATGAAGAAGACTTGCAGAATTTTCAGGGATGCTTGCAGAAGAGTCGCAAAGGAATACGGAGAAATAGCTTTTAACGAATACTACATCGATGCAGCCTGCATGTACCTCGTAATGGATCCGTTCAGGTTCGATGTAATCGTTACCACAAACATGTTCGGGGACATAGTTAGCGATCTTGCAGCGGGATTGGTTGGCGGTCTTGGAATCGCCCCTTCAGCGAACATAGGGGAAAAAGTTTCGATATTTGAACCGGTTCACGGAGCGGCCTTCGACATAGCGGGCAAAGGCATTGCAAATCCTACTGCCATGATACTGACTTCGGCTATGATGTTGAGGCATCTGGGATTCATTGATGAGGCAAAAAAGGTTGAGATGGCCGTTGAAGAGACGATTGCGAATGGAAAAACGACCCCGGATCTGGGGGGAAAGCTGAAAACCATCGAATTCACGAGGGAAGTGATAAGGACCTTGAAGGAGCTGAAATGAGACTTTTAACCATTGGTGTTGGCTTAAGAGGGGCCAGAATTGCTGAATGCCTGTACAAAAGGGGTGTTAGGGTAAACGGGGTTCCGCTGTTTAAGTGCTTTGCAGTTCTTGGAGACGAAAATCAGATAAGAACAATAGCAATTGGAGACGAAAGAAAGTTCTATGTCCCAAGCAAGAAAGCCGTTCTTGGTTTTTTAAACTCGATAACCAGAATATACGAAATATGGGAGGGTTGTCTGATCCTGTTCTCCCTCGAAGATGAATATGCCTTTGAAATCGCAGTTGAACTGAGCGAGAGGATAAGGGAAATTTTTGAGGATCCCATAATTGGTTTAGCACTAATTCCAACTTTGGGAAACGTTGAAGTTCAGGAATTGAAGAAAAAACTTACTGAAGTAAGAAAAAGGTTGGATATACTTCTGCTTTTTGAAGGCAAGATTGGAATCGAGGAGAAGATTCTGAGATCCCTTAACATTTTAGCAATGGCAGGAGAGGTGGATATAAAAAAGAAGTTGGCCGGGGAAGTTGTAGTGGACACTTCGGATGTTTTTAATGCCCTGAAATCCGACGGATTTTCGGTTATAGGTTTTGCGGAAAAGGGGATACCATTCGGGATTTTCAGGAAAAAGAGCGAGCTAAAAGCCTTGAGAACGAGGAGAATGATTGACCTCTATGAGCTTTCATTGCAGAATCTGAGCATTTCAGCGAAGCTGGAGGAGGCAAAATCCTCTCTGGTGCTTTTTGCCGGACCAAAGGAAGAAATAACAATGGAGGGGATTTTTGAGGTTATAGGAAGGATAGAGAAGCTGAACAGCTCAATGGATATAAGATACGGCGACTGCCCATTGCAGGGAAGAAAGGTCTCGCTAATTCTGCTCTTTTCCGGAATAAAGAGCATTAAGTTTTAGCGATAGGAGTTTGTAAATCGTTCCGTGGCGTTTGAGCCTTTTTTCTATCCTCATTCTGAGCAATTTCAGACCTATTTCGTCGATTTCGAAATCGAAGCCGTATTTTACGTCTTTCAGCATCAATCCCTCCGGCGGTGAAGGTGGAACTCTCTCCCTGAAATTTTGCGGATCGAGCATTTTTTCGAACCATTCCAGCGTTTTTCCAAGACCAACGAGCTTTAATGCAGTAGCAAGGCATCTTACCATGTTCCAGGTAAAAGCATTGCCCTCAATTTCGAAAACTAAAAAATCGCCATCAATTAGAAGCTTTGCATCGAATATTTCCCTTTTTCCGCCTTTCCATCCGCGCGTAAAATTTGAAAAGTCGTGGACACCCCTTAAAAGGGTAACAGCTTTTTCCATTTTTTCCAAATCGAAATCCTCGTTTAGGAAGACATAAGTGTAAATTCTGCTCTTCGCCTTTCTCGGATTGAAATTTTCCGGCACCTCCTTGTATGCCCATGCTGTAATGTCCGATGGAAGTGCCGAGTTCAGAACCCTCGGCCTAATATCTTTTTCGCTTTCGAAGGATATAACTTGGCCTAGGGCGCTTACGCCAGCATCTGTTCTGCCAGCAAATCTAGGTTTTGAATTTATTCCTAGTTCCTGAAAAGCTTTTCTTATCTCCCCTTCTACAGTCCTAAGGTTTGGCTGGTATTGGCTACCAAAAAAATTATCGCCGAAGTATGCGATTTTGAACGCATACTTCATTTTTTAAGTAGTGAATTGACAAACTGGTTGACGGTTGCGAGCTTCTTTAACACCAAATTTTTTACACTCATCTGACCCTGATAGTAACCTACAGCCGCTCCCACGAGGAAAAGGAATTCGATGTCATCAAGTTTGTATTTTTCCTTCAGCTGAAGGAGCTCATTTACCTTTGTTTCTGGCAGCACATCGGCTTTCTCTTCCTTAGCTGTCAAGGCATTCTCGTCGATTTCCCATTTTTTCTTCAATTCCTCAAATGCATCCATCAAAATCGAAGTTCGGGTTTCGACGTCCATAGTTGCAGTTGGTATAGTATTTAAAAACTTTTCTCTCAGTCGTTTATGCAGATCATGTGTCCCATTTTATCCCTCTTGGCCTTCAGATACGCGAGATTCTCCTCGGTTGGTTCAACCTGTATGGCCTCTCTTTTCACCCTGAAGCCGTATTTTGCCAGCTCTTCAATTTTTAAGGGATTGTTTGTCAAAAGCCTTACGCTTTTCACGTTGAGGTCCATCAAAATCTGGGCGGAAATTCCGTAGCTTCTCATGTCTGCTGGAAAACCGAGCCTTATGTTCGCATCCACAGTGTCAACACCATTTTCCTGCAGCTTGTACGCGATGAGTTTGTTAATTAGCCCGATTCCCCTTCCCTCCTGCCCCTTCATGTATATCAGGACCCCACTTCCCTCCCTGTCTATCATCTTCAGCGCACTTTCGAGTTGCTCCCCGCAATCGCAGCGTAATGAATGAAGAACGTCGCCAGTTAGGCATTCAGAATGAATTCTTACAAGAACATCTTCTTTGCTAACGTCTCCTTTGACAAGTACCAGAATTTCGCCCATCGGACTTCTGTAGCCAATGGCCCTGAATGTTCCGTAGAACTTCGTCGGCAGAGTTGCTTCGACAACCTTTTCCACTATTTTTTCCTTTTTCAGCCTAAATTCGATGAGCTCTCTTATGCTTATTATGGGCATTCCATTTTTCAGTGCGAACTCTTCAGCATAACTTCGATCTGCAACATCTCCTTTTTGATCCAGTAGTGGGGCATAAACAGCGATCGCCTTGAAGCCTGAAAGCTTTGCAAGATCAGAACAGGCTTCGGCAATTCCAGGCCTTTCAAGGACGCCCATTTCTTTTGTTTCCTCGACAAAAATCCTTCCCGGTACTTTTATCTCGGAAAGCGAGATTTTGGAGTTCACTATTCTTTTTATGAATTCTGCCCGATCTTCAGCGGAGATTTTGTCCTTCTTTGGATCTATTGGTATCAGCTTTCCGTCTAGATAGTAGAACTTGTTCAGTCCTAGCAGGGAAATCAGGCTCCAGGGCAGCGACAATCTTATTTCGTCGCAGTTTCTCATGATAAAGTTTATTCCCTCAGCGTTGACGAGTTCTGCAGGAGTGCAGAGATAACTTGTATCATCTTCACAAACGATGACGAACTTTCCATCCCTGAACTGGTAGATTAGTTTTTCCATGCTTTAAGGATGCGAGGGCAATATAAATTTATACCCAGCTGCTCATAGCCCTAGGGATGCGAATTGCAGTTGTAGATAAAGAGAGGTGTCAGCCAAAGAAGTGCGGTCAGGAATGCCTGAAATATTGTCCCAGGGTAAGGACTGGGGACGAAACCGTTGTTGTAGCTGAGAAGGCGATAATAGCGGAAGAACTCTGCGTAGGTTGCGGAATATGCGTTAAAAAGTGTCCGATGAAAGCGATAAGCATTGTAGGCTTGCCAGAAAGGCTCGAAGGAATGGAAGTCCACCGCTACGGCAAAAACGGCTTTGTTCTTTACAACCTTCCGATTCCCAGGAATGGGGCCGTTGTTGGCATTGTCGGTGCCAACGGAACCGGGAAAAGTACGGCCGTTAAGATTCTCTCTGGACAGCTGAAGCCAAATCTCGGAAAAGAATCTGCAGATTGGGATGAGATAATAGAGCGATTTTCTGGAACTGAACTGATGGATTACCTGAAGAGGCTCAGGGATGGGAAAATAAAGGCCAGCATAAAGCCTCAGTACATAGAAGCGATCCCGAAGGTTTTCAAGGGTAAAACAAGGGATTTGCTTGAAAAATTTGATGAGAGAGATGTCTTGGAAATCGCGGTAGAAAAACTGAATCTCGAAAATTCTCTGGAGAGAGATCTTTCCGATCTCAGCGGTGGAGAGCTTCAGAGGGTTGCAATAGCTGTTTGCTACATGAGGGATGCGGACTTTTACTTCTTTGATGAAGTGACCCCATACCTTGACATATATCAGAGGATTGCGGTTGCCAATTTTATAAGAGAATTGGCAAAGGAAAAGCCCGTGATGATTGTTGAACACGATCTGGCCATACTGGACATGCTTGCGGATTTTGTGCATTTAACTTACGGAATTCCGGGCGTTTATGGAGTCTTCACGAATCCAAAATCTGCGAGGGTTGGAATAAATCAGTATATTTCCGGATACTTTGTGGAGGAGAACATAAGAATAAGGGATAAGAAAATTGAGTTTGAAATCCTGAGACCGAGAGAGAGTGTTTCAGAGAAAATTCTGTTGCAGTACCCCTCTTTTAAGATAACTCTCGATGGTTTCAGGCTGTTTGCCGAAGAAGGGGACATAAGAGTTGGCGAGATACTCGGCGTTGTCGGGCCAAATGCGATTGGGAAGTCGACTTTTGTCAGAGTTCTTGCAGGGGTTATCGAAGATGATGAGAAGAGGGTTGAGATGAAGTTGAAGGTCAGCTACAAGCCGCAGTATGTGAAGGGGGATATAGAGGAGCTGGTGGAGGTTTTTCTGAGAAAAATAAATCCAATGATATATTCTTCATATATAAAAACAGAATTTCTGAAACCATTGGATATAGAAAACCTTATGGATAGAATGATTTCCGATCTCAGCGGTGGAGAGCTTCAGAGGGTTGCAATAGCCGCATGTCTTTTGAGGGAAGCGGATTTATATCTTCTCGATGAACCTACGGCTCACTTAGATGTTGAACAAAGAAACGAGGTTGCAAGGGTCATAAGGAGGTTCGCTCTGAACAACTCGAAGAGTGTTTTGGTCGTTGACCATGACATTTACTTCATAGACATGGTGAGCGATAGGATAATGCTATTTGACGGAATTCCGGGAAAGGAGGGATTTGCTAGAAGGGCCGTTGGGATGAGAGAGGGTATGAACAGATTTTTGTCGAAGCTTGGAATAACCTTCAGGAGAGATGAGGAAACGAAGAGACCGAGGATCAACAAACCGGATTCAAGATTGGACAGGGAGCAGAAAGCGGCTGGGGAATATTACTACTATTACGGCTGATTATTTTCGAAAATCAGATTTTTCGATCTATAACCCTCGCACCCTTCTTGTTGCCGACTATAACCGCATCTATAATCTTTGAAGGAAAAATACCGGTTTCTATAACTCCTGGAATTGTTTTTAGTTTGTTTTCAACTTCTTCCGGATTTTCAAGAACCCCAAAATCGCAGTCGAGTATGAAGTTCCCGTTATCGGTAATTATTGGGCCAACTTTTCCCTTTCCCTCTCTCAGCGAGGGTTTGCAGATTTTTGAGAGCTCTCTTAAAACGAAGCCGTAAGCAAATGGCAAAACTTCAACGGGAACATGAATTGTGAGTTTTTCTGAAAGCTTGGATTCATCCACGATAATCACAACCTTCTTGCTTGCGAAGGCAATTATCTTTTCCCTCGTCATCGCAGCACCGCCACCTTTGATGCAGTTCAGCCTTGAATCAACCTGGTCTGCTCCGTCTATACATATTTCTGGCTCCATTTCAAGGAGATCCACTATTTTTATACCATTTTTTATTGCCGAAAGCATTGCTTGGTAGCTGCTCGGGATTCCGTATACTACGATTCCCTCATTTCTTATTCTTTCACCCAGAAGATTCAGGAAAACCTCCACTGTGCTTCCGGAACCTATTCCTATGGTCATCCCATCCTTTATCAATCCAAGGGCGAGCCTAGATGCGTTGAGCTTCCCATTCATTTTCCCATCCAACCAAGGCTTTTTTTGACGTTGCATCCAGTGATATTGGAGTTATAGATACGAAGCCTCTCCTCAGAGCTTCAAGATCGCTCCCCTCCTCAGCTTCCTCGATTTCTATTCCGTGTATCCAGTAGTACTCTCTACCCCTTGGATCGAAGCGCTTCTCCACCCTAGTTTTGTACATCTTCCTTGCCAGCTTTGTAATTTTTATCTTCCCGTTGAAGTTCTTGGGAACATTGATATTTAAGACGTCAACGCCCTCCGGAAGCCCCTCCTTTAGAACTTTCCTGGCAACCCATTCCAGAATTCTCTTGGCATCATCGAAATTTCCCTCTATCGTTGGCTCAAATTTGTCTCTGTCATGCATTTCTACTGAAATAGCTATTGCCTTGCTGCCCTGCGTTGCAGCTTCCAGCGCGGAGCATACGGTTCCCGAAGTTGTAACGGCTTCCGTTGAGAGATTTTCCCCGAGATTTATACCGCAAACTGTGAGATCCGGGATTTTGCCTATTATTCCGTAGATTCCCAGTATCACGGCATCTGTAGGGGTTCCATCGATTGCATAGGCCTTTATTCCGTTTATCCTCATCTCGTAAATCCTTACAGGACGCATTATCGATATGCTTCTTCCAACTGCACTCATCTGAGCCATGGGTGCGACGATTACAACTTCATCTATTTCGCTCAGGACTTCATATGCTGCTCTCAAGCCGGCGGAATAAATCCCGTCGTCGTTTGTTAGCAGGATCATATTTCTTTCTCTTTCTCCTCTATCATCATCGCTATCTCATTTATATCTTCGGGACAAATTTTTTTCTCGGCTTCAATTCCCTTCTCCTCAGCGAGTTTTTTCAATCTTTCGGAGTGTATTAAAAGCTGCGAAACCACGTAGCTTTTCAGCAAAAAGAAGTTTCTCCTCGCAATGTCCTCTCCGATTTCTCCCTCCCTGAAAGCTGTAATTATCGTTTCGCAATCCATTTCGAACATCTCTTTTACTTTAATCGGATCTAGGAGCGCTGGAATTAGCCGAAATTCTCCTTTGAGAACTTTTCCTATCATGTCAAGATACGAGTTTATGAACATGAGAGAGTATTCTCAAATCTTTTATAAAAAATTTCCCTTTCATCAATCAGCTCACGTAGTCTTTTTTAGGAATAGCAAAGCAATCAGTTCGCAGAGGACTGAGAATAGGATCATCAATTCTGGCTGGCCATAAAGAAATCCGAAGGAAATTCCGCTTATGAAAAATCCGAGTCCTACTATTGCATTGAAAGCCCCATAGGCCGAGGCCCTTTTCTGGGCTGGAGTAATCTCGGCCAAACCCGCGCGCATTATCGATTCATGCATTCCGATGACTGCGCCAAAAAGCATAATACCGGCGAATATGTTGTAGGAGAAAGATAATGCCACCGAAACTGGCGTTAGCAGCGGAATCAGTATAAGTGATTTGAAGCCAAATTTGTCAAAAATCCTCCCCGTAGCGATAGCAGCAAGGGCGTCAACGGCCATTGCAAGGGAATATGCGAAAGGTATCATCCCGGGGGACATAAGTCTGTTGACCTCTGCATGAAACGCGATCAGCTGAAAGCTTGCGAGACCTGATACTGAAAAGAAGGTGAAAAGCATGTAAGAGTGAAGGGAAATCCCAGCCTTCGCCTCTTTTTGCACTTCCTCTCTGAACTCCATTTTAGCGAAGTAAAGGAAAATCAGTGCAATTACCGTCGGTATCAGGAGTATTGAAAAGCTTTCCCTATATCCAAAACCAACAAAAAGAACCAATGAGATTATTAGCGGCCCAGCTATTGCCCCAATTTGATCTAAAGCTTCGTGAATTCCAAAAGCCTTTCCGAAACCAATTTTCGACGTTGCAAGGGATATTATGGCATCCCTTGCGGGTGTCCTTAATGCTTTTCCGAGTCTTTCGATGATAAGCAGAAGAATTACGAGTTCCCAGGAATTCGCGAAAGATATCAGCGGAATCGAGAGTATTAAGAAGTATCCAAGAAAGGTCAGATGCCAGTGAATGGAGAATCTGTCGGCCAAGTAACCTGAGAAAATTCGGACTGCATAGCTCAGAAACTCTCCTAAACCGAGGAAAAGACCGAGAAGAAATGCACTCACTCCAAGAGTTGCGAGATAGGCTCCCGAGATGCTTCTAGCCCCCTCGTAACTCATGTCCGCAAAAAGGCTTACTATCCCGATCAGAATCAGGAATCTATAAGCCCTTATCATGTCATCTGGAGCAGGGGCAAAGGTGCATAAAAGATTGCAAGACTTTTAATGCTCTTTTCAACTTCAAGATTATGAACTTCTTCGGCTTTTCGGCTGATCCGATAATTACATCTTTCGTTCTGAATTTTTTGGTTGAAAAAAGTTCTGAGGGCATAACTTCAGATATGTGGTGACTTGTTTATAAAGCTTTTTAAGCAAATTTTTAAATTTTGGGGAAAAAAAGAACTGTGGACGAGAAGCTGTGTCTGATTTGTAGGGGTAGGATGTTCTGCGGAAAAAGTTGTAGGGCATTTGAGCATGAAATCAGGATAACCTACTCAACAGAAATATTCGGTTCCTCTCCTCCTTCTATATTCATTGGAAGAAAGAATTATCCCGAGGTCTATGCCTGTCCGGCAGTTCCACCCTTTGTTGGAGATACAGAAATCTACGATAGACCGGAGAACTGGGGAGAGCTGAGTATAGACGAGATTTTAAATTTCAGATATTCTTTAATTCTCGGCCAGTTCAGAGTAGATGTAAGAAAACCAGAAACGAAGATCGCAGAGCTCATTCAGGAGCTTAGCCTGTACGAGAAGCCTGTGGATGTAGAAGTTATTTTTGAAAAACCTCCAAGGCCAAAGGTGGCACTTGACGAACATCACGCCCCGTTTGGTCCATTTGCCCCGGCAAGAAGGGCCAGGATTTGCAGCTCTTCGAGAGTTCCAAAGGTAGTTGAAGACGTCTATGAGAGCAGGGATCTGAAGTCGACGGACGCGATTAAGATTCTCTATGAAAAGAGAATTCCGGTTTCCCACATACAAAAATTGCTTTCTTCAGGTTCTCTTGGAATAAAAAGAAAGCTGGTTCCAACGAGATGGGCAATCACTGCTGTTGATGACACGGTATCTAAGTTGCTTATCGATGAAATCAGAGATTTTCCGATTTTGGACGAATATAGGGTTTTTGTTCATAAAAAGGCAAGGAACCTCTTTATGGCAGTTCTAATTCCCAGAGTATGGAGCTTTGAATGGGGAGAAGCTTGGTTCCCGAATACAACCTGGAATTTCGGGAGAAAAGTTGTAGTTGAGTGTGACAGCGAGGGATTTTACGGCAGAAGCGATTATGCAACCCTCGGGGGCTGTTACTATTCTGCAAGACTCGGAACAGTTGAATTTCTGCAGAGCATAAAAAGACAGGCTACAGCCATTCTATGGAGGGAAATATATCCCGGATTCAAAATTCCAATTGGAGTTTGGTTTGTGAGGGAAAATGTCAGGGAGATGTTTTCAAAAAAGCCGGAAGTTTTCGATTCGCTCAAGGATGCTGTCGATTACTTGGCAAGTCATTCGAATTTGATCGAAGAATGGAAGAGAAATTCCAAGCTTTTGAGATTTCTGGAGGGACAGAAAACGCTATGCTCGTTTTCAGGAGAAAGGTAAAGAGGGCAATCGGAAAAAGCAACCTTCCCGGTCTTGATTATACTGTCAATCCCTACATAGGCTGCGCCCATGGTTGCGTATACTGCTATGCAAGGCTATACTGCGAAAAGGAAATTGCGGAGAACTGGGGAAATGTGGTTGTTGTTAAAGAAAACATTCCCGAAATTCTTTCTAAGGAATTGAAAAATGTGAAAAAAGGAGTTGTTGCCTTAAGCACGGCGACTGATGCTTATCAATTTCTGGAGGAGAAAGAACAGCTTACGAGAAGGATTTTGAGCATTTTGTTAGAAAATGGTTTCAGAGTGAGCATACAGACAAAAAGTCCGCTGGTTCTCAGGGATATGGACATTTTGGTTGAAAATGCGGAAAAAGTTGATGTGGGATTCACAATAACGACACTAAGAGATGATTTTGCAAAAAAAATAGAGCCAAATGCTCCATTACCGAGTGAAAGGATCAAAGTGCTGAAAAAAATTTCGATGGAGGGCATAGAAACTTGGATCTTTCTTGGCCCTATGATCCCCGGCGAAAAATTTGAGGAAATTGTGGAGCTTGCTAAAGAAACCGAAAGTATTTTATATTATGATAAATATAGAATTAAGCCATTCATGAGATCGGGGCTTGCCAAAGAACTAGCGGAGAAAGCTAGAAAATTTGACTGGTTTGAAGAATTCAAGAAGCTTAAGAATTACTGCGAGATTCTTGGGGTTTCCGTAAAATCGGCTTTTGATTGAGAAGTCTTATTAACCGAGAAAGTTATTGCCTTCGTGGACTATACTGCAAAGGATATCACAGTTCTAGATGACCTTGAAGCGGTCAGAAAAAGGCCCGGGATGTATATCGGAAGCGTTGGAGCGAAAGGGTTGCATCACTTGCTCTGGGAAGTTATAGACAACAGTGTGGACGAGGCACTTGCTGGATATTGCAACAAGATTATCGTAACTCTCCATTCCGATGGATCTGCAAGCGTTGAAGACAACGGCAGAGGAATACCGGTTGACATGCACGAACTCGGAAGACCAGCACTGGAAATAGTTATGACCAAACTTCACGCGGGTGGAAAGTTTGGAAACAAGGTTTACAAGGTTGCCGGAGGTTTGCATGGCGTTGGAGTTTCTGTGGTGAATGCCCTGTCGGAATGGCTTGAGGTTTGGGTGAAGAGGGATGGCAAGATATACTACCAGAGATATGAGAGGGGTGTACCGAAAACCGATGTGATTGTAGTTGGTGAGACGAATGAAACGGGTACAAAGGTTAGATTCAAGCCCGATCCGGAGATTTTTGAGGAGCTCAATTTCGACTACAACACTGTCTCCAGAAGACTGAAAGAAATAGCATACCTAAACGCTGGGCTTAGAGTAATTCTGAGGGATGAAAGGATTGGTGTGGAAAAGGAATACATGTTTACTGAAGGAATAATAGGGCTTCTAAAGAGTTTGAACAAGGGCAAGAAAGTTTTGCACGAACCGATTTACATTCAGGGCAGTAAAAACGGCATATTTGTGGAGGCAGCCTTTCAGTTTACGGATTCGGAGATCGAAAGTGTACATGCATTTGCAAACAATATAAAAAATACTGATGGAGGAACTCATGTTGTTGGCTTTAAAGCGGGGCTAACGAGAGCTGTGAACGAATACGGAAAAAGGAACTTTAAGAAGTTCGAGATTCTGAGCGGTGCGGAGATAAGGGAGGGTTTAACTGCTGTTATAAGTGTTAAGGTTCCGAACCCACAGTTTGAAGGGCAGACTAAAAGCAAGCTGACAAACAGCGAAGTCAAAACGGTTGTCGAATCCGTGGTATATTCGGGAGTATTAAAATGGTTTGAAGAAAATTCGAAGGAGTCGGAAGCGCTGATAAACAGATTCATTCTTATTAAAAGAGCTAAAGAAGCAGCAAAAAGGGCTAAGGAGCTTGTAAAGAAGAGGGAAGAAGCATCAATCACATTACCCGGAAAGCTTGCGGACTGCTCTTCGAGGAAGGTTGAAGAGAGGGAGCTATTTATAGTTGAGGGAGAATCAGCTGGTGGCTCAGCTAAGCAGGCAAGAGATAGGAGATTTCAGGCAATTCTCCCAATAAGGGGCAAGATAATAAATGTTGAAAAAGCTGGAATGGTTAAAATACTGAAAAACGAGGAAATAAAGGCGATAATCACCGCTATCGGAGCGGGAATAGACGAGAACTTTGAACTAAGCAAAGCAAGGTATTCGAAAATCATAATCATGACTGATGCCGATGTCGACGGTTCTCATATAAGAACTCTGCTCCTCGCATTCTTTTACAGACACATGAGGCCCCTGATCGAAGCTGGGAGGCTTTTTATCGCACAGCCACCCCTTTACGGTGTGAAAAAGGGTGGGAAGATATACTATGCGTACAGCGATGCCGAACTTAAGAAATTGCTGGAAAAACTCGGAGATGCTGAAGTTCAAAGATACAAGGGGCTTGGTGAAATGAATCCCGAACAGTTATGGGAAACCACTATGAATCCTGAAAAAAGAATACTGATTCAGGTGAAAATAGAAGACGCGAAGAAAGCGGATGAACTTTTCAGAATCCTGATGGGGGAAGATGTTGAAAGCAGAAAGAACTTCATACTTGCCCATGCTAAAGAGGTGAGAAGTCTTGATGTTTAATTTTGAAAGATACTCGAGGCAAATAGAAATTTTTGGTCTAAAGGGCCAGGAAAAATTGCTGAACTCCTCTGCCCTTGTAATTGGGGCAGGAGGGCTAGGAAGCGCTGCAATTCAGTTTCTTGCTGCAGCCGGGATTGGGAGAATGGGGATAGTTGATGGGGACATTGTTGATGAATCGAATCTGCAGAGGCAAACAATACATGCGGGAAACATTGGAATAAACAAGGCTGAGTCGGCGTGCATTTTTGTTGAAAAGCTCAATCCAGAAGTTGTCGTTGACGTTTATCCATATCATCTAAATCCTAGAAATTCAGAAAAAATCATAAAAAATTATGATGTAATTTTGGGCTGTCCTGACAACTTTGCAACCCGTTTTTTGATAAATGATACATGCAGTCTGCTCTCAAAGCCCTTTGTTCATTCTGCCGTTTATGCCCTTGAGGGGGAAATAGCGACCTTTCTGGGAAAACCCTGTTACCGCTGTTACATTCCAAAGGCACCTAGTTTGCAGGCTAGGGCAATAGTTGGTGCAGTAGCAGGGCTTTTTGGATGTTTCCAGGCACTGGAAGCTATTAAAATAATAACCGGTTACGGGAAACTTTTAACGGGAAGAGTTATTCGTCTCGATTTGGGTTCAATGGACTTCTTTGAAATTCCCATTTCTGAGAGAAATAGCTGTCCTGTTTGCAGCGGAAAACTTAGGGGCATTTTTGAGGAGAACTATGAAGGGGATTGTGAGATTGTTAGGTATTCCTGATTTTTTGGCTGTGGAAGATTTTAAATAGCTTGACTACAGGGGGCATGGATCTAATTTGCAGATTCGTATACAAGGACGGTAAAGAGTTCGGAGAGAGCATAGATGTTTTCGAGCATCATTTGATAGTTAAGGTCTATGACAAATTCATAGCTGTTCCCTTGGAGGTTGTTAGCTTTGACGGTGAGAAGATCTACATTGGAGATTTCGATGAGAAAATGGCCTTGGAAATCGGAAATAGATGGCTGAGCAAATCTAGAGCCTATGATGAAAAAGAATTAAACTGGTGAAAATATGGAACTGAAACAGGTTATAGTGGTCAGGGATGATCTGAACTTATCAAGAGGTAAGCTGGCAGTTCAAGTGGCTCATGCAAGCATTCTTGGTTTTCTGAAGAGTGAAAAAGAAAAAAGAGACGCCTGGCTGAGAGAGGGACAGAAAAAGATAGTTCTGAAGGTTAGAAACTTGGATGAGCTTTTTGAAATAAAAAACAAGGCCGAAAGAGAGAAACTGGTGACCGCAATTGTAGAAGATGCAGGACTTACGGAAGTGCCACCGGGAACGATTACCGCCTTGGTAATAGGGCCAGATGAAGCAAAGAAAATAGACAAGATTACGGGGAGCTTGCCGCTGCTTTAGGGTTCAATTCCCCTATCACTTATAACGAATTCGCAGCTCTCCCCCTCTTTTTTAAATCTGTGTTTCACAAGAATTGCCCTTCTAACCGAGCCTAATTTTTCGAGAAGAATAGCGGTTTTGGAAAGATGCTCCAAACTTGTTCCGCCCAAAGGTCTATCCTGTCCTGTTTTTACATCTGTGAACATCTGATTGGTGATTATAGCTGCGAGATCCAGTTTTCTCGCAAGGCTTAGAAGAAATGTTAGCTGGGCAGTTAGCTCTCTTTTTATCTTCACTTGCCTCTCCTCATCTTCGAGCTCGCTTCTGTAAAGGGCAGTAAAGCTGTCAACAATTACTAGCTTTACGTTCTCTTCCTTGCAAAACTTTTCAGCCTCCTTTAGTGCTGCGGCCTGCTGTTTGAAAGTAAAAACTTCCTGGACATACACGTTTGAAAACAGGGATAGATCTTCCTGAAAGATTTGCTTCACCCTTTCGGCAGATAGACCTTCAGTGTCTATATAAGCTACCTTGTAATGTTTTGCCGCGTTCTTGGCAAACATTAGGCATAGGGTAGTCTTTCCAGTTCCGCTAGCACCGAAAATATGGGTTAAAGTCCCGGTTTCAACTCCCCCTCCTAGAAGAGCGTCTATGCAACTACTTCCGCTCGGAATGAACATCTTCGCACCTCAGCATCTGGTAAACCTTGAAAATTGGAATTTCGAGCTCTCTAGCAATTCTAGCGACATCTTCAAATTCCGGTTTGAAGGTTCCTAGGCTCTTTGAGCGCTTGAACTTTACTCTGAAATTTTTTCCCATTATACATACCTCCTTTTCCTCTATTTCCCTATCGGCAATTGTTCTGTGATACACGGGGATAATTCTAACTCCTAAACTTCCAGTCTCTTTCATCAAAATCCTTGCGATATCTTCAGCTTCGCTCATCGTGGCAATTACTCTCATCAAAATAGTGGGTCTGGATTTTTTTCCCACTGCTGGAATTGCAATTGCATCGATGCATTTCTCTCTGATCTTTTCGAGAGCAAAGCCAACTTCTTCGCCGCTGAGGTCATCTACTTGTGTTTCAAGAACCGCAATACTGTCATGGATCTCAGAAATTCCAAGAATCAGCCTTATAACGTTCGGGACATCGCTTTCCCGGCTTCCCGCCCCGTAGGAAATTCTTTCTATCCTCAGGGGCTGTCTAAACACCCCCTCGCAGTAGTATGCAAGTATAGCGGAAGCTGTGGGAGTCAGAAGCTCCCCGCTACCTTCAAACACAACCTCGAGCTTCGATTTTTTCAAGATTTCAAGGACTGCGGGTGTTGGAACCGGATATTTTCCGTGCGAAAATTCAACGAAACCGCTTCCAGTTCTTATTGGATTCGCAAATATCCTGTAGCCTTCGCGCAGCAACCTTCTTATCCCCATTGCGGAGCAAACGATGTCGAAAATGGCATCATCTCCCCCGAGCTCGTGAAAAACCGCATTTCTATAATCCCTTCCATGAACGGCTCCCTCGGCTTTTGCGAGAATTTCGAAAATCTTTTTTGCATCTTCTTTTATATCCTTTTCGATTTTTGATCTTTCGAGCATCTCTATTATTTCCTTGAAATTCCTCTCCGTTCTTTTTTCCTTCACAACGACCCTCTTTGCTGCTATCCCTTTTTTCATCACTTCTCCGATTTCGAAATCTATATCGAGTGAGAGCTCATTTTTTACAGATTCTAGGTCATCTTCATCTAGCGAAACACCAAGCAGGGCTGAAATTATCATGTCTCCGCTAGCTCCGTTGAAGGCGTCAAATATCGCAACTTTCATCAAACCACCACAAGTCTTTTTAATACCCAAAATAAAAAGGTGTAGGTGAAAAGATGGAGCTCACGCTCAAAGTCAACCAAGCTTATCCGAGTGATTCGGGAAGGGGAATAGCGAGACTTGATCCTGATGCGATGATGAAACTTCAAATTTCTCCGGGAGATGTGATAGAGATAGAGGGTAAAAGAAAGACCGTCGCGAAAGTTTGGAGATCCCCGAAAAGGGATTGGGGAAAGAACATAATAAGAATAGACCACTTTACAAGAGAAAACGCAGGGGTGGGAGTTGGGGATCTCGTTAAGATTAGGAAGGCAAATTACTCGATAGCAAAAACAGTTGTTTTGGCTCCAACAAAGAAAATAGAGATGAGGATATACGGAATAGATCCGGGAGAATATTTGAAGCATCAGTTCCTGAAAAGGCCTTTGGTTGAAGGGGATTTACTCCCGCTTATAGGCTCCCCCGCGATAACCGGATTCGGGAGATATGGGCAGCAGAATCAGGCGGTAGTTTTTGTCGCGCTGAAAACGGAACCCAAGGGGCCTGTTATAATGGATGAATCGACTAGGGTTATATACCGCGATCATCCAGTTAGGGGCTTTGAAAAAGTGGGCAAAGCCGGGGTTACGTATGAGGACATCGGTGGGCTGAAGGAAGAGCTCCAGAAAGTGAGAGAAATAATAGAGCTTCCTTTGAAGTATCCGGAACTTTTCAAGCGCCTCGGCATCGAACCGCCCAAGGGAGTCCTGCTCTACGGCCCTCCGGGTACTGGAAAGACTTTAATTGCGAAGGCTGTGGCGAATGAAATAGGGGCTAGCTTCTTCACGATAAATGGTCCGGAGATAATGAGCAAATTCTATGGTGAATCGGAGCAGAGGCTCAGGGAGATATTTGAAGAGGCAAAGCAGAATGCCCCAAGTATTATATTCATCGATGAAATAGACTCAATTGCACCGAGAAGGGAGGATGTTACGGGAGAAGTTGAGAGGAGAGTTGTAGCACAGCTTTTGACTTTAATGGATGGTCTTGAAGAGAGGGGACAGGTAATAGTAATAGGAGCTACAAACAGAATCGATGCGGTAGATCCCGCTTTAAGAAGACCCGGTAGGTTTGACAGGGAGATAGAAATCGGCGTTCCGGACAGAGAAGGTAGATTCGAGATTCTTCAAATTCACACACGTAACATGCCCTTGGAACCGAAATATCTGAGAGAATTCGTTCTAGAAGCTCTTGAAAGAATTAAGAAGAATATTGAAGATCCGAAGGTACATAAAGACATAGAATTTGCAATTGAAGAGGTTAAAAAGCTTGAAAAAGAACAGGAAATAGAGAGGACAGTTAAATCCATTCTCCCACAAGAAGTTCTGAATGAGGTTGAGAACGAAATAATAAGGGCCATGCTAAAGAGACTTGCGGATCAAACTCACGGCTTCGTAGGTGCAGACATCGAAGCTCTTTGCAAGGAAGCGGCGATGAAGGCGCTGAGGAGGTATCTCCCGAGCATAGATCTTGAGGCGGAGGAAATTCCAATAGAAGTTCTTGAGTCAATGAGGGTAAAGTGGGAGGATTTCCTTGAGGCCCTTAAGGAAATAGAGCCCTCTGCAATGAGGGAAGTTCTTGTGGAGATTCCCAAGGTGACATGGGAAGACGTTGGCGGTCTTGAAGATGTGAAAAGGGAAATAATCGAAGCGGTTGAATGGCCTCTCAAGTATCCTGAGAAATTCAAGAAGTTTGGAATAAGACCGCCTAAAGGAGTCCTGCTCTACGGCCCTCCGGGTACTGGAAAGACTTTAATTGCGAAGGCTGTGGCGAATGAGTCTGAGGCTAACTTCATAAGCATTAAGGGCGGTGAGCTGCTAAGCAAGTGGCTTGGAGAAAGCGAAAAAGCAGTAAGGAAGATCTTCAGAAAAGCGAGACAGGTTGCACCTTGCATAATATTCTTTGACGAAATAGATGCAATTGCGCAAATGAGAGGAATAGATGAGGGCAGCAGGGCGGTGGAGAGGGTGCTGAATCAGCTTCTGATAGAAATGGATGGTCTTGAAGAATTGCATGGAGTTATTGTCATTGGCGCAACGAACAGGCCCGATATACTGGATCCAGCGCTGCTAAGACCTGGAAGATTTGACAGACTCGTTTATGTCAGACCGCCGGATAAGAAGAGCAGGCTTGCGATATTTAAGATACATACCAGAAACATGCCTCTGGCTGAAGACGTCGACCTCAACGAATTGGCAGAAATGACTGAAGGTTATGTTGGCGCCGACATAGAGGCAATTTGCAGAGAGGCTGTTATGCTCGCGCTCAGAGAAAACCCCAATGCTGAAAAGATCGAGATGAGACATTTCTATGAGGCAATTAAGAAGATAAAACCAAGCGTGAGTGAGGCCATGCTAAGCTTCTACGAAAGATTCGAGGAGAGAATAAAGACTGAGAAGCTCAAAGTTTCCGCTAAGCCGATTGGTTATGGCTGACAATTCTTAAAAAAATATCTCTCCTTTCAAATACCTTTTTAAATACCTCTTTTTCGCCTCCGCCTGCAAGGATGGAAACAACAGGATCTCCTTTTTTGTATTTGCCCCAAGGGATATCTGCGAAGAATGGGTTTCCTGTCAGGTCTTTTTTTATTGAAATATCTTCTTTGGCAAATAGTATTGCCCTAATTGCGAATCTTTTTGCATTTGGTTTTTCAATTCTCTTCTCTTCAAAGGCTTTTACATGTAAAGAAAAAAGATTGACATCAAAGCACCATTCCACGCTGTCCAGAGACCCCTGAAATCTCGGATTAAGTTCTAGAACATAGGGTTTCTCTGCTAGAATGAAATCAACTCCGACGGAACCCCTCAAATCGAAAAGCTGAGCAGTTTCTATAGCGATTCTCTCAATTTCTCTTCTTTTTTCATCATCAACGATCAGAGGGGTGAGATTACCGCTGTATCTGAATCCGTTGGCGTACATTTCTTTCCATCCGGAGAAAATCCTGTTTATGGCAATCGGCAAAATCTCTTTTCCGCATATAAGCGAGACGCTGCAAGGAACCCCTTCAATAAATCTCTGGAATATTACTCCCTTTTCATCTCCATTTGCAAACTTTACGCCTTCTCCTCCGCCACCAATTCTTGGCTTTGCAATTGCTTTACCTTCGGGTTTTTTCAGTACTTCTGGATGTGGTATACCGGCTTTTTCGAGTATTTTGTAAAATTCCAGCTTGTCTATTATCCTCTTACTTTCTTTCGGATCATTGCAAAGCAGGTCTGCATTGACTTCAAGGGTTTCAGCATTGGAACAAAGAATTACCTTGGCATTCTTTTCTTGAGCAATTTTTTCGGCCAAGGCTCTGCAATCGCCACCCATTTCATAAACTTCTTTGCAGTATAGCTTTAAATCTAGGTCAGCATATTTTGTGATCGCGTAGACATCATATCCGGCTTTTTTTGCCGATTGGGCAACGTTTCTGACGTTTGTTCCTACTAGGAGCACTTTCTCAGGCATCTTCTGATTACATCTTCTTCCTCGCTTCTGTAGATTTCTTTTGCGCTTCCATCACCGAGAACTTTTAGACCTCGGAAGATTACTGCTGGAATTCCGTCTCCAGCTTCTCCCATAAGAAGATTTGCAAAAGCCGCTATCTCGTCAGCGATGCATTCAACCGTTACTTCAAGCTTGTTGCCGTAGAGATCTGTTTCGCCCCTCCAATCCCTCATTGCGGAAACTCCGGAAATTCCCATTGCTATTCCAACTACTCCCTTTCTGAAGCATCTTCCGTTTGTGTCCGTGATTATAACTCCAACTTTTTTTCCAAGCTTTTCAAACTCCCTTCTAATTCTCTCTGCGCTCTTGTCTGGGTCAATCGGAGGGAGCAGTATTTTTCCTTTATCGATGTTTGATGCATCTATGCCTGCATTGACGCAAATGTTGCCGTATTTTGCTTTAACAAGAAGGAAAGGCTCTCTGATTAGAATTTCCTCGCTCTCCTCTATAACAGCCTGAATGAATTCAGGTGGTTTTGCAACTTTCTTGCTCAATTCTATGGCCAGCGAACTTGGTTTGTAGTCGGAGAGATTTTTCACCCTCCCTTCGGATTTTGAAACTATCGTAGAACATACAACGATCACGTCGCCGTCCTTTACTTCCACCTTCTCGCTTATCAGCTTCGCTATGTTGTCCCCCTCTTTAATCAGAGGCAAACCTTTTACGGGTATTACTTCAAGATTTCCTTGCAAGATATTCGAAGACGACACGAAGAATTTCTTCTCTGCTTGGTAGGACTGCAACTGCTCCTTGGGCAAGTTCTTTCTTTCCCCCACCACTTCCTTTCGCATATTTACCAACCTTCTTTAATATTTCCCTAGCATCGTAATCTTTACCGGCAAATGTCACAACAAATACCTTTCCCTCGCTCTTTGCCATTAGACATCCAACTGCCCCCCTCTTTGAGAGGTAGTCTCCGAGTTTCAAAAGTTCGTTCATATCCGCGCTTAATATTTCAACTACTACCTTGACTGAATTGAAATCCTCAGCATTTTTAAGCAAAACCTCTCCTTTAATCTTCGCAAGCTCTTCTTTAAGTCTTTCTATCTCCTTTTTCTGTTCTTTCCACTCTTCAAAAAACCTCTCAACGGTTCTTGGCAGAACTTTTGGTTCAACCCTCAGAATTTTGCTCGATTCTTTAAGGATCGCCTCCATTTTTGCAATGGCTTCGATAGCAGCCTCAGCAGTTGCAAATTCGAATCGGAGTACTCCATCTTGAATTGCATCAACGTTCAGTATCTTTATCAGGCCGATCTCTCCTGTGCTTGAGCAGTGAGTCCCTCCACAGGCTTGAACGTCGTCTCCAACTTGAACTATTCTTATTACCCTTCCCGGAGGAACTCCACCTTGGTAAAGCCTGAAACCGAACTCTCTCTCGGCTTCAATCCTGTCCATCCAGAACCATTTTATTGGCTTGTTCGCGAATACTTCTTTGTTTACAATCATTTCGATTCTCCTTATTTCCTCGTCGCTCAGTTTTTTGTAATGGGTTACATCGAGTCTGGCTTTTTCCGCCTCTTTTTTGGCACCAGCTTGCCATACATGTTTTCCGTAAAGCTTCTGGAGTGTGTACAACAGCAAATGAGTAGCAGAATGATGCCTCATGTGTCTGAGCCTTTTCTCGGCATCTATAACACCCTTTACCTCTCCCTTTATTTCTTTTGCATTTTCGACTTTATGGAGAACTATTCCGTCAATCTCAAGAACCTTCGAAACAAAGTATTTTTCACTGTTAGAAATTATGTATCCAGTGTCACTCTCCTGTCCCCCGCTTTCGGGATAAAAAGCGGTTTTATCGAGGATTAGATATCCGTTTTCGAATCCAAGAACTTTTGCGGTAAATTCAAAAAGCTTCGGATTTTCGTAGTAGAGCTTAGATGTCTTTGGATATACGTTTTTCAGTGTCACTATTTCCTTCTTCTCCTTTTCGGCCTTGGAATGCATTTTTGCGAGTTCGCTGTAAACGTCAACTTCCTCAACTTCAACTCCTTTTTCTTTTGCAATTCTGTAAACTAGTTCGGCCGGAAGTCCGTGGGATTCGTAAAATTCTATAAGATCGTCTTTGCCTATCTTCCTCTTTTTCCCTACGGTTCTTTCTACTATCTTTACACCTTTTTCTATGCTTGTCTTGAACCTTTCTTTTTCGAGCTCTAGAATTTCGTATATCGTTTCCAGAGGGATTTCAAATTTGAATCCAAGCATTTTATTATGCATTTCAACTAGATCCGATAGCTCTAGCGATATTTGCAGTTCTTCAGCCAGTCTTAGACTTCTCCTTATCATCAATCTGGCCAGATACCCAGCTCCAGCATTGGAGGGTACTAACCCATCTCCAAGCATGAAGAGAATGCATCTGCTGTGATCCGCGAGCGCGTAAACCTTTGCAACGGAATCGATCGTTTGCCTAACTTCATCTATATCCATATCGAATCTCTTTGCAACCTCGAATGGCAGGGAATCTTTTGGAATTCCCAGTCCTGCAAGTTTTGAAGCTTCTGCTATGATATTTCTAAAATCTCTCTTCTTTAGTTCCTTCAGTCCGCTGGAGCTGTATATCTCGTCTAAAACTCCGTCAAAGATTGCATCGTAAACTGTGGGGCTTCCTTTGCTCATCCAGACGAACCTTTCGAGACCATAACCTGTGTCGACAATGTAATTCTTCATCCTTCTGTATCTCTCTCCTTTTATCACGATATCGCCATTCTCGCTCAGCTCAAGGTTCATGAAGACTAGAGTTGCCAGTTCTAAACCTCTTACTATTGCCTCAAGACAGGGACCAGCATTTCCGCCGCCGGCCCACGGTTCTTCCTTGTATACTATTTCATCCCTTTTAACCCCGAGTTTTTCTAGTAGTTCTGTGCAATAAGCTACCGTCTCGTTTTTCCAGTATATCTCTTTTTCTGGGTAGTTAAAGGCATGATGTGCCATCATCTCGAAGAGAGTCAAATGTCTTCCAGTCCTCCCAACGCTTTCGAGATCGTCTAGCCTTATGCAGGGCTGTGAAATCGTCAGAGGATTTGCCGGGGGTGGAGCAATGCCAGATGTGACAAATGGCTGAAAATCCGCAATGCTCGCAATGGTTAGATAAATATCATCTCTCCATCTTGCCACAACTGGATACCTTTCAATTCTCTTGTGTCCCCTCTCCTCAAAGAAGCGCAGGTAAAATTCTCTCATTTCAGAAAGCTCGAAAATGCGGCTGAACGGGGAATTACCAATGAAGGTGTATCCTCCACAGGGAGGATCGCCGCAGATTTCTCTATCTTCCCTTGTTGTCCAGAAGTATTTTCCGCATTTTGGACACTTTTTTCTAATGAATCCGTTCTCTTTTAGAAATGAGATATCGAGATACTCCTTTTCTAGCGTCATTGTGCTCAGTTAAACTCTCGGTATATATCATTCTCGTCCTCTGAAATCAAAAATCGCAAGCTATTTATATAACGGGTGGAAGGAGAAATGGGGTGATTGAATGCCGGAGCTCGAAGTGAAGGGTAAAAAACTGAGGCTCGATGAAGATGGTTTTCTACAGGACTGGGAGCAGTGGGATGAAGAAGTTGCAAAGGCAATAGCGGCAGATTCAAGGTTTACTCCGCAGCCAATCCTTCAGCTTACGGAGGAACACTGGAAGGTTATAAGATACCTGAGGGATTATTTCATTAAATATGGTGTAGCCCCGCCCATTAGAATGCTTGTGAAACAGATGAAGAAAGATATAGGACCGCATGTAGATCTTCAGTACATCTATAAGTTGTTCCCACAAGGTCCAGCAAAGGACGCCTGTAGGATTGCCGGTTTGCCGAAACCGACCGGCTGCGTTTAAACTTTTTTATATTTGTGATTTCCGTGGATAGGCTTGCGAGGAGATTGTTGGAAGTAGGGGCTCTGAAATTCGGTGATTTTGTTCTCTCATCTGGAAAAAGGAGCAATGTTTATGTTGACATCAAGATGGCATCCACTTTTCCGGATATTTTGGAAATGATAGCGGAGGCGATGAGTGAGAAGCTGGTAAATATAGAATTCGACAAAATCGCGTGCATAGAATTGGGCGGAGTACCTATAGCAACGGCTGTTTCTTTAAAGCTTAGAAAACCGATTATAATTTTCAGAAAAGAGAAGAAAGAACACGGCTTAAGTGATGACATGGTTGGAGAACTGAAGCCGGGGGAAAGAGTGGTTGTAGTTGAAGACGTCATAACAACGGGAAAATCGGCCATATCAGTTGCAAGGAGGGTTGAACATAGAGGGGGAAAAGTTGTTAAGATTTTGGCGGTTGTTGACAGAGAAGAGGGGGAATTGCAGTTTGAAAGTATTTTGAAGTTGAGGGATTTAATAAAAATAAAGGATTTCCTCAATTCTTCCAAAACCTAAATCGGTTGCCTCCTTTTCTGCTTCTTCAATTCCAACATTGAAATCGTAGCTGGAAAGAGATTTCTTTACTATTTCTTTTGGGAATCCTATTATCTCAGCAATTTTTGCCACTCCACTGTTAGCTGAGGATTTGTCGTAATATTTTAGGAAATCTTCAAACAAATCTCGATTGAGCGTTAGGAAATCCTCATTAACGGCTAGCGAACAGCAAACAAAGTCCCCCAAGATTTCGCTAAAGTGTTCAATACAGCTGAAAGTCGAAAGATAGGGCTCCCAAATTGCTATTCCTTTGAGTTTCCCGAAGTTCGCTATCATCTCTTCGGGGGAATCAAAAAACTTTATCTCCTCCTTTATACCCTTTACTTTTACGTACTTTCTCAACATCCTTTCCATTGTGGAAAATTCGGAGCATCCAAACCCTTTTGCATTTGAAAAAGCTATTCCACTTCCGTTCATCGCAACAACCCTGAATATCTTTATGTTTTTCATTAGAACTCCAAAGAATACTTGGGTAATGAATGGAGATGCTAGTATATCCACGCATCCATGAACAAGATCTTTTGTTGCCTCTAAGCCGTTCCTGTATAATTTGAATATTGCATTTACTTTTTCTCCGGCATCCACGACTTTAGCGTATTCGCTTGCTTTAAGGAATCCGATTCTTAGGACACCATCTATCGGTCTCGGGCAATGCTTTATAAGCCAAACTCTGTAGCTTTTCTGCGATACCTCTTCCCTGAAAACGATCCTTTCCTCCTCTAGCTGGGATAGAATTTCCGAAACGGTTGACTTTGAAAGATTCAATTTTTTTGCTATTTCACTCTGCAAAAGTCCTCTGTCTTTTGCGGATTCGAGCAGGGAAATTATCCTCTCCTCGGCTCTCATTCAAGAACTCTTTTTACCCAATCGACAACCATTTCAACTCTCTCCAATGCTGTGCCGAGATAGTTCTCCGGCTTGAGTAGTTCAGATAGCTCTTCCTTCGTAAAGTATTGCATAATTTCTCCATCTTTAAGCAGTTCTTCGAGGAGTGAGCTTTTATTGGCGTAGGCCCTCATTGAAGCCCTCCTTAGTATTTCGTGGGCAATTTGCCTATCTACTCCCTTTTTTGTCAGGGCAATCATTACCGCCTCGCTCATGTTTAACCCTTTTTGCATTTCGAGGTTCTTTCTGACGTTTTCCAGATCGATGGCAATCCCAAGAACAACCTTTATCATTCTTGTTAGGATATGATCTGCAAGAATTGTTGCCTCCAGAAGCGTAATTCTTTCGGCTGACGAATTTGTCAGATCCCTTTCCTCCCAGAGAATTGCAGACTGATGCTGCGGCTCGGCAAATGCTCTGACTATCCTTGCAAGTCCGCAAATGTTCTCACTGTCTATGGGATTTCTCTTATGTGGCATTGTGGAACTTCCCACCTGTTTTGCCTCGAACTTTTCCATTAGCTCTCCTACTTCGCTTCTCTGCAGAATTCGGAAGTTTAGTGCGATTTTCTCTAGCGTGGTGGCCAAATTTGCAAGAAATTCCAGATACTCGCAGTAAATATCTCTTGGGATAATTTGGGAAGATATTATTGCAGGCTTGAGATTAAGGACTCTCATTACCTCCTTTTCTATTTCGAAACCGTCTTTTCCAAAGGCTGCCTGAGTTCCAACGGCTCCGTTCATTTTTCCAACAAGTAGTCTCTCCTTTATCTGTTGCAACCTTATATAATGTCTAGCAACTTCTGACGCCCAGAGAGCAAATCTGAATCCATAAGTTGTTGGTAGGGCAGCTTGTCCATGAGTTCTGCCGAGACAGACAACATTTTTGAATTCAAGTGCTTTCTCGGCCAAGATTCTACCTAGCTTTTTTATCTTTTCCTCTAGTATTAGAACGCTGTCCCTGAGCTGCGTTGCTGTTGCCGTATCAATTATGTCATTTGAAGTCGCCCCAAAGTGTATCCATCTGCAATCTGAAACCTCTCCAATCGCTTTAACTAAAGCCATTATATCGTGCCTTATTTCTTCCTCTATTTCCTTTACCCTTTCGGGCTTAATCTTTCTGGCATTCTTTCGAACCCTCTCAACTTCATCTTTGCTTAGGTATCCCATTTTTGAAAGAGCTTTCAAAAGTGCGATTTCTACCCAGATCATTCTTCTTATCTTACTTTCTTCGCTCCAAATCCTTTTCATTTCTTTTGTTCCGTACCGATATTCGATGGGATGAATCACAGTTCATATTTTATTCGAGTTTTAAAACCTTTTTACCCCTCTCGCATGGTATTACCTTAATTTTTGCGTCCTTGAACTCGATCGTGAAAACCTTGTTCAGCACTAGATACAAAAAAACAGCCAATGCTGCCACCTCGCTGTGTGGCTGAAGACCTATTGAAATGTTCATGTCACAAAGCTCGTAGACTTCCTTAGGGACTTTTTCGGATCCTACTACGACTAATATTTTTTCTGCTTTTTTGATTTCATCTAGTTTTTCCGGCAGCGGAGTTCCATACATTGTAAGATGTATCTTTAGGCCGTCGAATGTTTTAAGCAAATTTCTCCACTCTGCTGTTTCTATAAAGAAGTTCCCGCCCCATCTTTCAACTACTTTTTTAACGCTTTCGAATAGACTTTTGTCAAATTTGTCGAAATAAATCCCTTCTGCGCCAAAAGCCCTTGCTGTTAGGGCTACATGCGTTGATATTCTCTGGTCTCTGTTGATTCTGTGGCCAAGGCGGAGAACGTAGACTTTCACGGCTTTCTTTTTTAATTTAAAGTTTTTTAACTTTTGCAAATCGAAAAGTTTATAAACAATAACGTTTAATTATTAATGAAGGTGGAATAATGGATGTTACATTAAAGTATTGGGTCGATGTGTTCGGTGGAAAGTTGGATAAGCTGGAAATAAAGCTTAAACCATTTGGATTTAGAATGGCACCAGTTACACAGTTGAAAACGCTGGTAGCTGACAGGGATACTGTGGTTGAGAAAGGAAAACCAGCAATTGTGAAAGTTCAAACAATAACATTGCCTGCGAACACAATAGTAGGACCGCTCAACATAATGCGCCACGCACTTGGTAGTGTGCTGGATGTAGTAGAATGCGGCATTCCTACAAGAGTCGAGGAAGATAAGTGCATAAATAACGTTGTTTTCTTACCCATAGACAACGGAGAGATAAAGAAAGGCGACATAGTCGGTGTTTTAAAAGTTTTCTTCGTTAAAACTGGTTTGGTTGGAAAAACGCTTGGATTGGGATCAGCCAAAGTTGAAGTGATCAAGGAGAAAGTTTCTGGTAACCTTGTTTGGAGGGATGATGGAAATATTTACAGAGAGAAAGTCGAAGTAGAGGATATAAGTTATGGAAAGACGCATATCGCTACCTGGGAGCCGGTGGTTTCTGAGGAAGAATTGAAAGTTCATCCCGGCGAAGTTAGAAGGATAAGAATAAGGGAAATTAGACTTCCGCCGAACACCGTCGTTGTTCCTATTGGTTTCATGATGAATGCATATGGCTCTCTGGTGGATGTAATTGAAGTAGGGAAACCTTCAAGGGCTGAGAAAGAGAAGATGATAACGGAAGCGATTTTCTTAGCTGTAGAGGACGGAAAAATTGAAAAAGGAGACATGCTGGGAGTTCTCTGTGTTTACTACATTGGTCTAGAAGACTTCAAACCTCTGATAACTGGAGAAAAGAAGGAGTTTGCGATGGTATACCGCAGCGGAGGAGGGGTAATAAGAAAAGCTATGAAAATGGATCCCTTTGGATTCAGAAGGTCCCCAGTTGGTAGATGGGAACCGATAATTGCCGATGAGAAGAAAAAACTGGAGAAGAACAAGCCACGCAAAGTTGCGATCAAAAAGATAAGGCTGCCGAGGAATACGCTTATCTACCCGATGGGTATAATGAGAAATCCCTATGCGGTTTTCATCGATGCAGTTCTTGAGAAAGCCAGTAGAGTTGAGGAGGAAAAAACAATAAGTCAAGCAGTTATTCTGCCACTTCTTGACGGAGAAGTTGAAAAAGGGGATATTCTTGGAATAGTAAACATTTACGAAGTGGAGGTAAGTTCTATCGAGAAACTTAAAACTTGGATCGGTGAATGGATAGAAGCTCAGCAAAGAATTCTATACGAATAAATCTGCTGTAGGTAGCCGCCATATCCGTGTTGAAAACTTTGTTTAGTTTTCTCTTAACCCTTGTTTCCGTTATTTCCAACTGAGTACAGTCAACTTCATTCCATAGCTTTAAAACCTAGCAGCTTTAGTATTTCCTCAGCTTCAACGCCTGCATTCCAAAATTTGCCCTCAAAGACTCTCTACGGCAGATTACAACCCTTTGCAACTCTTCTTCTGCCTTAAAAGTGGGTTTTCAGCTATAAAGTTAAAACTAGTTTTTTTAGTGGTATTAGGTAGAGATCAATTAGTTTCAGACGGAAATTTTGAATGCAAAATGAACTGGAAATCTGACTTCCTGACCGCTTTTTCCCGTTTTTTATTGAGTTGAAAAGAGAATTTTCCGAACTTTGGCCATGAGAGCTTTAAACTGTTAAGAAAGCTATTTTTGTCTTGGGTTAACTATTTTTGTGGAGTTTGTTGAAAGATACAATGGCTGTGGATTGCTGGTATCGGTAAAGAAAAAAATAGCAGAAGCTTATGGGATTCAGAAAGTGGAGATATTCGAAACAGAAAGCTTTGGGAAAATGCTCGTGATAGACGGGAAAGTGCAGGTTACAGAATTCGATGAACCGTTTTATCACGAGATGCTAGTGCATGTTCCAATGAACAGTTGCAAAAACGCAAAAAGCGTCTTAATAATAGGCGGCGGTGATGGAGGAGCATTGAGAGAGGTTTTGAAGCACGATGTGGAGAAAGTCGTACTTGTGGAGATAGACAACAACGTTATAGAACTTTGCAAAAAGTTCCTAAAAATAGACGCTGGCGCTTTCGATGATTCGAGAGTCAAAGTCGTCATAGAAGACGGGAGAAAATTCATTGAGCATTGCGAGACTTTTGATGTTATCATAGTAGATGGAACGGATCCTGTAGGTGTTAGCGATCCTCTTTTCGGAAGAGACTTTTTTGAAATTTGCAACAAGAAATGTGGGGTTTTCTGTAGCCAGTCCCAGTCTCCATTAATTCAGCGACAGTTGTTTAGAAAGATGATAGTGAATTCCACTGTTATAAGGAACAGGACCGTTTTCACGTCCGTTGTCCCAACGTATCCTATGGCATATTGGAGTTTCATAATCGGCGGAGACTTCAGCTTCAGATATGTTAGAAGAAATTACAGGAAAATAAAGGGAAAAACAAAGCATTACAATCCGGAAGTCCATTTTTCAGCCTTTGCATTGCCAAACTGGCTAAAGGAGGAGATAAGGGATGCTGAGCTACGAGGAAATTGAGGCAATGGAAGTTGATGAAAAATGTAAAAGGATAATTTTGGCACTTGGCAAGATTTACAGGGCCGATTTTTTTGTGGAAATCTCTTCTGCTCACGTTTCGGGAGTTAGCTATGACAATATAGGCGATGAAGGATTGGAATGGCTAAAGTCGATTGCGGGAAAGGTGAAAGTGCGAACGACTCTGAATCCTGCGGGTATGGACCTCGATAAATGGAGAGAAATGGGAATAAATGAGGATTTTCGAAAAAAGCAACTTGAAATAATTGAGGTATTCGAGAAACTCGGAGCCGAGATAACGCTGACATGCACACCTTACTACCTTCTGGAACCAAAATTAGGTGAGCATTTGGCATGGGCTGAGAGTTCGGCGATAGTTTACGCAAACTCTCTTATAGGCGCTAGAACTAACAGAGAAAGCGGAATAAGTGCTCTAGCTTCTGCAATTACTGGAGTCACGCCTTATTATGGGCTCCATATAAAAGAAAACAGAGCTCCAACTGTTGTCGTGAAAGCTTCCGGCGATCTTTCCATAGTAGGATATAAAGCAGGAATGGAGTTGTCCGGGGAAATACCATATTTCATATTTGATAGAAAAGTTTCGAAAGATGAGCTGAAGCTTTTGTCAGCTTCCCTAGCTTCGACCGGCAATATTGCGATGTTCCACGCAGAAGGGATAACTCCAGAATGGAAGGATTTCGAAAGGCCGGCAGAGATCGTTGAAATTGAAGGGAAAATGGGAAAAAAATGTGAAGCAGACTTGATAGCGATTGGTTGTCCTCACTGCTCTAAGGAAGAGCTGATGCAGATTCTGAACCTTCTGAATGGAAGGAAAGTAAAAAGGGAGCTCTGGATATTTACTTCAAGATTTGTCGCTTCTGAAAGCAGAAAAATTGTTGAAGAACTTGAAAAGCTAGGAGCGAAGGTTTTCAGGGATACCTGTATGGTAGTCTCGCCGATTACGGAGAAATTTAGTTGCGTAATGGTCAATTCTGGAAAAGCTCTTGAATATCTGCCTAAGAAAAGGAAGGTTGAAGTAGCCTTCGGTAGCTTGGAAGATTGCATTCGAATGGCAATAAGCTAATTCGTTTTGCGAAAACCATGTAACTCCTTGAGGTCGGGAACCGCTTCTTTTTAGCGTAAATTTATAAACTTTAATTTTTCAAGCCTGTGGGGAAAGGCTAAGCCCGAATTGGTAAGATTGATAAAGATGTGATGTATTTAGAGCATCCGTTCACCGAAAGCTCCCCCATGAAATTAAAAGGGATAAAAAACTGACCGGAACAGTTCTATAGATTTTATTATTGTTCGAAGTCTTTTAGAGGTGTCTTTTCAACTTCAGAGTTTTCAAGCATTTTTTGTATCTGTGAGCCGCCCCCGCCTTTAAAGGCGAGGCTTCCAGCGTTAAGAGAGCTTTACGCCTTTCCCTCATCTGCCGGTTCAAAAGCCAAGCTCTCCTATCCCATGCCCCTCGCTAAGGCATGGGCTATGTTTATGCATGCATTCAAATCTATTGTAGATCAGCCCGCATTTCGGGCATCTTAATTCCCTTCCATTGACTCGGGCAACATGCCCGCATCTATGGCAAGTCTTTGAAGTGTTCCTGACTTCTTTTTTTCCTCGAAGCTCTTCAATATCTCGAGAGCCTTATCCCTTGCTGTCTGGATTAAAGCTGTGTTGAGATTAAACAGCCTTTTTGCATCTTCATAGCATTTCTCATGCAAAAATTTCTTCGATTTGGAATTGCAGCCCAGATACCACTTTACAAGTTTGAAATACTCGCTGAGCGTTTTATTTAAGCCAGGACTTTTGATCTATTTGGCCTGAACACCTTGCCTACAACGCATATCTGGGCTTCTTTCTGCAAAAGAACATCCCCAAGACCTCTTCAACACAGAACTATTTAAAACTTTGCCCATTCATCCCAGAGCTAAACCTCTGGCATCCATTTTTATAAAAGTTGTCAAATCTCGCTCTACGTCCTAATTTCGCGAAAGGAAATTTTTAGATCTTAGCCTGTGTTTTCCTTACGTATGAAGATTTTTTTGGGTTTGTTGAAGAACTTTTCGAACAAAAGATATTTAAACATTCAAGCAAAGATTAAAATATGGATGCAAGGCTTTTAGAAGAAGCTTTCAAAACGGCAAAGACTTTCAATGAATTTTTCCTAGCGCTAATAGATCCCAGGACTTACTATAAAGAGCTTGATGAGGAAGAGATACAGGAATTCTACTCGAGCACTTCAAAGCTGTTTTTTGAGCTAAATAGGGCTTATTGGGGTCTTATGATTGATCTGACTCAAGCCTTGATGAAAGGCGATGCTGATGCGGTGATAGTAGCCATTTCCAGAGGTATGGAGAGAATCGAAGCAATTTACTCGGAATACATGAACAATGCCGTAGTTTCGGCAATTGTTAACGCAGTAAATAGAGTCTACTTGCGTAGTCTGCAAAACTTGCAGAACTTCACGAGCGCAATTCTGCATGCAATGGGTATGGTATCGAGAAAAGATGTTATTGCCCTCTCTGAAGCCTATGTAGATTTGAAGGGGGATATAAAAAAGGAATCGAGGAAGATAAGGGAAGAGCTGAAATTGCTAAGGGAAGAGCTTGGTAAGATTAGGGGTGGTTCGAATGTTGTATGAGGTTTTTAGGAACTACAGGAGATTTTTGAAACTCTCGGAATGGTTCCTAAAAAACAACGAATTCCTACCGATAACTGAAGACGAGCCCTATCTGATTCCTGACGTGAAGATTGGCGTTACACCTAGGGTTGAGATTTCTTCTGATGACGGTGTAAAGCTCTTTCGATATGAACCGAAAACTGAAAAGCAATACGAGACACCCTTGCTTATAGTCTATGCCCTGATAAACAAGCCATATATCCTCGATTTGACGCCTGAAAGAAGTGTAATTAGGAAATTCCTTGAGGCAGGTTTTAATGTCTACTTGGTCAGATGGGGGGATGCAACGATTGCAGATCAATTCTCTTTGGACAGTTACATAGACATCTTTCTTTACGATTTTGTTGAAGATGTTAAAAGCGATGCGGAATCGGAAAAGATTTCCATTCTTGGGTACTGCATGGGCGGAGGGCTTAGTGCTATTTACACCGCCCTTTATCCGGAGAACGTTAGGAACATCCTTTTCTTAGCTTCAACACTTTACTTTGAAAAGAAAATGGGAGGACTTGTAAACTTATCTGACAAGCGCTTCTTTGACCCCGAAGGGGTCGTCGCTCCCTTTGGCTACGTTCCTTCATGGTTTTTGACGGAGAGGTTCAAAGTACTAGAACCCTGGGATAACTACTTCGGGAAATACATAAACATGTTCCTGAATGCGGAGGATGAGAAGTTTCTGGATGACTTCTTCAGAATGGAGCGCTGGATCCATGACGGCGTAAACGTTGCTCCCGGTGCTTATATTAGATATACCAAGGAACTTTATCAAAATAACGCGCTGGCCGAAGGCAAGCTTTACATATATGGGAAGAGAGTTGATCCGAGGCGCATAACGATGCCAGCAGCAGCGATAGTTGGCTTGAGGGATCACTTGGCTCCACCGGATTGCACGCTGAAGTTCCTTGACTGCGTGGGAAGCAAAGACAAGGCGGTATTCAAAGCGGATGTGGGCCATGTTGGTCTGGTGGTTTCTAGAAGAGGACTGGCACTCTGGGATGAAGTTATAAAGTGGCTTGCCCAAAGAAGCGGCGAACTGAAGAGAACGAAAGAGATCTGAGGATGTTTGTACCGAAGGCTATAGCCATCGATTTAGATGGGACTTTGACCGATAAAAGAAGGGCAATAAACTGCAGGGCAGTGGAGGCTTTAAGAAGGCTTAAAATCCCAGTCATACTTGCGACCGGAAACACACCCTGTTTTGCAAGGGCTGTTGCAAAGATAATAGGCGTTTCAGACATAGTGATCTGTGAAAACGGGGGAGTTGTTCGATTCAGCTATGATGGGGAAGATTTAGTTCTTGGAAACAAAGAAAAATGCATAAAAGCTCTTGAAGAGCTGAAAAAGTACTTCACTATTGAGCTATTGGATTTTGAGTACAGAAAGTCCGAGGTCTGCATGCGAAGGACATTTGATATCGAAAAGGCAAGAGAAATTTTGAGGAACTATGGAGTGAAAATACTTGATTCCGGCTTCGCTTACCATATTTCCGATGTAAATGTGAGCAAGGGTAAAGCTTTGGAATTTATCGCAAAGCGAATTGGTGTGAACGTTAGAGACTTTGCAGTTATAGGTGATTCGGATAATGATGTGGAGATGTTTGAGGTTGCCGGTTTCAAAATTGCAGTTGCAAATGCAAGTGAAAGGCTGAAAGAGCTTGCAGATCTCATAACACCGTCAAGCGACGGGGACGGAGTAATTGAGGCCCTCGAGTTTCTTGGGTTGATTTGAGCTGAGCAGTCAGCAAATTTGGAGTGGACTTCTTTCCAGTTAGAATTTCAAAGGCTTCAATTATCTCTTTTTCAATAATTGCAGAGGGTCTCAAATCGCTTTTGAGTATAACATTCTTGCAAAAGATGTCAACGTAAACGAAGAACTCTTCTCCTTCAAATTCGAAACTCGCTGTTTCTTCACCTTTCTTCGTTATGGAAAAGGGATAAAGTTTGCAGGCTATTGGCTTTGAGCTCCCAAGTATACAAAGGTTTTCGATCTGGAATGGGCAGAGTTTTCCTAATTTTTTTATATAGAATCTTCCCGCTTTTTCTTCTACAAAACCCGTTTCTCTGAGCTTCAGAAACTCGTAAGTTCTTAATCTTACTTTATATTTCTTGCAGCAAACTCCGCATGCATCACAGTGCCAGGAAGCAACAAGCCTCCATGGCACGTGCATAAAAAAAGTTTTCAGTTGCTTAAATTTCTTTTTCCTAAAAAAGGCGATAGGGTTAAATCTCCTTGCGAAGCTGGACTTTGAATGAGGATACCTCTCTTCATAGAATTCTCGGGAAAAAAAGTCGCTGTGATAGGTGGTGGAAATGTTGGAACTTCAAGGGCAAAGAAATTTCTCGAAGTAGGAGCTGAAGTCACGGTTTTTAGTTTGGAGTTTTCTGAGGAGTTAAGAGATCTTGAAAAGAGAGGTTTAATTAGATTAGTTGAAAAGAGGGTTGAAGATATTGGAGATGAACTTTCGGTTTTTGATCTCGTCATCGTTGCTATAGGGGATAAGGGTTTCAACGAAAAGTTCAAGGAACTTGCAAAGAGGCACAAATTCCTGCTAAATCTCGCAAACGATGCAAGTGAGACGGAAGTTGTGGTTCCCTTTGAGGGAGGAAAGGATGGAATAAGGTTTGCGGTTACAACGGAGGGAAAAAGTGGAGTGGTTGCGAGATTTGTTAGAGACAAGTTCCAGGATTTGCTGGAAAAGGATAAGGCGATATTTGCATACCTTTCTGTGATGGATCATCTGAAAAAATACATGAAACAAACCGGTATCCCGATAAATGTTAGGATGCGCGTTTATTCGATTGCAGCAGCTAGCGAGGAAATATTGAGATTGTCTGAGGAAGGTAAAATTGAAGAGGCGAAGAAGCTTTTGGAGAGAATCGCAAATGAAGAGATGAAAAAGGTGTCCAAAGATGCTGGATTCTGAACTTCTCATGGCTGTGCAGTACAAAATGCCCATTTCCACAACACCAATAGAAGATCTCGCAGATAAAATGGGGAGAAATCCCGAGGACGTCATCAAAAAACTAAGGGAATATAGGGCTTTGGGAATTCTAAAGAGATATGGGGCTAATATGAATTACCGGGCTTTTCCAAACTACAGGCAATCCTCGCTTATAGGTTTCAAAATTTCTGAAGAAAAAGCTAGGAAAATAAACGAGCTAGGGGAGAGGGTTAAGCACAATTTTCTGAGAGATGCCGAGTTTAATGTTTGGTTCACTTTGAAGGGAAGAAATGTTGAAGAGGTAAGGCAAATTGCCGAAAAACTAGCGAAAGAGCTTGGAGCCGAGGACTTTGTTTTTCTGCCGACAAAGAGAGTTTACAAAATGGACGTGAAGTACGATTTGCAAAAGGGCATTTCCTGGAGTTACGGAGTAGAGCCTGAAAATGTTGCAAGTTTAAGCGAATTGGGTCTAGATGAAGGTATAAAAATATTGGAGAATCTCCCAATTTCGAAAAGACCCTTTAGAGATCTTGGATTGGATGAGGAGTATTCAGTTGATCTTATAAGAGAGCTAATAAAAAAAGGTGTAGCTAGAGATTTCAGCGCGGTTCTGAGCGAAAGGGGAATCGGTTTCAACTTTAACAGTATGGTTGTTCTTAAGACTAGAAATCCTGAAGCTGTTGCGAAAAAGCTACTTTCGTTTCCTCAGATAACCCATTTAATCGAAAGAATACCTAGTGAGAAATGGTTCTATCCGGTCTATTTTATGGTTCATGCAGTGGATAGGGAAAGGATAGAGAACTTTGCAAAGAGAGTTTTGAAGATTCCAGAAATTGAAGAAATGAGATTGGTATACAGCAGGGGAAGTTTGAAACCATGAAGTGCTCATACTGCAACAGAAATGCCGTGTACTTCCAGCGTTATTCCGGCAAACATTTTTGCAAGAAACATTTTATAAATTTCTTTGAAAAGAAAGTTAGGGGTGTTATCAAGAAATATGAGATGATAAAGAGCGGTGATGTGATAGCCATTGCATTGAGTGGGGGGAAAGATAGTGTAACCCTAACAAATTTCCTTCTCGAGCAGTATGGGGGAAGAAGGGACTTGGACTTCTTTGCAATAACAATCGATGAAGGAATTGCAAACTACAGAGAAAAGACGCTGATAGTTGCTGAAAAAGTTACAAAAGCGCTTGGAATCGAGCATTATGTTGTTAGTTTCAAGGATAATTTCGGAACCACATTGGATGAAATGGTGAGAGTTGGAGAAAAGCTTCCCTGCACGTATTGTGGTGTGATGAGGAAATATCTTCTGAACAGGACTGCAAGAGAACTATCAGCAACAAAGCTCGCAACAGCTCACAATCTCGATGATGAAGCGCAGACGATACTCATGAACTTCATAAATGCCGATATTGACAGACTTGCTAGGCTAATTCCCCAAAGGGAACAGGAAGGTCTGGTGATGAGAATAAAACCTTTTAGGGAAGTATACGAGAAGGAAGTAGTCATTTATGGATTTCTGAAAGGTTACGAACTTATTTTCGATGAATGCCCCTATAGCGAGTTACCTGTTAGAGCTCCAATAAGGGACTTTATCTATGAGTTCGAAAAAGAACATCCGGGTAGGAAGATCTCAATTTTGAGAAGTCTTGAAAAGTTATCTGATTGTCTAAAGATGACGAATCCACAGATAGACCTGAAGAGATGCGAGATATGCAGAGAACCGACTTCTCAGAACATTTGTCAGACGTGTAAGCTAATCTCAGAGCTGTCAGGAAAGATTGCAGTTAAATATTGCAAGTCTTTGGTTTACAACCGAAAACCTCGCCTTTAGGGCAGGAAGAGGTCAGTCTCTCTACCGGCCATAAAGGCTATGAAGACCTAAAAATGTTTAAATAATTGGGAAAACTATTCAGCTCATGAGACGTCCTGCTGTAGCTGGAACATTTTATCCATCTAAAAGGGATGAACTTGAAAAAATGTTGAGGAAGTTTACAATTCCGAAAAAGGATCCAAGCGTGGTTGCGTGCATTTCCCCGCACGCCGGGTATATATATTCAGGAAAAACGGCAGGAGCTGTCCATTCTCTCCTTCCAGATGCAGAAACTTTTGTGATAGTTTGTCCGAACCACACAGGTTTGGGATTGCCAGTTGCAGTTTCGACAGATACTTGGCTAACACCTTTGGGAAAGGTTGAGAGCGATCTGGAATTTATTAAGGCAATGCCTAAAAAAATAGTTGCTGAAGATGAGGAAGCACACGTTGAGGAACATAGCGGGGAAGTCCAGATACCGTTTCTGCAGTTTCTTCACTCAAATTTCAAAATAGTTGTTATTTGCTTAAGGTTGCAGGATGAGGAGACAACAAAGGAGGTTGCCGAGGAGATAATTGAAGCTGAAAAAAGAACTGGTAGAAAAATTGTACTAGTGGCATCCTCTGATATGCATCATTATTTGAGCGATGCGGAGTGCAGGAAAAGGGACAGGATTGTAATAGATGCAATCTTGTCTATGGATGTTGCAAAATACTATAAAAAAATATACGAATTAGATGCCAGCGTTTGCGGATATGGAGCAATCGCCGTGGCAATGTACTATTCGAAAGAAAAGAACGCAAAAGCAAATCTTGTGGATTATTCAACTAGTGGAGATGTAGCGGACAAACATTTTGTGGTTGGTTATGCAGGAATTGTCTTCAGGAGTTAAGATTAAAAGAGAAGAAGTTGGAACGGGAAAGGCCTTTGAATTTGCATCAATAACCTTCAAAAATCTTCCGTTCATGGAAAATTTTTATTACTACGAGCTTACGGACTCGACGAACGAAAGAGCAAGGGATTGTGAAACCTTCTCACTAATTTTAGCAGAAGAACAGACCAAGGGGAGAGGTAGACTTAATAGGGACTGGATAAGTAAAAGGGGCGGACTATATTTCTCTATAGTCTTGCCACCTTACAGTCTTGAAAAGCTCACATTAGTCTCTGCCCTCTCAGTTGCAGAAGCGATTGAGCACTCTAGGATAAAGTGGCCAAATGACGTTCTTCTATTCGGCAAAAAGTTCTGCGGAATTCTAGGAGAATCTTTTGGTGACAAGGTCATCGTAGGTGTAGGAATAAACGTTGAAAATGACGTAGAAATTCCCAATGCGTGTAAGATTTCATCTTTTTATAGAATTAGCAGAACAGAAGTTTTTGACAGGGTTACCGCTCGTTTTGGCAAAAATTATCTTGAATTACTTTCGGGGAATTGGAAAGAGTTATTCGCAAAGTACAGGGATCTCTGTGATACGCTGGGTAAAAAAGTGAGGGTTATCACATCTGAGGGGATATTTGAAGGTGTTGCAGAAATTTGTGAAGATGGGGCAATAATTGTTGGTGGAAAGAAAATATACGCGGGAGACTGCATTCATTTGAGATGATATCGGTTGATTGGTTTTGCAATAGAATGAAGCTCGTGAAAAAATTTGCGAAAGAAGTGGAAGTTGAGGAGGTAGCAGTTTGCATCCCACTTGAGCCCAAAACGGCTTGTATGCTTTATGAACTCTCGAAGTTCACTAGGGTATTTGCGACAAAGCTAGATGACTTCTCAACAAAGATAGAGGCCATAGAATGGCTTAGGGAGAGAGGAATAGACGTTGTAAATAAAAGGGAGGCCATAAAAGCGAAATACTTTATTGACTGCTCGGCAGTTCTTTCAAGAGTTGCAGAAAAGGCAGGAAAAGATGAAATAAATGTTGTAGAATTAACAAAAACTGGGGAGAATTATCTGAAAAAGATCAAATGCAGGATAAAGGCAATTTCGGTAGATTCGTCAAAGATAAAAGAGTTTGAAAGTGTTTACGCAACTTGTTTCGGTCTTCTCGAGGCCCTTTTAAGGCTAAACGTATATTTGCCAAGTAAAAGCGTCAGAATTGTGGGATTTGGGAAGATTGGCCAAGGTTGTGCAAATCTTTTGCGAAAAATTGGATGTAGGGTTGTTGTTTGGGACAAAGATGAAGAAAAAAGATTAAGAGCAAGTTTTTTTGGCTTTGAAGTTTCTAGAGATGCTAGGACAGATATACTGGTTCTTTGTACGGATTCAAAGGTTGGTCTTGAGTACGTAAACGATGGCTGCATAGTGGTCAACATGGGAGCAGAAAAATTCGAAGCAGAGGGAAAACTTGTTGAGGATTTCGGAATCGTTAAATCCTATGAAAAAGATGGAATACTGTATTACCTAGTTTCAGATGGATATGCAGCAAATTTAGCGATTGCAAATGGAACTCCGATTGAAGCGATGGATATGACTTTCTCTGCAGCTATACTTGCGCTCAATCATTTAAAAAAAGATTTCTCAGGGATAATTTCATTACCAAAAGAAATAGAGGAGAAAGTTGTCAGTGAAGCTCTTTCAGGAAATTTTTAATAACTTTATTCAGTTCCTCTGGCTTTTCGAGCATTACCATATGCCCAGCATTTTCAACGACTACGAGCCTTGCACCGTAGTTTGTGAAAAACTGTGAATATTTAACAGGGGTCAGTAAATCTTTGTCACCTACAATTGCAACGGTAGGAACTTCAAACTTTATTTTCCCAGCTTTAAAATCTTCAAGAAGATCGAATTTGTCGCAGATTTTCAAATCTTTGTGAAGAATTTTGCTCCTTTCTGCAAAAAGCTTTGAAAATTCGTCTACAAACCTCTTGTCTGCAAATGCCATTTCAGCAACGAATCTTGCAGTCTCTAGCGGAGTTTTTTCAAGTCCTTCAAGAATCTTTGGTAAAACCCTGAGCCTAGCACCTGTTCCTATCAATATTAGAGCTCTTACAACATTTTTGTGTTTTAGGTAGAGCATCTGAGCAATAGCTCCACCCAAGCTGTGACCTGCGATTATTCCGCTTCCAGATACTTCTTTTATGACCTCGGATATTATTTCTGCATAATCCTCAACACTTTCAATTTTGAATTCATCGCTTTTACCATGGTTTGGCAAATCGACTGCAAAACCTCCAAGTTCTTCAAGCTGTTTTAACCATAGTGTTGCATCGCAACCGGAGCCGTGGATGTAGAAAAGCGGTAGGTCTGAAGCTTTGAGGATCGATATCTTCTTATTTTGGATTAACAACTGGACCCTTTCCATATTTAACCCTCCTTGTTATAACTGGTCTTTCTTTTATCAATCCTTCGGGTCTGTAAAAGAGGACGAAGAGCATTAGAGAGCCAAAGGCGATGTATTCGATCCAGACAGTTTGGAATGGAATCATGAAAAATTCAACAATTTCGTGTTTATAAAC
>JAAOZI010000039.1 GCA_011605865.1 Archaeoglobales archaeon
CCTGCTCCCATCGGGCATCGTGGCGTCAACCATGGGCTCAGCGATGCTCAAATGCTTCCCGCACTTCTGAGCCAGGTTTATTACAAAGGAATCAAGCTCGCTCTCATCTTCGAAGACCACGTTCGTTCTAAGATTTGTGTATTTTCTGTGAAAAACATAGATCGGTATTTTTGGACCGTTGCAGGATATATCTTCAAGGTTAGGGTCAAACATGAGTGGAGTTATTCGATCGTAAAGAATGGTCTTTTTGATTATGTAATATAACAGCCTATAGTATTTGGCACCCTCTGTTTTTATTCGGAAATCGTCAAAAATTCTGTTTACTTTGTTTCTTAGAGCGCTAAACTTATCCACTATTTCTTTGGGATTTATAGGGTAAAATTCCAGTTTTCTTAAAACATCGTTGACTATTTGTTTTTCTTCTTCGTCGAGTGGCGGCTCGTTTACGTGATAAAAGAATTCGTTGCTCTCTTCATTGTAAAGGATATGTATACTTGAAAATACGAATTTAGAATAAATTGGGTATCTTTCAACTTCAAAATATCCGTCAGGAGGTTTAAACTCCTCCATTAACCTTTTAGATAAGCTTTTTGTAGTTTCTATGTCAAGCCAGTCAGCTTTGGCACTTCTTTTTATTACTTCAAATACTCCAACACTTTTTTTCTTAAATGAAATCTTGAAACTGGTTCTCACATAGTTAATGTTTCTTGGAAAATATAAGCTTTCTCATTCGATGATAATAACTATTGTAATAATATAAAAATTAGATGTCTATCATAGGTGTTTTAAAATTTTAAATTAAATATACCGAACGATCTTGTCTGTTTTTCAAATGCATCTGCTTCGCTAACATCTAATCAATGTCCTCTTTAGCTCGTAAAAGGAAACTTGGAGCTTTCAGAACTTATTCAAAACGCTCTTATGGTTTGTAACCGAAAACATCGCCCCCTAGCTGACCTCCTCCCCGCCCTAAAGGGCGAGGGTTCCAAAGGGTGAATTAGAAAAATCTTAAACTTAAATAAATAAACCCCCTTCAAAAGCCACAGGTGTAGGCATTTGCCCAAGTTGTGGCGTAGTATCAAGCATAGCCCCATGTTTCAAAGCTAAGCTCCATCCACAAATCTCATTGACCTGCAGATGAAAGAAGGCGTAACGCCCCTCTTAACGCAAGCCTTACCTTTGAAGTCAGGGTAGCTCACAAAAAATATATATTAGCGGTTTCCGGTTAGTAGTGATGTACCATCTGCTTCTCTGGCTATCACTCTCAACCTTGATCATCGCATTTCTCTTAGCAATTTTTGGTTTAGAATTCACAGGCTATTTGCTTTTGTTACCAATTTTTTTGCTTCTCTATAGTATCCTGACTTCATTAATTAGTAAAGCTTCGAATTATCCCAAAAAAGTTTTAGCAAGAATTTCTGCAACTCTTTACGTTCTCGGGTTCTTCTGGTTTGTTTTATCATTGTCCGTTTTAGTTCTCTCTCTGGTATTTTATAACTCAGCTGCCTCCCGTGGAATGCTTAGATTGCTTCATTCTATCATTTTAATCGGCCTGACGGTTTTGGGACTTTCAGTACTTTCCATCATTGCAGCCAGAAAATTAGATGAGTTACCCCGACTTTGAAGACAAGGTTTCCAACGTTAAGGGAGGCTTTACACTTAAAATACTCGTTGATTTTATTCAATGCTAGGACTTTTGATTTATTTGGGCCTGAATACCTTGCCTACAACGCATATCTGGACTTCCTTCTGCAAGTAAACTTCCCTCGGATCGTTTGGGCATTCTATTCAGACTTTCTATTTATTTAAGCTTCTCTATCATCCCCTGAAGGGCGAGGTTTTTGTTATAATAATAGAAACATTTAGAAAGGAAAAATTTTTAAAGAAGTTTTGAGAAAAAATGTGGAAATGATAGATCTCCTCCTCCCACTTGTATCATTTGTAGTAGCTTTCTTTACATCTCCAGCCGGTGTAAGTGGAGCATTTCTTTTGCTTCCATTTCAGGTGAGTATTCTGGGATACACTTCCCCTTCCGTGAGCGCAACGAATCTCGTTTACAATCCCATAGCTATTCCAAGTGGTATATATCGCTATATAAAAGAGAAAAGAATGGCTTGGCCTTTAGTCTCGATAACCGCTCTTGCAACTCTTCCTGGAGTCTTCATAGGAGCCGTTTTAAGGTCGAGCTACTTTCTTGATCCGAAGCTTTTTAAGCTATTTGTCGGTTTAGTCCTACTATATCTCGGTCTCAGAGTTTTAAGTTCTGTCCTTAGACCGAATCCAAAGATATCTGAGCTTGAAAAAAGGTTTAAAGAGAGAGTAGGGATGATAAAAAGAGAGAGAGAAAAAAGATTAGCTGCCGGGCTACCACCAGATGCTGTTGTAAAGACTAAAAAAATTGGGATCAGAAAGATAGAATATGAGTTTTGGGGAGAAATCTTCTCTTTCTCCCCGCTCTTAGTATTTGCGGTTTCATTCGTGATCGGAATAATTGGTGGAATTTATGGAATAGGTGGGGGAGCAATTTTAGCTCCAATTTTTGCGAGTGTCTTCGGTTTGCCCGTTTACACAACTGCGGGAGCGACACTTCTGGGAACATTTTTAACCTCCTTGTTCGGTATTATGGGTTATTACGCAGTAGGATACCCTCCGGACTGGAAAATCGGATTAGCTTTTGGTATAGGAGGGTTTTTTGGGATGTATCTGGGAGCGAGATTCCAGAAATTCATGCCCGAAAAAACGATAAGGCTTTGCCTTTCAGCAATTGTGCTTACAACTTCTGTTAGTTATGTAGTTCAATTCTTTTTTTAAAAACCGAGAAAAGTTTATAAATAATTTAATTAAGAAAAAAGATATGGCCATTAGTGATAGAGTTGTTAGAGAATTGAATTTGCAACTAAACAGGGAGATATACTCTGCCTATTTGTATCTTTCCATGGCTGCCTATTTTGAATCCGTAGGACTTAGGGGTTTTTCAAAGTGGATGAAGGTTCAGTGGAGGGAAGAGTTGATGCACGCAATGAAATTCTTTGATTATATAGCCAGTAGGGGAGGAAGAGTAGAATTATATGCAATCGAAGCTCCACCGAAGGACTGGAAATCTCCGCTTGATGCATTTGAGTTCGCTTTGGCCCATGAAAAGGAGGTAACTAAAAGAATATCAAATCTTGTTGAGTTGGCAATAGCTGAAAAAGATCATGCAACATTCAACATGCTTCAGTGGTTTGTTAACGAGCAAGTTGAAGAAGAGCAGAGCTTCGAAGAGGTTGTTTTAAAACTAAAGCTTGCTGGAAATGACACAAGAGCTATACTCTTCCTCGATTCAGAACTAGGAAAAAGAGAGGTGAGTGCTGAAAATGAATCTTCAGGCGCTCTACAAGATTAGCTATGGTCTTTATATTGTTTCTTCAGTGAAAAACGGAAAATACTCTGCTCAGGTAGCAAATACGGTTTTTCAGGTTACTTCTGAACCCCCAAAGGTTGCAGTTTGTCTGAACAAAAAGAACACGACACATGAGTTTGTTAAAGATTCAAAAGTTTTTGCTGTAAGTGTATTAGAAAAGGAGACACCTTTGCAGTTCATAGGAAAATTCGGATTCAGAAGTAGCAGAGATTTTAACAAATTTGAGGGAGTTAATTTTAGAATTGGTAAAACCGGTTCGCCAATAGTTTTGGATCATGCAGTGGCTTTTCTGGAAGCGAGAGTTTTGCAGGAATGTGATGTCGGAACCCATACATTGTTTATTGGCGAGCTGGTAGACGCTGATATTTTAAGGGATGTAGAAGTTATGACGTACGAGTATTATCACTATGTCAAAAAAGGAAAAGCTCCAAAAACTGCGACAGTTTATTTAGAAAAATGAGTCCGGAAGAAATTCTTAAAAAAGCTCTTGAACTGGAAAAAGAGGCTATTAGAGTATACAGTGAAATGCGAAAAAATGCAACTTCTGAAACCGCAGACATTCTAGACTATCTAATCTCGCAGGAAAAGGAACACGTAAAAATCATAAGCGATAGATTGAAGGTGATCAGATTTTTATCTGGACATTACATTCAAAATGATCTAGGAGACTCTCACTAAGCTTCTAAAAGGCTTTCCGGCAAAATGAGATACGATGGTTATCAAGTCTTCAACATCGCCGTAACCCTTGTCTTTAGCTTAGCTGTATAAAAGTTGCTTTCTTTCTAAGTCGTCTTTTTGAGTTGCAGAGGAACATAGCATAACCCACTACTGCCCTCTCTTCCTTCAATCCGAGAATTCGCTTAATCTCGCTTTCGGGTATCCTTCGCCAAGTTCTGACGACTCTTATTTTTCATTCTTTATCCCAACGCTGAATGGTTCTCGTTGTAACTCCTAGCAACTTTTTAGCTTCTTTAAGTGTGTAGAACTTCTCACCAAGATTACCACCTGAAAGCCTCGCTCTTCAGGGCGGGGAGGAGGTCAGATCTATTTAAGTCTATCTTTTTTTAGGACTGCTGGTGGTTTAGTCTAGATTAAATACTTTGCACAGGATCAAAGATCTTCAGACAGAAAAGTGAGAGATAGCTCAAAAATTCATAAATCCAAAAGAGCTCTTTTATGAAGTTATTATTAAATTTGTGTATAAATAATCGGAAGAATAACCATTAAAGAAAAGGAAATGACCAACAATATTATGCTCACTTTTAACTGCCCCTTTTTTCTTTCCAGTAGATAGTTACCTATGCTTTCAGTCAAAATTATCACTGAGATCGTGAAAAAAATTAGGAGTAAAAAAGAAAGAATTTTTGGAATTTTCTCAACTGGTAAATAACTTTCCCAAATCTTCAGCGAATAGTAGGCAACAGCTACGAACTCTATAACAACTGCAGCAGCTGTAATTGCTGAAGTCCTTCGATTCAATTCAAGTTCATTTTTTCTCCTTTCAACTTCGATCTGCAAGTAAACCAAATTCAGTCTGTTCTCCAATTCCTTTAAGACCTTTTCAAAGTTTTCAGAATATTTTTTAACTTCGAGTAGTTCGAATTCTAATCTAGATACTTCTTCAAACATGAAATTGCCAATTTTGGAAGAAAAAAACTTTGCGTTTGAAATCGCTACCTCTGCTTTGTTTGCCTTTGAAATAAAATCTGAATAAGTGACAAAAAAAGAATCTCTTTTCTGTGCAAGGGTCACAGCATAATCTTCATAGTTTAACGTAGTTTCTTTTAAGAATTCACGAATTTCGATACTCTTATTCATAACGTAGTCCTTTGTTTGCATACAATCTCTAACAGTTAGCTTTGCAATTGTCAATTCCGCAAAAAAGGCTGGAAAAAGATTGTAAAAAAGATTCTCGTCAAAAACTGTGTCGATTTCAATTAGTTGGTTATATTTGTATTTTCCAAAAGAAAATTGTTCACCGTGTTCCAAATGGACAATCTTAATCTCGAATTTTTCGATTGGATTTCCAACATCCTGTTCGGAAATTATGAAAATAACCGACTTGTATCTCCCAAGAATAAGTTCTGTACCCTCTGCAAGGATCTCAGTGTATTTGAATCTCTTGAAAGATGGTTTAGCTCTTTTTCCGATCTCTTTTAAAACTTTCTCTAGCTCTGAATCATTGTAGAACATGTATAGCATATCTTTAAAAAATCGGAGATGAATATGAAAGTTTTGTCAATGCTTACTTATAGCTGAAGGCTGTTCTGGTCTAGCATTAACTTTCATCTTCCCTCCTCTTTTCATGGGAGGGCCTTCGGGGTGAACGGAAGCTCCTGCATCTGCCTTTTGGTGCTTCGCCGAGAAGCCTCTTAATCTCGCTGTATTTACCGCCGGGCGTTTTAATGTACTTGATCTTCCCCGAGTAAGCCCACTCCTTCACAGTTGTGTAAGATACACCGAATATCTTGGCAACTTCACCGGTTGTGTAGAGATTCTCTGGCATTCCATTTAAGGAAATTATGCAGGTAATAAACTAGAATGAAGCAGTTTCTATACCCCGCTTTCAGGGCGGAAAATGTTCAGTTTAAAAATTGTCAAGTTATGTTACTCAGGGGAAAATCTATAAATCTGAGAAGTCGGAATAGAAAATAAGCGGCTCTTATATTTTCAATTAATAGTAATTTCATCCGAGGAGATTAGGGTCGTTAATTCGATGTTTTCTAGCATTTTTATGAATTCCTTGACTTCAGCTGTATTTTCTAATCCCTCAATGAAGGGCCAGGATATTGGTTGATAGAGAAGTTCAGCCCGTATCTTGAGGGGTTTTTTAAACTCTTTTTTTATTAAATAAGTTATCCTGTCTTTGCCGGGGGAGAAATTGTCATCTTCAACCCCAACTGGGATAGTATCTGGGTGTGCAAGCGTAGTGGTAAAACCCTTGGGCAAAATCCTGTTATCTTTGATATATCCATGAGCTTTTGTCAAATCTATTGTGTATTCTCCGTCTTTGCCCATCATCACACTCTCGTAGATTTGAACTTGATCTTCTGAAGTGATCAGATCGTAGTGTCTCTCAGGATAGTTTTCCCCAATCACTTTTCCATTTTCCATAACTCTTCCAGATTCGAAGATTATTCCCTCAGGATCCTCAACTAGTACGTGAACTATCGCCCTTCGTGATGGAAAACCAGTAGGAAACTTGTGACCTGCGTTATTTTTTATCTCAACAAGAATCTCTATTTCACCGTCTTTTAGTTTTACGGAAATAATCTTAATCTCTGCAGACGATTTCAGCTGAGCTTCAGATCTTTTTGCCCCAATCTCGTCACCTAAGATTTTTAAAATCTGAACGTTTGCCCCCAAAAAGTGGTGATGTTTTGCCTTTCTTTCAAAGATGTTTTCAGGTTTTGTAGATATCCTAAAGCTCTCCTCTTTCATATGACAGCTCTGACAAGGTCTGTCCGGGTTATAGATACTGTTTTTCCATTCTAAGAAAGTCGTTTGTTCAGCAAAAAACTTAGTTATTTTTCCATCCTCAATAGTTGGGGTGTATACAACGTGACAATTTCCACAAAGATCGGATTTGAGGAAATTTTCAGATCTTGTAGGGAAGTAACCCGAATTTCTGTACATTTCTATACTGTACATTGGAATAAAGGGCCCATAAATGGCCCTCTCTGGTTTTTTGTAGTTGATATCTATTAAATAATTTCCGCTGAAATTATTCTTCTTAATCTGGTGACAAAGTGTGCAAGAAACGCCATCAATTGCGAACTCATAAAGTTCGTTGGACTTGTTGAGAAAGCCCGATCTAAGAATAATAGCTTCAATTCTATTAAGCTTGGCTTCTAATTTTGCAGTCGGCGTGTGACATTTGGCGCATTCCTCTTCGACAAAGCTTCCAACTACTACCACTTCATTGCTAAGCTTGGCTAAGAAATATGGATCCTTGGCAGCATTTGAGTGCATTGATTGGCTCCAGTTTGTATAGAAGACCCCGTGGCATTCTGCACAAGTTTCTGGAGTTGTGAAAATTCTTTCAGCGTGGGGAAAGGATATTATTGGGAAGATAATTGCCAGAAAGAGCAAAAGTTTTTGAAACATATATCCACTTTTCTTTTTGTTATATAACCCTTATCATTAAAAAGGAGGAAAAGTTTTTAAATAGTCATGTACAACAGATCAACGATGAACTTTGAAGAGTTGTTCAACAAACTACCAATAGCAATCTTTGTTTCCCGCAAGGATTTTGAATACGAGAATGAGAAAGCTAGAGAAATAGGGCTTAAAGAAAACAGGGATAGTAGTTGCATACGTTTTAATAACAGCATATATAAAATTTTTCATGATAGAATCTTGGATTATGATGTATATCTTGCGGTCGAGCATCCTGATAAAATTTCGGATGCTGAAAGACTCAGCTTGTATCTTCATTTTTTCAAGGAGGCAAAAGAATTTTCTTTCATATTGGACAGAAACGGGAGATTTATTGATGTGAACCCAAGTTATGAAATACTTGGATTTAAAAAGGACGAACTTCTTGGGAAGAATTCGAGATTCATAGCATTTGAAGATCAGATTGAAGTTTTACGCAAGAACTTTGGAAAAGTTTTAAAAGGGGAAACTGTTAAGTTTACTTTCAAGGCTAAAGATGCAAAAGGAGAAGCAAGATACTTGGAAGTTCTTGAGTGGCCTAGATATCTGAATGGAGAGATAGTTGGAAGTGAAGGAGTTGCCAGAGATGTAACAGAAAGCAAAAAGCTGGAGATTGAACTTGAAAGAGTAAATAAGGCACTAAAAATTCTTAATCAGGTGCAAAAACTGATCTTTAAAGAGAGAGATGAGTATTCGTTGTTGAGAAGGGTTTATCTAATGATGAAAAAGTTCGGAATTGAAATCCATGCATGGCTTATGGAATCAAATAAGCTCATAGAAGCTACACCTGGTGCTTCAAGGTGCAACGTCAAAACAGTTGAATTTTATTACGGAAAATGCCAATGTGGTGAAGCAAGGAATTGTTCTCTGATAGTACCAATAACTCATGAAGGTAAAATCCTAGGTCTAATTGCATTCTGTTCGATTGGAGAGCTTAGTGAAGGGGAGATTAGTGTTTTTTCACAGCTTGGGGAGGATTTAGGATTTGCAATGAACCACTATCAGGTAGAGAGGCACAAAAAGATAATGTCCGAAATCCTAGTGGAAAATCTGAAACAGTTCGAAAAACTTGCAGATAAGTTGAGAAACCCTCTTGCAATTGCGTTGGGATATTTGGAGTTAGAAGAAGTTAGTTGCGATGAGAAAATAAAGGAAATAGAAAAACAACTTAAGAGAATAATGGATACCATTGAAGATTTACGTTTTCAGGAAGTTATGACATTTCTCCTCACAAAAACTTCTGAAAAGAAAGTTTAGTAAATTTTTTGATTATAAACTAATCTTGTTTTGGATAACTTTAAATATTGCCGAGTATATCAATAAAACCGGAAAATCCTTAAAAGAAAGTGTGATTAAAAGAACGAAATAAACCTAGTAAATATGGCTAGGATAGATGAAGTCGATATCGCAATATTGAAGGAGTTGCAAGAAGATGCAAGGAAAAGTTTGAAGGAGATAGCCGAAAAAGTCGGAGTTGCTGAGGGAACTGTTTATAATAGAATAAACAAGATGAAGAGCCTTGGAGTTATAAAAAAATTCATTCCTGTTATAGATTACCCAAAACTTGGCTATGAAATAACAGCAATACTCGGGATTACTGCTGAAGGTGGACAAATAGTTGAGATCGAGAAGGAAATTGCTAAAGAAAAAAATGTGACTGCTGTTTACGATGTAACTGGTGAGTTTGATATTTTAGTTGTGGCAAAATTCGAAAACAGAGAAAAATTGAACGAGTTCGTAAAAAGAATATTGGGAATGAGGAGTGTAAAGAGAACGTATACGATGTTAGTTCTGAACGTTGTCAAGGAGTCGCATATCATCGAACTTTAGGTTGTGTATTCTGAATTTATCTTTACATATTCGTAGCTCAAGTCGCATCCAATTGCAAAGTCTTCATACACACCTTTGTGGAGATCTACGATTATCCTAAAATCTTTTTTCATCACTTCTTTTGCTTCCTCCTCTTTGCCAGTTATAAATCCTTTTTCGACCAACTTTACACTCTTTTCATCGTTTTCGAAAACTATGGTTATCTTATCGTCCACTTCTGCACCGCTGTATCCGATTGCGGAAACTATCCTTCCCCAGTTTGGATCTGAGCCAAATATTGCTGTTTTGACAAGCAGAGATCTTGCGATTGTTTTTGCCACAATTTCAGCATCTTTTTCATTTTTTGCCCCCTTAACAAATACTTCAAATATTTTTGTAGCTCCCTCGCCATCTTTGGCTATCTGTTTCGCTATGCTGTAGCAGACTCTTTCGAGTTCTTCCTCGAAGACGTATCTTTCAACCTTTTCTTTTCCAAGAGAGACTAAAAGCACCGTATCGTTTGTTGAGGTATCCCCATCAACAGTAAGCCTGTTAAGCGGTTTAACGGCTTTTTTTAGCATCTCGTATAGTTCACCAGACTCAAACTTTGCCGTAGTAAATATGAAACAAAGCATAGTTGCAAGATTTGGGGCAATCATTCCAGCCCCTTTTGCAACTGCTGAAATCTTTGCTTTTTCGCTGTAGGCTTTTTTGATAAATTTATCGGTTGTTCTTATTGCGTTTGAAAATCTCTCTGCACACTCTTTGCTTTTTCCAAGTCCAGCAAAAACCTCAGGTGCTTTTCTTTTTATCCAGTCCATATCAAGTCTTCTCCCGATTACCCCTGTAGAAGCTAACGCTACTTCTCTTTCGTTGCAATTCAAAAGCTTGGATGCAATTCTGCACATTTCCTTCGCGTCTTCAATTCCTTTCTCTCCCGTGAAAGCGTTGGCATTCCCACTATTTACTATCAACCCTTTTGCGTATCCGGAGCTGATGTTTTCCTTACAGACTATAACTGGGGCAGCTTTTATTTTGTTACTTGTAAAAACCCCTGCAATAGCTCCTTTAAATTTTGCCATAGCCAGTCCAAACTTACCTTCTTTAATTCCATTACATAGGACCCCGAGGTCCGTTAGCTCCATACTTGCAGTTTCTGGATCGATTAAAAAACTCTTTTAAACGGAAGTGGAACTCGTAATATGGACCTACCAACTTTGGACGATGCAGGTGAATTCAACTCCGTTCTGCTTAGGGTTGACATAAATGCTCCGATAGTGAATTCAACAATCTTAGATACATCGAGGTTCAGAAGTCATGTTCCAACGTTGCGAGAGCTCGAAGATAAAAAGGTTGTCATGCTGGCACATCAAAGCAGACCAGGAAGAAAGGACTTTACAACGCTTGAAGAGCATGCAAAGGTTTTTTCAAAAATTTTGGGAAGAAATGTTGAGTATATAGATGAAATATTTAGCAGGAGAGTTATTGAAAGAATCAAAAACCTTTGTAATGGCGAAATTCTATTACTAGAGAACGTTCGCTTTTACTCAGAAGAACAACTTGAAAGAAGCGCTGAAGAACATGCGGAGTCAATTATGGTTCGAAGACTGAGCCATCTTTTCGACATCTTTGTAAACGATGCTTTTTCTGCGTTTCATAGAAGTCATGCCTCTCTGGTCGGTTTCATTCCGGTTCTACCAACTTTCATAGGCAGACTCGCTGAAAAAGAAATAAAAGCTTTAAGCCGAGCTTTAAGGCCCGGAAGGACCGCATTTGTTCTTGGAGGAGCCAAGATAAAAGATCCTATTAAAGTCATGAAAAACGTCTTGCAAAATGGGATAGCTGAAAAAGTTTTTCTGACTGGAGTCATTGCCAATTACTTCCTAACACTGAAGGGAAAGGATTTAGGTGAAGAGAATAAGAAAGTGATAGAGGAGAACAAAGAAGGTGTAAAAGACGAGGAAGCAAAAGCCCTACTCGAAAAATATGGTGATAAAATAGTTCTTCCAGTTGATTTCGGCGTAGAAGATGGAGGCTTAAGAAAAGATGTTTTGGTAAATGATTTTGATGGGAGGGGAAAAATAAAGGATATCGGAATCGAAACCGTTAATGAGTATACTTCGAAGATTTCTGAGTTTGAAACAGTTGTGATCAATGGTACAGCTGGAGTTTACGAAGACAGCAAGTTCTCGCTTGGCACATACGAGATATTGAAGGCCGCCTCGAAAACATATGCAATAGTTGGAGGAGGTCATACGGCTTCGGCTGCAAATTTGTTTGGCCTTTCAGAGAAGATAGCACACATTTCAATAGCTGGTGGAGCCTGTATTAGGTTTTTAAGCGGTGAAAAGCTTCCTGTAATAGAAAAGATAAGAGAATACTGGGAAAATAAATGGAAAGTAAAGAGGAGGTGAGCTATCACACCTTTAAAGGCGAGATTTCCGGCGTTAATGGTGGTTTTACTACTGAAAGTCTCGTCTTTCAGGGCAGGGAGGAGGTCAGACCTCGTTTAGCGAGCATGTTGTCCAAGTTTAACTCTGAAGGCTTCATGACGATGAGAGAACGATCGAGGAAGAAAATTGAAAGCTAATGCCGGATCGGAAAAAACTATTTTTAACCATAGGAGGCAAAATATTTTTAGGTAGGGGGAGAAAGAGAATATGCTCGAGAGACAGACAAAGGACATGATAAATATCGATCCGCTCCAGACAGGTGGAAAACTTACCGAAGAAGCTAGAAGAGCTTTAATTGAATGGGGAGATGGTTATAGTGTATGCGATTTCTGCACTGGTAGACTCGACGAAATTAAAACTCCTCCTATTTACGAGTTTGTTCACAAAACTCTCCCGGATTTCATTGGTTGTGATGTTGCGAGGATTACAACTGGAGCTAGGGAAGCTAAGTTTGCTGTGATGCATGCACTGGCCAAAAGAGACGCTTGGATTGTTATGGATTCAAACGCACATTACTCAAGTTACATATCCGCTGAAAGAGCGGGTTTAAACGTTGCAGAAGTACCGAATACTGGGTATCCTGACTTTATAATCACTCCTGAAAAGTTTGCGGAAGTTCTGGAAGAAACAAAAAGAAAAGGAGAAGTAGTTTTAGCTCTAATAACTTATCCTGACGGAAATTATGGTAATTTACCCGATGTAAAGAGAATTGCAAAGATTTGTCAAGATTATGATGTCCCATTGTTAGTTAACGCGGCCTACGCAATAGGGAGAATGCCCATAAAGCTGAAGGAAATTGGAGCCGACTTCATCGTTGGAAGCGGTCATAAGTCAATGGCTTCAAGTGGGCCCATTGGTATTCTAGGCATGAGGGGTGAATGGGAAGAGATTGTGCTCAAAAAGTCATCGAGGTTCAAAAATAAAGAGATCGAGTTGCTTGGTTGCACGGCAAGAGGACCAAGCATTATGACTATGATTGCCTCCTTCCAGCATGTGAGGGATAGAGTGAAGAGATGGGGAGATGAGGTAAAAAAAGCAAGATATTTCTCTTCAAAAATGGAAGAGATGGGGATAATACAGCTTGGGGAAAAGCCGCATAACCACGATTTAATGTTCTTTCAGGCTGAGAATCTTTACGAAATCTCTAAAACGGCGAAGGATGGCAGGTATTTCCTTTACAAAGAGCTAAAAAAGAGGAGAATTCATGGAATAAAACCTGGATTGACGAGATTTTTTAAACTTTCAGTTTACGGTTTAACCTATGAGGAAGTTGAAACCGTTCTGGAAGCTTTCAGAGAGATAATTAAAGAAAATATTCGGTAGATATGGGGATGAGGTTACCATCATCTCTGAGGAGTAGAAAAAGATATATTGCGTTTAGGATTATAGCTGAGAATAGCGTTGACGGAAGACTGCTCTGGGATGCGATGATGAGGAGTTTAAGCTCGTTGTTTGGTGAAATTGAGGCGGCAGGGTGTGAAATGAAGCTTGAAGAATTTGATGGACGAAAGGGAATCGTTTCGTGCAAGCTGGAAAGTCTGCAGAAGGTAATGATAGCTATTACGCTAATCGAAAGTGTCGGGAATGAAAAGGCGGGGATAGTAACTCTTGCTACGAGTGGAACACTAAGAAGTTGTAAGAAAAAATTGGGGGTGGTTTCATGAATCTTCCGCAAATGGGATATGATAGGGCAATTACCGTATTCAGTCCTGATGGCAGACTGTTTCAGGTTGAATACGCAAGAGAAGCCGTAAAAAGGGGAGCTACGGCAATAGGAATAAAGACAAAAGAAGGAGTGATTCTGGTAGCTGACAAGAGAGTTGGTTCTAGACTACTCGAAGCCGATACGATAGAAAAGATCTACAAAATTGACGAGCACATATGTGCTGCAACTTCCGGTCTTGTGGCTGATGCGAGAGTCTTGGTCGAGAGAGCAAGAATTGAAGCGCAAATAAATAGACTGACTTATGAAGAGCCGATAACTGTAAAGGAACTAGCGAAGAGGATATGTGACTTTAAGCAACAATTCACCCAATTTGGAGGAGTTAGACCATTTGGAGTTTCTCTGTTAATTGCGGGTGTCGATTTTGTACCCAAGCTTTACGAAACCGATCCAAGTGGAGCTCTGCTTGAATATAAGGCAACTGCAATAGGTATGGGGAGAAACATTGTAATGGAGTTTTTTGAAAAGGAGTACAGGGAAGATTTAACATTCGAAGAAGCTTTGGTACTAGCACTTGTTGCAATGGGAAAGAGCATAGAAAGCGAGCTTCAGGCCGAAAATGTGGAAGTTGGTTGTGTCAGAACTGATGAAAAAGTCTATCGTGAAATGAGCGTAGAGGAACTGAGAAAGTACGTTGAAAAAGCGAATGAAAGGATAAGAGCTGAATTGAAGAAGTAATATGGTATCGCTTGAAAAAGCTGTTGTTGCAAAACTTAGAAAAGGCGGCATGGATTTCGAGATTCTAGTTGATCCTTACTTGGCTAGAGACCTTAAGGAAGGCAAAGAAGTGAACTTTGACGATTTGCTGGCAGTTGAGGAGATTTTCAGAAATGCTAGGAAAGGGGAGAGAGCACCAAATGAGGAATTGCAGAAAGTTTTTGGTACAACTGATGTTAGAGAGATTGCAAGAACCATAATTATCGAGGGAGAAGTTCAGATTACTGCTGAACAAAGGAGAGAAATGCTTGAAGCGAAGAGAAAACAAATAGTTACTTTTCTAAGCAAGAATACTATAGATCCTAGGACTAACACCCCCCATCCTCCGGCAAGGATTGAGAGGGCTTTAGAAGAGGCGAAGGTTCACATAGATATTTTCAAATCCGTCGAGGCTCAGATAAAGGATATAGTTAAAGCCCTGAAACCAATTCTTCCTTTGAAATTCGAGGAAATGGAAGTTGCAATAAAAGTTCCGCCTGAATACGCAGGTAAAGCTATTTCAGCGCTCTATAAATTTGGGGGTGTGACTAAGGAGGAATGGCAGAGAGATGGCAGCTGGATCTGCCTTATGAGAATTCCAAGCGGGATGTACGGAGAGCTGATGGATTTGCTTGGAAGAATTACTAAAGGAGAGGCACTTACTAAAATTCTGAGGAGAATAGGATGAGAAAGATAGTTCTGCCTGGAGATTTAATTTCAACGAATCCAAAGGTTGCTGGATACGGTACTTATATCGAGGGCGATAAGGTTTATGCAAAAATTCTCGGTCTCTTTGATGAAGCAGAGAACTCCGCGAAAGTCATTCCGCTAAAAGGTAAATATATACCATCCATCGGCGATACCGTGATTGGAATTGTAAGAGAAGTAACAGCAAATGGTTGGAATCTCGACATAAACTCCCCTTACCAGGCATTTCTACCTTTGACTGAAAATCCAGAAACGAAACCGGGTAAAAAGCCAAATGATATCCTAGATCTCGGGGATGCTGTTATTGCGAAAGTTATTAACATAGATCCAAGGATGAGGGTAACTGTAACAATGAAAGATAAGATTTGTAGGGCTATAAGGTTTGGGAGGATAGTTGCGATAAATCCAGCGAGAATACCGAGAGTAATAGGAAAAAAGGGTAGCATGATTAAGTTGCTAAAAAGTGAGCTTGATGTTCAGATAGTTGCTGGACAAAATGGATTGATATGGCTTAATGGGGATAGAAGAAAAATTTCTATCGCGGAGGAGGCTATTTATTTGATCGAAGAGGAAGCTCATACAGAAGGGCTAACAGACAGAGTGGCTGAATTTTTGAGGAGGAGAAAGGAATGTCTCGCCCAGAAAAATTCATAATAGACGGTAAAAGGCTAGACGGAAGAACTCCTGATCAGCTTAGACCTATCAAAATAGAAGTCGATTACCTTAAGAGGGCTGACGGTTCATGCTATTTGGAAATGGGTAAAAACAGAGTAGTAGCAGCAGTTTATGGGCCTAGAGAAGTTCATCCAAGACATCTACAAGACCCTACTAAAGCTATAATAAGATATCGCTACAATATGGCCCCATTTAGTGTTGAGGAACGAAAAAGACCAGGTCCAGACAGAAGGAGCATAGAAATTTCGAAAGTGAGTAAGGAAGCTTTTGAGGCCGTGATAATGAAAGAGCTTTTTCCAAGGAGCGCAATAGATATATTCGTAGAGGTTCTTCAGGCTGATGCCGGAAGCCGCACCGCTTGTATAAATGCTGCAAGCGTTGCTCTTGTTGATGCGGGAATTCCGATGAAGGGGATTTTGACTTCAGTTGCTGTTGCAAAAGTGGATGGGGTACTTGTTCTGGATCCTATGAAAGAAGAGGACAATTATGGCGAGGCGGATATACCATTTGCTTTCCTTATAAGGGGAGGAAAGATAGAGTCGATAGCTCTCTTGCAAATGGATGGCAAGATGACAAAAGAAGAAATAAAGGAAGCCATAAATCTCGCAAAGAAGGGTGCAATGGAGATATATCAGATGCAGAGGGAAGCTATAATGAAGAAGTTTATTGAAGAGGGAGAAAATGAGTAACGATATCCTTTCAGAGATAAAAAAAGACTATGTGCTTTCAAAGCTGAGAGATGGTGAGAGGATAGATGGTAGGAAATTCGATGAATTTAGAAAATTAGAAATAAGAACTGGTTTAATCGGTAAAGCAGAAGGTTCGGCTTATGTAAAACTCGGAAATACACAGGTCGTTGTTGGTATAAAGATGCAACCAGGAGAACCTTTTCCAGATGTTCCCGACAAAGGAGTTATAATAGTAAACGCAGAGCTCGTCCCACTTGCTTCGCCGATCTTTGAACCAGGTCCACCCGATGAGAATTCAATAGAGCTCGCGAGAGTTGTAGATAGAGGAATAAGGGAAAGTGAAGCGGTTGATTTATCAAAACTCTGTATAGAACCTGGAAAAAAAGTATGGATAATCTTTGTAGACATACACGCGCTTGATGATGATGGAAATCTATTAGATGCGTCTGCAATAGCATCTATTTGTGCTTTGATGAATACAAAAGTCCCAGCAAGTAGATTTGGCCTGGGAGAAGACTTCGATTTGCCCGTTAACGACATACCTGTAAGCGTAACATCGCTGATAATTGGAGACAAGTTTCTCGTTGATCCGACTAGAGACGAAATGAGTGTGGGTGAGCGAACTCTTACTGTTACAGTTGATAAGAGTGACAACATCGTTGCAATTCAGAAAAGCGGAGATTATCTGTTGAGCGAACCTTTATTCACAGAAGTTCTGGAAGTAAGCATAAGAGCCAGTAAGAAGATAAGAGAAGAAATTTTAAGGCAGTGTTCAAAGGCTTGCTAAAAGCTTTTCTATAGTCTCTATTTCCTCCTTTATTTTCTCAACGGCTTCACTGCGGTCTAAATACTGTAACATGCTCCCACATTTTGGGCAAGAAAAGTTATTAGCTATTGCATCATCATAGCTTAATTTGACGCACATGTTTGGACAGATATAGTATATCATCTTTGTTTCGTTCTCTAGTTTTCTTTCTAAATTCCTTTTGGTTTTTTCGAGCTCCCTTTTAAGCACAATTCTTGCTTTATCGTAATTTATTTTCCAGTAGTATTCCATCCAGCCAGTTTCATCATCCTTTTTTCTCCTATACTCCGCCAGTCCAATTTCGTACATTGCGAAAAGTGCTTTTCTGATCTCGCTTATCTCTATCCCTAGTTCTAGGGCCAGTTGATCATCTGTGAACTCGTTTTTTATTCCTAAAGAATACAAGATTGCCCCTATTTCCCCTGCAACTCTTGAAACAAGTTCAGCAATTAGTTCATCTTTTCTCATTAGAGCTTTCACAGTTATATCATTAAGTTATAGGTGTTATTTTAATTTTATGCACACACACTGTTTATACATTATTTTAAAATAAGTTTAATTTTGCAATTCAGTCGCAAAAATTAGATCATTTTCAAAGCTCTTTTTATGCACCTGATCTGTGCATCTTTGTTTTCTTTCAGACTTTCTTCCAGGCTCGTGTACCAACTTCTCTCAATTATTCTCTTTGCCTCTGAAATTGTGTAGTCCGGAACGGACAATATCTTCTGGACATATTCCTGAATCCCCTTCTCCAAGTCTGAGTATATTTCATTTACGAGGCCTATCAGCCTGCCTTCTTCAGCCGTTATCTGCCTTCTCGTGAACACCAAATCTCTAGCAAGCCCATCTCCGATCAACCTTGGTAGTATTTGGAGGGCCCCCATATCGGGAATTATACCGAACTCAGGTTCTCGAAGATAGAAAATAGTCCCGGGAGTTGCAATCCGAATGTCGGCAGCTATTGCTAACTGCAATCCGCCTCCGATTGCATAACGTTGGACAGCGGCTATTACAGGAATTCTAATAGTTCTCAAATCTATTATAATCTTTTGAACGAACTCTATTAATTCTTCAAGTCTGTCAACTAAATTACCTTTTTGAGTTAGACTCAGCAGAAGATCCCGGTCCAGACCCGAGCAGAAAGTATCACCTTCGCCGGTTAGCACAAGAACCTTGGCCGAAGAATTTTTAACTATATCTATAGCTTTTCTGAGGTCGGATAGCATTTGTTGATCAATTGCATTCTTCTTTTCTGGCCTATTCAGGCTAATTCTTGCAACTGTGTTGTCAAAAAGAAGTTTGACTTTCTCCATGCGATTTTTGCGAACTTAGAATTTAAGATTATTTCGGCAATGCTTAAATAATCCGAAAGTTCATTTGCAATGGTGATGAAATTGGCTAGGTTGAGTTCTGGTTTGGTGATAGCTGGTGCATATGCTGATAAGATAAGGAGAACTGCTTTTGCTCAATTGCGTGATTTGCTTAAAGAAGGTAGCTTAAAAAGCGAAGAAGTGGCCCAAGCTATAGCCCAGTTAAACAGATTACTTTACAACATACTTGTGGAAGGTTTGAAGTTGGACAAAGGAGATGTGGTTAGAATAGTTGTTGAATACGAAGTGAATTCAGGCAAGTTAAACTGGAAACTTGAAACATTAAAGATTGAAGCTTTTAAGAGAGTTTCAGAAGAAATCGTGAAGAGGGCAGTGGAATCTGGGCTTTCGAGAGCGGAGTCGCTGATGACGGGAATAGTCGAATATACTCTCGAAAAATTGGGTGAAACCGAAGACGGCGATATCGTCTTGGCTGTTAAGCTTGGAAACAGAGAAGTTGGGACCCTTGTTGTAACACCAATAAATGAAGAATTTGTCTTTATAAAAAAAGCTGCAATAGTTGAACCCTCTCCACTAATTGTAGAAAAGCAGAAGATTCCGCTAGAAGGAAAAGCGATCGAAGAGGCGTTGAGAGGTAATATAGGGATTCTAACAACGGCCGCAAGATATGTAACAGATGAAGAAGCAAGGAGACTATATGAGGCTCTTAAAAGAAAGGTCATACCTACTGCAACGGTTGAAAGGATAGAAGAATTTGAAATGTTTTAATTTTTCTTTCCATCCCTCAGCTTTACAACAGAAAGCTTTCCACGGCTAAAGCCGGGAGATTCTTGCTTCTAAGGCTCTCATCGGTAGGCTGTTCACAGCCCTTTTAGGCTCCCACCTCTTCCCATTCCACCTTAGAAGCAAGGGCCGCGTTCCCCGTTAACGCTATCTCCATGGAGGTAGCCTATGCTCAGGACCCCTTCTGATTATGTAGCTGAAGCTCTAGAAGTTGTTTATCATGGCATTTGTTCTTTTTTATTATCTGCTGGGCATTGCAGAGCCTATCAATGGAGCGTATTTTTTTAGAGATGCTTTGGACACTCGAAACGCCTGTAGCATATATAAGCCTGCCTCCTTTCGAAGTTCAGTTCATTGTATAGCCTGGCGCAGCTGTCAGCGAGTTCCCATAAGGCAGGGCAGTCCTCGATTATGAAAGTGTTCGTTCTCTTTACTTCAGACACAGTTCCGGGCTTCAATGTATTTTTTAAAGGTATATTATATATAAACCTATCGACAATTCATCCTATGGTTAAAACCGTAGGCTTTCTTGTCGATTTTCATGTAATAGATTAAAGGAATTTAAGCAAAAAGCAAAACTTCAAAAGGTTTAACTTTAACCAATACTTAATCTAAGATTGTGAACTCCGAAACTAAAGAAATCGTGGCAAAAATCGGTGGAATGAGCTGCGCAATGTGCGCGAAGACGGTTGAGGAAACCCTCAAAAGATTGCCCGGTATTTATGATGCATCTGTTAACTTCGCAACGGAAAAGGCCAGAATAATATATGATCCATCGAAGATCCAACTTGAGAGAATCGGGGAAGAAATTGAGCGAATTGGATATCAATTTCTCGGTGTTGAGGGATTTGGTGAAGAAAAGGAGCTTAAAAGTGCTAAGAGAAATCTCGTACTCGGCTGGGTTTCGGGAATCTTTCTTTTTTTCCTAAAGGAGATAATTCCTCTTGAAATCCAATTTCTGGTCGCAAGCTTTGCTATAGCTTTTGCCGGAGCTGGAATCTTTAGAAAGGCCTTTGGTGCAATTAAAAATAGAACCCTAACTATGGAAGTCATGTATGCTATCGGAATCGGCTCAGCATATCTTTCAAGCATAATGGCGACGATTGGCCTTATCCCTGGGACTTTTAATTTCTTTCCTGAAAGCGTTGTGCTGATGAGCTCCCTCCTTCTCGGCAAGTTTCTTGAAGAGAGAGCGAAGAAAAGAACCGGAGAAGCCATAAAAAAGCTTGTTGCGCTTCAAGCCAAAGAAGCAACCGTTTTAAGAGAAGGAAGAGAATTAAGAATTCCTTTAACCGAGTTAAGCGTTGGAGAAATTGTTCTAGTTAAACCCGGAGAGAGAATCCCCGTTGATGGGACGGTATTGGAAGGAGAGAGCTTTGTTGATGAATCCATGATAACCGGGGAGCCAATTCCAGCTTTAAAGAAGCAGGGAGACAAGATCATCGGTGGTACGGTTAACCGAGACTCTGTATTAAAAATTCGGGCTGAAAGGATCGGAAAGGATAGTCTTCTTTCACAGATCATTCGGGTTACGGAAATAGCCCAGAACTCCAAACCGAACGTTCAAAGACTTGCAGATCGAGTTGTTGTCTTTTTCATACCTTGTGTGTTACTAATTGCTTTCATTTGCTCCCTTTACTGGTTCTTCGTCAATGGCCCGCTCTTCGCATTCACAACTATGCTAAGTGTTATCGTGATAGCCTGCCCATGCGCCTTTGGTCTAGCAACTCCTACTGCGATAACTGTCTCCATCGGAAAAGGTGCCGAAAATGGAATCCTGATCAAGAATGCAGAAGCAATCGAAGAAGCTGCAAAGAGCACCCTTGTCTTTTTTGACAAAACGGGAACAATTACAAAAGGTAAACTTGACGTCGTGAAAATAGAAAGCTTTGGATTACCCGAGAGGGATCTTTTAAGAATTGCAGCTTCAGCGGAAAGATTTTCTGAACATCCTGTAGCAAAGGCAATCGTGCAAAAAGCAAAAGAGGCTGGAATAGAGCTTTTAGAACCAGAAAGATTTAAAGCGATTCCGGGAAAGGGGGTTTCAGCCAGAATTGATGGTAAGGAAGTTATTTTGGGGAATTCGGAGTTTTTAAGAGAAAAGGGATTGGAGGTAGAAGGAGAAGGAGTTTTTCTAGCTGTCGATGGTAAACTGGCTGCAAGATTCTTCATTTCGGACACAATTAAGGAGAGCAGCAAGGAAGCCATTAGACTACTAAGAGAGCTGGGATTGAAAGTGGGAATCGTAACTGGCGACAAAAAGAGGGTTGCAGAAGAGATTGGAAAAACGTTAAACGTAGATTTTGTAGTCTCAGAGGTTTTTCCAACTAAAAAAGCTGAAGTTGTTCGTGATTTTCAAAATAGAGGAGAAGTTGTTATCTTTGTGGGAGATGGTATCAACGACGCCCCTGCACTTGCCCAGGCTAACGTTGGAATTGCAATCGGGAATGCAGAGGATATAGCGATAGAGAGCGGGAGCGTAGCTCTGCTAAGAGACGATCCTGTGGAGGTAGTAAGATTCCTGAGACTTTGCAGAAAGACTGTCGCCAAGGTTAGGCAGAATTTATTCTGGGCCGTATTCTACAATGCAATTCTGATTCCATTTGCGGGTGGTCTTTCTTTCATACTTTTCAACATTCCTTTCCGTCCAGAATGGTCGGCAGGAGCGATGGTTCTGAGTAGCTTCAGTGTTGTAACAAATTCGCTTTTGCTGAAGAGAGCAGAGATTTAAAGATGAGTGGCGATTTTTATAACTGAAAGTCTCACCGTTTATGGTGGAATGAAAAAATAGAGAGATGTACGAATCTCCTGCTAAACAGAGAAATCTCACGCTTTGGCTGAGTGGCTTACCTTCCTTTGAATTCGGGTTTTCTTCTCTGGAAGAAAGCAGTTATTCCCTCTATCACATCTTGGGTTGATAGAGCAAGCCCAAAGGCAAGAACTTCGATGATCCTTCCTATGTCGGTTGGAAGCTCGTAGCCGAAGTTTATGGCGTACTTTGCAGCTTTTAGACTTATAGGTGGCATTTCAGCAAGTTGTTTTGCTAGATTCATAACTTCTTCCTCGAACTTGTCTGCATCAACAGCTTTTGCAAGTCCTATTTTATCAGCTTCGTCTGCATCAATTCTCTTGGCCAGCATAATCATTTCCTTGGCCTTTGCGATTCCGACAATCTTTGGTAGTCTTTGTGTTCCACCCCAGCCGGGGATTAGCGCTAAGCTCAGTTCAGTTAACCCTATTTTTGCACCCCTTTTTATTATCCTGAAGTCGCAAGCTAGGGCCAATTCGCAACCACCGCCAAATGCATAGCCATTTATCGCAGCAATGACTGGTTTTGGGAATCTTTCAAGTTGTGAAAATACTTCATTACCCTTCAAAGATATTTCAACCGCCTTGACTGGATTAAGTTCGGTAGCTGTTTGTAAATCGAAACCGGCCGAAAAAGCCCTGTCACCGGCCCCAGTTATTACCAAAACTCTCACTTCCTCGTCTTTTTCGAGTTCCTTCAAAGCATTGGAGATTTCATCAAGCGTCGCGAAATCGAGCGCATTGAGTTTTTGTGGTCTATTTATTATCATTTTCGCTATTTTACCCTCCTTTTGTATTTCTATGTTTTTGTATACAGGTTTCCCATAATCGTAAAATCCCTTTCCAGCTTTTACCCCTAACTTGCCTTCTGAAACCATTTTCTTGAGCATGTCTTTTGGCTTAAGGATTTCGTATCCTTTTTCCTTGTATAGACTCTCGAGTTTTGATAGGATAACGTCCAAACCTATCTCATCTCCAAGCTCGCAGACACCTTTTGGCATATTTGTTCCGAGCTTCATGGCAGTATCGATTTCCTTTGCATCTGCAACGCCCAGTTCTATCAACTCAGCCGCGATGTTTACCATTGGAGCAATCAGACGGAGCTCATCATAGCCTTCAATCTTGGCTATTTTTGGTCTACCTGTACTCCAGTCATAGAATCCTCTTCCAGTTTTCATTCCAAGTTCTTTTCTTTCAAACTTGTCTTTTAGAATCTTGGGAACCGGTACAAGGCCCCATTGGTTTCCCGCAAAATATAGTATGTCTAAACCTACAAAGTCGGAGAGTTCTATTGGCCCCATTGGGAAGGAATACTTGGTTAGAAAGACCGTATCTATTTGTTCCGGTGCGGCAATCCCTTTATCTACGTCATCTATTGCTAAAGTTAAGTACGGTACGAGAATCCTGTTTACTATAAATCCGGCTACATCTTTCTTTACGACTACCGGAACCTTTCCAATGCTTTTTACGAATTCAACGGCTTTTTTAATCGTCTCCTCGCTTGTTTTTTCACCCTTTATAACTTCGACAAGTTGCATCACGACCGGGGGATTAAAGAAGTGTAGACCAACGAATTTCTCTGGTCTGTCGGTGGAATTTCCGAGTTCTGTTATGCTCAATCCGGAGGTGTTACTCGCAAAGATGCACTCAGGTTTGGCATACTTTTGCACTTCTGCAAAAACCTGCTTTTTTAATTCCATTATTTCTGGCACAGCTTCAATGACGAGATCTGCATCTTTTACAGCTTCTTCAACTGATAAAGTGAATTTAATCCTATTCATTATCTCTTTTGCTTTTTCACTGCTCATTTTACCCTTTGAAACAGCCTTTGCTAAGCTCTTCTCAATTGCGTCTTTTGCCTTGTCTAGAAATTCCTGTTTTATATCTCTCACGGCCACTTCATAGCCAGCGGTTGCGCAAACTTGCGCTATTCCGTGTCCCATCACACCAGCACCAAGAATTGCAACTTTCATATTTTCACCAACCTCCTGACCTCAACCCTATCTTTCTATTTATTCCTTTTCGGGAGTGGGGAACGAAGCCGTTTCGGTCCAGCATTAGCTTTCATCCCCCTCTCTGATTTCTCATCCTTCATTGTCATGAAAGCCTTTCGGGGACGAATGAATCCCCACATTAGGCACACGTGGAAGTCTTGTTGCACTAGCCAATCATGTTTTATAAGGTTTACTCTAGAAAAATCAAAAGTTTCTGCAGATTGTGCCATGAAGAGTTTCTTGAGGTCTCCGATCGTTTGGATTTGTTCAGTCTTTAACCAGTAAATAATATCTCTCCCTTTTTCTCTTTGAGTGTTCATATGCAATTACTTTGAATTCGGAGAAGTCTGTTTCTTCATTCCCCTTCACAACAAAAAGTATTTTACCTTTCTCTCTTAACTTTGGAATAAATCTTCGTAAAGCTTTGAGTGAGGAAGTGAAATCGAGTGTCAAATCGTTTAGTATTATATCTACAGCTTCTATTTTATCGACATCGAATGTGAAAACGTCTTCTATGAAAACTTTTACATTTTTCCTCTCCCTTTCAATCCTTCTAAGTTCGTTCTCGAAATTTTTGCTTACCTCTATTCCGTAAACGAATTTGGCTTTCTCGCTTGCATATAACAAAAATCCTCCAGCTGAGCTCCCTAGATCAAGGACAATTTCATATCCTTCAAAAATTCTGAACTTTTCATCGATTTCTTTCAGTTTCCAGTAGCCAGCCGGTTTGTCATCCAAAACTTCGATTTTTGCATTTAAATCGACTTCCATGGAGGGTTTTTTTGCAACTTTCCCGTTAACTATTACCAGCCCATTCTCTATTGCAATTTTTGCTCTGTTTCGAGATTTAAAGTAGCCAAGCTTTACCAGTAGAACGTCTAACCTCATTTCTTAATTTCTTTTGCAACAATTTCGGCGACCTCTTTTGGTGTTTTTCCGACTTTTACCCCAACCTTTGAAAGAGCTCTTATTTTGCTTTCAGCGCTGCCGATTCCCCCTTCTATAATTGCTCCAGCATGCCCCATTCTTTTTCCAGGAGGAGCAGTTATTCCAGCAATGTAGGCGACCACAGGTTTGCTTATATTTTCCTTTATATACTCTGCAGCCCTTTCTTCGTCTCTGCCACCAATTTCTCCTATTAAAACAATCAAGTCTGTTTCATCATCTTTTTCGAACATTTCAAGAACTTCTGAGAAGCTTAAACCAACGATTCTGTCTCCACCAATCCCCAAAACTGTTGATTGTCCAATTCCAAGTCTCGTCAGATTTTGAGCAATTTGATATGTTAGAGTTCCACTTCTCGAAACTATTCCAACATTACCTTCGCTAAAAACATGGGTCGGCATAATTCCTAGGTGGCATTTTCCTGGAGAGATGATTCCTGGGCAATTGGGGCCGATTAGAATTGATTCTGTTTCCTTTGCTTTTAGATATATTTTCAACTCATCGTGAACAGGTATACCCTCTGTTATGCAGACGATCGTCTTTATTCCCGCGTCTAAGGCCTCCATTACTGCGTCAGCGGCGAAAGGAGCTGGTACGAAAATAATACTCGCATTTACTCCCATTTTCATAGCTTCGCTTACGGTGTCGAATACCGGAATTCCGAGAATTTCGCTCCCTCCTTTTCCTGGAGTAACCCCACAAAGTATTTTCGTTCCGTATTTCAGCATTCTTTCCGTGTGAAATCTTCCCTGAGTTCCAGTTACTCCTTGGACGACTGCCTTTGTATTCTCATTTACTATTATTGCCATCTTGCCACCTCCACAACCTTTTTAGCTCCTTCTTCCATTGTTTCAACAATTTCTATAGTTTTTAAATTCTGGAGTATCTTTTTTCCCTCATCTTCGTTTGTCCCTGAAAGTCTAACCACTACTGGAACTTTTATATCCAGCTCACCGAACGCCTTCAGCAATCCCTTTGCCACTTCGTCGCACCTCGTAATCCCACCGAATATGTTTATGAAAATTGCCTTTACGTTTTCATCTTTTGTCAGAATTTCGAGGGCTTTCTTCATCATCTCTGCACTAGCTCCACCACCAATGTCGAGGAAGTTTGCAGGTTTTCCGCCTTCAAGATAAATGAGGTCCATTGTAGCCATCGCCATTCCTGCTCCGTTTGCAATAACCCCAATATTTCCGTCTAGTTTCACGTAATTCATTCCCTCTCTTTCAGCAACTCCCTCAAGTCCCTCTGAGAAAGTCCTCAGCGTTTCCAGTTCTTTGTGTCTGAAAAGAGCGTTATCGTCGATTGTTATCTTCGCATCGAGCGCTATTAGACCCTTTTCGGTAACTCCAAGTGGATTTATTTCAACCAATTCAGCTTCTTTTTCGATAAAAATCCTGTAAATAGCTTTTGCAGTTGTAATTAAATCTCTCCATAAGTCTTGCCTAACTTTTGCTCTCCAAACTAGCTCCCTAAGTTGGTAATCCCAAAGACCCCATCTCGGGTCTATTTTTATCCTGAAGATATTCTCCGGCGATTTTAGTGCGATCTCTTCTATATCTACACCTCCTAATGGGCTGAAAATGAGTGAGAAGGATTTTTCAACTCTATCGAGTGTTACACTTAAGTACCACTCCTCTTTCACATCTACAAGTTCTTCTACATAGATTTTTCTGATAACCTCTTCTTTGATGGACTTTCCGAGCATTTCTCTTGCTATTTCTCCAGCTTCCTCAACACTGTTGACAATCTTAATACCTCCAGCTTTCCCTCTTCCTCCAACTAAGACTTGTGCCTTTAGAACTGCTTTACCTCCAAATTCTTCGACAAATCTTCTAACTTCGTCCACACTTTCTGCAATCGAACCTTTGGGAACTTTTATTCCGTATTTTGTAAAGATCTGCTTTGCTTGAAATTCATAAAGTTTCATGATAAGAATTTCAAGTTATGGAGATTAATTTTTCCATTTTTGATGGGCTCGGCCGGATTCGAACCGGCGATCTCCGCCTCGTAAGGGCGGTGTCATAACCGCTAGACCACGAGCCCTTAAAAACTTGCAACTTGGAAATTTAAGAATTTTGTTTCAGAGACTTCACAACTTCAACTATTCTGGGTAATATCTCACCGGCTCTGCCATATATTCTGACATCAAATATGTGATCGGCTACTGTTGGTTCAGCGTTTACAAGGATCATTTTAGCTCCGCAACTTTTGGCTATGTAGGGAAGCTCTGCAGCAGGGTAGACTACAAGACTTGAGCCAACAACTATAAAGACGTCTGCGGATCTAGCCTCCTCTACTGCTTGTTCCAGAACGTCCATCGGTAAAGGCTCGCCGAACAAAACAACCCTTGGTTTAACGTACCAACTTCCACATGCTTTGCATCGGGGTACTTCTCTTCTCTCAAAATTTTCGACGAAATCTGACCAATCGTATTCTTTTCTGCAATCTAGGCAATCAAGCTTTGTCATGCTTCCATGAAGCTCAAGAACTCTTCTACTTCCGGCTCGTTGGTGAAGCGTGTCTACGTTCTGTGTTATTACCGCTTTTACAATTCCCATTCTCTCGAGTTCGGCTATTGCATAGTGAGCTGGGTTAGGTTCAGCAAAAAGCTTGTTCCTGAGTTCAAAGGAAAACTCCCAAAAGGCTCTAGGATTTCTTCTGAAGCCCCAAATCGAAGCTACTTCTTCGGGGTCGTATTTCTTCCAGAGGCCATCTTCGCCACGAAAAGTTGGGATCCCACTTTCGGCAGATATCCCAGCCCCAGTAAAAACTACTCCGTATTTTGCATTTGCTATTATCCAACCCGCTTCTTCGATTCTATCTCTCTCGATCATAATTTTGAATTCAAATCAGACTTTAAAAATTTATTGAAAGCTTTGTATTATAAAAAGGATTTTTCTTTATGGGATTTTAGTCTTTTTAGCTTGATTTCAATTTCATCAGGTTCAAGTATGGCGAACATTCCCCAAGCGATTGGTCCAGGATTGAGTGCGATTATTTTATCTCTATAAACTCCAAAACACTCATGTACATGGCCGCTTATGATTATACGGAAATTTTTAAGTCTCTTTCTAATTTCTTCGCTGCCTACGTTCTCCCCATGTTTTGTTCTATCTAGAACTCCTTTTGCGGGATTATGTGATAGTAAAATATTGAAATCGGAATCCGAGAATTCTAATTTACTCAAAAGCTCTGCAAAGTAATCTTCTGGATATTCTGAGGGGGTTCCAAATGGAGTTGGTAAAGAACCACCCACTCCGTAAATCTTTATGTCCCTAATTTTTATACTTCTTCCATGGATAAAGTTGATGCTATCGAGATCGAATTTGAGAAATTCTTCGTAATCGCAGTTTCCATGTACAGCATAGCATTCTACCCCTTCTTCGCTAAGGATTTCATCAATCTTTAGGAGATCATCTTTGTTGAAGTTTGTCAGATCCCCGGCTATAAGCAAAACGTCAAAATTCTCAGTTTCAATTATTTTTTCCAAGTTAGATATCGCGGAGTGAATATCTGAAGCTATTAGAAACTTCATATAACAAATACGTCTCCGTTTTTCGGTGAAAAGGCATCTATGCCGATGTTCTCTCTTATCCAAGAAGCAAAAGCGTCACTTTTCTCGCCATGAACGGTGAAGGTCATCTCAGCACCTTTTCTAGCTGCTATTTTAACAAACTCCTTTAGTTGAGAATCCCCTACGTGAGCTGAGAAGTCGTACTGTTCTACCTTCATTTTCAGCTTTACGATTTTGTTTCCAAGATTGATCATTCCGAGCTTTAGGGCCATGTCTCCGTTTGTACCTTCAACTTGGTAACCTGTTATGAGCAGTTTGGATTTGGGATCATCGTATAGTCTCGAAATATAAAACAGGGCTGGTCCACCGTTGAGCATTCCTGCTGTAGTAACTATTACTGACGGTTCTTGTAGAACGTCTTCTCTCTTTTTCCATTCAACCCATATTGCATTTTTGAAAGCTCTTCGTAGCGCTTTGGGATCCCTTATATAGTCAGGATATCTTTCTAGAACCTTGAAGACTTCCTTTCCCATACCGTCCACGTATGGAGTTATACCATAGTTCTCTAAAATCATCAGTACTTCCTGAGTTCTTCCAACCGCAAAGGCCGGAATTATTGCGTGACCTTTATTGTCTATTGTCTCCAAAACACTTTCAACAAATTTTTTCTCAAGTTCTTTTCTTTCAGGATGCTCTACACCATAGTATGTACTCTCTACGATTAAAATGTCCATTTCTGGTAGATTCTTTTCAGCTCCTTCAAGCAGACGGGTGTCTTCTAGCTTGAAATCTCCTGAATAAAGAATCCTTAAATCGTTCTCAAGAAAAATCATAGCACTTCCCGGAACATGACCAGCGTTGAGAAACTCGATTTCGAAGTTCTCAACTTCGTATCTTTCATCATAGTAAGCTTCTACACAATTGCTCTCGAATTGTCTGATCTCTCTTTTAGAAAAGGGTGGGGGTTGCATTACGTTTATTGAATCGTAAAGTAGCAGTCTTCCTATGTCTATCGATGGGGGAGTTATGTATATCTTAGGATCGTAATCCATCAGACTTGGGGCGAAACCCAAGTGATCCAAATGTGCGTGAGATATAATTGCAGCTTTTGGTGTAAAGTCCATCGGAAATTCTGGGGGAGAAGAAGGTTTTATTCCATAGTCTAAAATAACTGAATCAACAGCAATTGCTGATCTTCCCACTTCCCCACATCCGCCAAGGAATTTTATCGTAGTCACTTCTTGAATTAAATTACTCTGGTGATATATTCTTTTCGCGACATTATGAAGCTCTAAACTTAACTTTTGTTTGGACTATAGTTTGAATATTTCCGATTTTTTTAAACTTCCAAAGTTTCCAAAAATTAAATTTGCCAGATGTGTGTTTTAGACCAGAGGTTGTGCTATCGAGTTCTTAGAAGCTAAAATTGGCTATAGCCCCATTTCTTAAGTTTAATTTTATAACCGAAAACCTTGCCTTTCAGGATTGGATGAGAAAAGCTTAAATAAATAAAAAATGTAAAAATTAGCGGATGCGGGCATGTTGCCCAAGATGAGGCTGTAACATGGCCAATGCCTTAACAAGAGGCATGGGATGGGGGAGCTTGCTTTGAACCGACAGATGAGGGAGGCATAAAGCCCTCCCTAAACGCCGGAAGCCCCGCCTTTAAGGGCAGGTAGCTCACTTCGATTTTTTAGTTATATGGACTTCTAATCCCTGCTTTGTTTAAACCATTCATGCAATAACGGGCACTAGGTATAATTAATTTTTAAAATTTTTCATCTCATAAAGTTTTCCTTTTAGCTCTTTTATTACTAAAACAAATTTAAATACCGAAAAAGAAAAATATTTCATATTTAACTTAAATTTAATATGGACTTCAAAAAAGTCTAAAAGACATAGCTGGAAAGATTAAGAAATCAATTGATACAGCTTACCACCTGAAAGCCTCGCCCTTCAGGGCGGGAATGGGGAAAGAGAAAAATTTATAAGTGTGTATCCTCTAATATATTCGGGAGGTGTCTTGGAGGGCGAATCTTCCGAGTGGATGAGACTTAGAAGCACTAGACATACTAAATATGGTGTGGTTATCACTTTTTGTATGGATCCCTAAGTATCGTAGGGATAATTCTTGTGGGAGAGGTTGCCAAGTACACTAAAGAGGTCTTAAGTGAAATACTCAGGGAGCTGGGGTGCGAACCACTAGCTCTAGATGTTATGCCTGACCATGTCCATGTGTTTGCTTTATGCCCTCCAAGGCACTCTCCAGCCTATATCGCGAACTACCTTAAGGGCAAGAGCGCTAGGAGAATACTGCAGAGGTTCCCGGAGCTAAGAACTAGAGCTACCCGTGAGAAGCTGTGGAGTAGAAGCTACTTTGTAGCAACAGTTGGAAACGTAACAGCCGACATCGTTAAGAAGTACGTTGAAGAGCAGTGGGAGAAGGAGAAATGAAGAGAACAAGCGTTGTGAGGCTCATAGTTGATAAAAGCTCTGAGGAGAAGCTGAAGTTGCTCTGCAATTTATCGTCTAAGCTGTGGAACGAGGTTAACTACGCCAGGAGGAGGATGTTCTTCGAGAAGAAAGGAGTAGATCTCAAAGCAACGTACAAGGAGTTCTACGAGAAGTATAAAACACTAATAGGTTCTGCCACAGCACAGCAAGTTTTGAATAAGAATGATGAGGCTTGGAGGAGCTTCTTCAAAATGCTAAAGCTCAAGAAAGAGGATAAGCTACCGCCGTTCATTACAAAAATCAATCCGCCAGGGTATAAGAAAAAAACAACAGGAGGATTTTGTGGATTGTTCTAAGGAAAGATCAGTATAAAATAGAAGATGATAAAATAGTTCTCAAAGGACTAGGTATTATTGGAAAGATAGAGCTGAGATATGAAGGATTGGTGCACTTGAAGGGAGAGCAGGCAGGCTGGAGATACACTATGATCCAGACAGGAAGAGATGGTATGCTCATATATCGTTTGAGGTAAGCGAGAAGGCTGTCAGAGGAGCGTGGACTAGCGTCCCAAAGAAGCCAAGAGGGAATCTAGTGGCAGGTATTGATGTTGGTACCAACAATCTCATGGCTATATATGTTGAAAATGGCTTAACGCAACTTGTTAATGGCAGACCATTAAAAGCTATATCTCACTACTGGAGGATGAGAATTGCTGAGTATCAGTCCATGTTGAACAAATACGGTTTGAAGACTTCTAGAAGGCTTAGAACTATGTACTCCAAGTGGAGAAGACAGATAAAGTCATATGTTGATTCGAGAGTTAGACAAGCTATTGAGTGGCTTTATAATGTGGAGTCTCTATTATAAAAATTGGCTACCCTAAGAACATTGCACAGGAAAATGGAAACTTCAACAACGTCCACGTATAGACATATGGCTACTTGCTGAGAAATTTATGAGGTTGCAGAAGAATACGGGATAACGGCGATCTACGTAAGCGGGGCATACATACTCATAACCCCGAGTCCCGAGAGGGATAGGGGTAATGGATCGGAGACCCGGCCTGGGATTGAACCCTCAGGAAGAGGGGATGTAGTCCCAAACCTCTCCGCACTAGCAGGAACCTTCGCCCTTCAGGGCGGAGAGGAGGTCAGAAGGAGAATTTCGAAGAAGTTATAGCAGTGATTCTTGAGACAGGAGCAAATGTAGACATTGACAAATTCGCTAGGAAACTTGAAGAATACGGAATTCATGTAATTCGACTTTTTGGGACGGTGAAAAGGCTTGGCAAAAAAGGAGATGTAATTATTATTAAACGTAGATAAAAAATTTGGAGTTTTTCCCATAATGCATCTGGAGTTTAAGATATATGGAATGGCGGTACAAGATAAAATAATAGTAGGATAGAGTTCAAAAAATATATGAGATCCACATGATCCATCAAAAGCTTAAGAAATACCGAGAGCGTTTTATTGATGTTTTTGAATAGAAGACGTTTCCCTTTCTTGAAAACTAACTTTTAATCAACTTGTCATGAGGGTTTTGTAAGGTTGAAAGTTCCAAAAATATACATAAAAAGCACCGTTCGGACACAGGAAAAAAGTAAAAGCCTAAAGGCTTTGAAAGAGCATCACCGTTATCGAAAGAAGTTTCACTTGACACTCTCACGACTAAAGCCGTGAGATTTTTGTTTCTAAGGTGTTATTCTTGTCGATTTTCATGTAACCTTAGACCTTCGAAATCTACGAATGGCTTAAAGAAAAAGTCTGTTAACGCATCGAAGTTCATCGAAAATCTCGTTAAAACTGTATCTCATGAAATGAGGCTCGTAACTGTTGTAATAATGGAAAAAAGTATGCCCGGAGCCGGATTTGAACCGGCGACTATGCGGTCTTCAGCCGCACGCTCTCCCAGGCTGAGCTACCCGGGCTAAAAAGAAGTGAGAATGATGGGTATTTTTATTTTTCGCTTGAGTTTGGTGGGTTGACGTTTTAAATTTTAATTTACAACTTAAAGCCTGCCCTTTGGGGCGGAAAAAGCCGATCACAAAGAAAAAGCTACAAGATTTCGGCAGACTATAGGATTCTGAAACCTAGCATTTTTTCAGTTTAAGCGAAAAAGCTAAAAAGTATCAGCGAACTTTTGTTTGTGATAGGGTTTGAGGAACTCATTTTTATTTTGATAATTGCAGTACTTTTGCTTAGTCCCGAAAAGCTTACAGAACTAGCTAGAGATCTTGGGAAAATTTACGCAGAATATAAAAAGGCAAAGAAAGCAATAGAACTCGAAGTTATCTATGGCATTCCGAGTGATGAAAAGTTGAGGGAAGAGATGGAGAAAAAATTCAAGGAACTTGAGATGGAGGTGGAAAAGTTTAAAGCTTCGAAATCTCCTCCTCAGTCAAACCAGTAAGTTCTACTATTGTTACCCCAGTTTTAAGGTTCTTTGCCTCTTCTTCACTTATTCTCTCTTTAAAACACTCATCTGAAATGATCAAGCTGTTGCCGAATGGGTCTTCAAGGACAAGAGTGAGTTCCTCCTCCCCGTCAATTGTTTCCTGAATTTTTTTCAGAATCCACTCACATCTTTTCACCTTAATTTCATCGCTCTCGTTCCAACGCATTGCTATTCTAACTATATCTTCAATTCTTCTTAGAATTCCTTCCAAATTAGTTACAAAAGCCTGACTTGCTGGCCCGGGCTCGATCGAGACGCCAAGTTCTGGAATTCTTATTGTTCCCGAAGTGGATCTTATGACTTTAGTAAAAAGGTTGTCTCTCCTTACTTTTATTTTAAGCCTTGTAGGTTCTTTTTCCCCCACGACGATAGAATCGGCATATTTAAAGCCACATTCGCACGAAATGGAGGTTAGAAGAATTTTTTCAAAGAAAGGAACATCATAGGTAGACACAAAAATTTTCAAATCTTTCCCGCAGATTGGGCAAATCATCTACTACCTCTTATTTTATTTCTGTCAATCTTGATTCCGGTTGGCGTTATTATCACGTAGTCATCTCCTAGTCCTACGATGTCTCCATTTATCTCGTCAGTGAGCTGTCTCAAATCTTTTAGTATTCTGTCCAATGTAAGCTTATCATGTTTCAAAAAGCCTACGTCAGCGACCACTATATTTCCATCGTGTATTTCCTTCTTTATTCTAGGGACTTCTGCCAATCCGGTAACCTCCGCAACCTTTATAAACATCGTTGCTTTTTCACCAACCTCAGCCTCGTATTGGCTCAAATCGAGCTCTTCGTAATCTTCAACCTCAATTTTCTTGGACTTTAGTTTATCGAGAAAGCCCATATTCTCACCAAAGGTTTGATGGTGAAAAAGTATTTAATTTTAACGCAAAAGTTCTACAACATATCTATAGCTCCTCCAAATTTCTGAGCGATGTGCTATGATTATCGGAACCGCTAAAACAATGTAGGCGAAACTAAGCAAATATCGCATCTCAACGCTTTGATAAACAAACTGTAGCAGAAAAAGAGTGAGAAGCGAAATCGCTTCTAAAAAACTAAAGCGCAGATTTATTATTATAGCCACTCCAAGTAAAGACTGCGCTGCTGTGAGCAAAAATTCTTCTTTTTGTCTCTCGTCTAGCGGAAGAGAGCTGGGGGCACATAGAGAAATGCTATAGATAAGCGCCAGACAGCCAACCAGAAGGGTCCATTGATTTACTTTAGAGGACACTAGAGTATTAAAACTTGCAGTAGTTCTCAGTCTTCTTATGAAGTAAATAGCGACAATGAATTCTGGAGACTCGCTTGCCAGCGGAGCAATCCACTGGACCATGAGAAACTCATCAATGCCAAAAATCCTAGCAGTCTTTATGAGACCCTCTGCAAATGCCTCGACGCTTATTAGGATTACAAAACCAGAAAATATAAATAGGAAAATTACCGAGAGTCTTCTTTTGACAGCGGGAAAACAGCAGAGATAAGCTGGAACGCCTACAGCTTCGAACTCCTCTTTTTTTGCTTTAGTTGCAGTATATAAATAGAAAATGAAAATAAAAATAAGCACGAGCGAATCAACAAGAGATATATATCCTTTTAATGGAATCAAAAAGCAATAAAGGGAAGCTATGAATAGAATAAAGAATTCGAGTCTTATTCCCTCATCTAGAACTATTTCTCTTTTCCTAAATTTAAGCATTGAAAGAATTGCTACGAGGCTCCAGCCAACACCAAGGAGTAGCCTATTTGCACCTGTCATGTTAGCAGCTGCGTAGTGAACATAAGCTCCACCAACTTTTCCTGCCATCCACGTAAAGTACAGATCTACAGCATATTCGGGAAGAACGGCTAATATTGCAACTACTGCCAGGCTCAGAGATCTTGGCAGATCTTTTTCTGCCGTTTCGGCAGCCCAAGAAAGCAAAAAGGCTGCGGAAACTACTGCTATTCCGGATATTAATGTGGCGAGATAGGGGGGATGATGGATTGAAAGTAGAAAAGAGAATATCCAAGGAATTGTTGCTAAAACTGCTATCAAGATAAAGATCTTCTCTTTGAGAAACATGCAGTCGGATAGTGTCAGTGACTAAAAAGTTTTTTGAAATGAAAAGCTTAAATTTGAAGGAAAAATTTTATAAAATATAGTTAAAAGCAGAAAGTTATGCTAAACTGGAATGATGAGAAAATTTAAATATGTCCGATAGGTTAAATCGGTGATAAAAATGAGCAACAAATCTCGCCCTTGGCTTTTGAAGCGGCAGATAAAGGAAGCATAAAGCCTCGCTTTTAAGGGGGTTAGCTCACGTATGAATTTGCTAATCCTGTTAATACCGATTCTATTCAGCCTTCAACACATTTCTGTCAGAATCGGAAGTGAAAGAGCTGAAACGCTTAATGGGATATACGTGAGTTTATTGGTTTCTACCGTTCTATTTTCTCCCTCCATCTTGAATCCGACTATAGACAGGGCTTTTATATTTTATATGTCTGTTGCTGGAATTCTTCAGTTCTTTTTTGCGAGGATATGCTTATATTTAGCGATAAGCAGAATTGGGGCCAATCTTTCTGCCCCTCTGTCTGCAACTCGCATTTTCTTTGCCACTATTTTCGGAGTTTTCCTTGGAGAAATGATAACCCTTAATATAATTCTGGCTTCTATTCTTATCTTTGTTGGCATATTTCTCATCTCGAGGGCGGAAAAGAGGAGGGATTACATAGGAATCACACTTGCAGTTCTAACTGGTTTCTTCGCGTCTCTTTCGTCTTATCTCATAAAATTTGGAAATTCGATAGAATACAATCCGGTCTTTGCATCTTTCTTAGGATTCGCGATTTCGACGCTTCTTCTGACACCAGTAATGAGAGGTAGAAGTCTTAGGTATACAAAAATATTTGCCTTGGGGGGTGTTCTAGGGGCAATTGCTCACTTGATCCGATACATCGTCCTTAAATATGAGCCAGTTACAGTCGTGGAACCAATTACGAGTGCACATCCTCTGTTTACTTTGTTTTTTACAGCGGTATTTTTGAGAGAAAAAGAAGTTTTCACATTTAGATCGATTTTTGGAACGTTTGCGGTGATAATTGGAATTTATTTTCTAATATTATTAAAATAAGTTCCAATCTAAAATTGTATGCTCACAACAGAAAGCCTCGCCTTTCAGGGCGGGGATGAAATAGAAAAGTTTATAAATGTTTGTGTGTATGTTTGTTGGTGGTGTGTTTGGTTAGGTTGAAGTGCCCTTCGTGTGGTCATGTCTGGGATTACAAGGGCAAAAGGAAGTACTACGCTAACTGCCCGAACTGCCATAGGAGTGTGAACATAGCTAAGTATAGAGTTGAGTAGGCATGTCTTCAGGCGATGAGGGTTTGCTAACCCTAACCATCAAGATGAGGGTTAGCCCTGAGCTTGGTTCAGGGCAGGAGCTCATAAACCTCATGAGGAGGTATAGGGAAGCGCTGAACTACGCTATAGAAGTTGTTATAGAGAACAAAGCGTTAAGCCTCGGCAAAGCCCATAAACTACTGTACAACGTTCTTAAAGAGAGGTATGGTCTTCCTTCTAAAGTTGCTCAGGACTGCTACAGGGAAGCGATCACAGTTGCAAAATC
>JAAOZI010000013.1 GCA_011605865.1 Archaeoglobales archaeon
CAGCCCAGATACCACTTTACAAGTTTGAAATACTCGCTGAGCGTTTTATTTAAAGCCAGGACTTTTGATTTATTTGGCCTGAATACCTTGCCTATAACGCATATCTGGACTTCTTTCTGCAAGGGGGCATCCCCAAGACCTCTTCAACGCAGAACTATTTAAACTTTGCCCATTCATCCCAGAGCTAAAGCTCTGGGTTTTTCTGGGCACCAATTTTTATAAATCCTGAGCTCTTTCTTTAACCATGTCTGAGAACGTGGCTGTTATAGGCGTTGGGCACTCGAAATTCGGTACTAGAAAAGACGTTAACGTTGCGGAGCTCTGCTGGGAAGCCATGAAACCGGCTTTTGAAACGGCAAACGTTGAGCCAAAAGACATTGAGTTCTTTGTGGTGGGAACGGCTGGAATGTGGAGTAGCGAGCAGGCAGTTCCCGCTCTAGTTGCAGAATATGCTGATTTGGCTCCAAAGGGCTCAATGAGGGTTGAAGCAGCATGTGCAAGCGGCAGTGCTGCAATAAGGGTTGGTTATCAGGCCGTTAAGTCGGGGATGGCGGATTTGGTTCTGGTTTTGGGAGTCGAGAAAATGCAGGAATCCCCAAATCCAACAGTCATAGAGATGATCGGAAGATTTGGCAGCTATTTCTGGGAATTCGAAAACTTCGGACTCACTTTTCCAGGCTACTATGCGATGCACGGCACGGCCTACATGCTGAAGTACGGCGCAACCGAGGAAGATTTTGCCAGAGTTGCTGTTAAGAACCACTATTACGGAGCAAGGAATCCCTATGCGCAGTTCCAGAGGGAAATAGACATTGAGACTGTTATGAAGAGTCCCTACATAGCTTGGCCATTCAAGCTCTATGACTGCTCTCCAATAACCGAGGGCTCCGCATGCATAATTCTTGCGAGCGAGAAGAAAGTGAGGGAGATGGGGATAGAGGAGAAAATCTGGATACTCTCACAGGGCGTTGGAACTGGAACGGCAAACTAGAGCAGGAGAGAAGATTTTACCAGTCTAGCTTCCGCGAGATACGCCGCAGAACAGGCTTACAAAATCGCGAAAATAGATGAACCTGTAAGGGAACTTGATGGGGCAAATGTTCATGATTGTTTCACAGCCCCGGAGATAATTGCATACGAAGATCTGAGATTTTGCAAGCGGGGTGAAGGCGTTGAACTGATAAGGAACGAGCAGACGTACATTGGGGGAAAAATCCCGGTTAATGTTGATGGGGGTTTGAAGGCAAAAGGACATCCGATAGGCGCAACGGGTGTCAGTCAGGCGGTGGAAGCATTTAAACAGCTTCTCAGGAAAGCAGAGAAGGGCAGACAGGCGGACATAAAGAGCGGAAAATGGCTGACACATAATGTTGGCGGTACCGGACATTATGCTTACGTAACAATCTACGGGCTTGAGAAGAGGTGATAGAAATGGAAAAGGAAGCGATAGATAAGACCGGTTTCCCTATTGTTCCCGACGAGAAATCGGGTGCCTTGCAGTGGATGGATCTCAGAGAACTTAGGATCAAATATGTAATATCGGTTGAAGGAATAAAGAAATTCTTTGAGGGGCTTAAAGAAGGGAAGCTGCTCGCAACGAAATGCAAATGCGGGCGTCTCTTCTTCCCCCCGCAAAAGGACTGCCCGAGTTGCATGAAGTCGGAAATGGAATGGGTGGAACTAAAGAAGGAGGGGACCCTCGAAACCTTGACTGTCATCTTTGTAAGACCTCCGAGTTTCTCGATGCATGATCCGTACACAGTTGCAATTGCTAGGCTCGATGATGGTGTTCGGATTCTCTCCTGGCTAAAAGGGGATCCAAGGGCTGTAAAGCCGGGACAGAGGGTTAGGGTTGAGGTTTCGAGGCGAAAAGAAGGTCATCTGATGTTTGAACTCGTGCCAATTTAATTGCTTAATTGTTGCAAAAGCAAAATTTTTTAAAATGGAAAATTTTTTATTCATAAGAGTTGCAAGAGCTTTTGGTGGTGAGATGAAGATTATAGTTTTAGCAAAGCATGCACCAGATCCGCAAAGCGAAGTTGGCGTTGCAAGCGACGGTAAAAGTCTGTCTTTGGGTGCAGCTGTTTTTGACATAAACGACTGGGATCGATACGCCGTTGAGGAGGCCATAAGGATAAAGGAAAAGCTTGGCGGTGAAGTTGTTGTTGTTGGTGTTGGAAAGAACTGCGATGACACTCTAAGAAAATGCCTGGCAATGGGAGCTGACAGGGCGATAAAGATACCCCTCGATGCCGGCATAGATGCCTATCAGATCGCCGAGGTAATAGCTGAAGCTATAAAGAACGAAAAATTTGACATGATTTTTGCGGGATTGATGAGCCAGGACATGAACAATGGCCTTGTTGGCGTTTTGCTTGCCGGAATGCTGAACTTGCCTTTTGCAACCGCTGTTACAGCGATAGACATCAAAGACGGAAAAGTGAAAGTGAAGAGAGAGATTGAAGGCGGTTATCAGGAAGAAGTAGAACTTCCGATGCCTTGCCTGTTGACAATTCAGAGCGGTATAAATGAGCCAAGATACGTTTCGGTTATGGGCATAAAGAAAGCAAAGACAAAGGAGATGAAAGAATTGAACATCTCTCCGAAGAGCAAGAAGGTTGAAGTTGTAAAGATGTACCTGCCTCCAGTTAAGAAGGCAGAACTGATTACAGGCGATCCTGGACAAATAGCTACGAAGCTAATTGCAATACTCAAGGAGAGGGGGTTGATCTGATGAAGGTTCTTGCAGTTGCTGAGCACAGGTTTGGAAATCTAAATCCGCTGAGTATAGAATTGCTGAACCTGGCGAACAAAATTGGCGAAAGCGAGGCAGTTGTTATAGGTAAGGATGTTTCAAAATTTGCTAGCGAGCTTGCAAAGCATGCTGATAAAGTTTGGAAGATCGAGGATGCGAGCCTCGAAAACTACTCGCCAGATCTCTACGTTGATGTTTTGTCGCAGCTGATAGCCAAGGTGAAGCCGGACCTGATTTTGGTTGGCAACACAGCGATGGGATCGGAATTTGCACCCTACTTGGCAGTCAAGCTCGGAGTTCCAATAGTCACAGACGTTGTGGGAGTTAGCAAAGCGGATGGACTTGTTGTTTCTAGATACGTAATGCAGGGAAAAATAATGGTGGATCTGAAAGTTTCAACGCCTTGCGTTCTTACCATCAGACAGGGGGCCTTCAAGGAAGGCGTTAAGAAGACGGGACAAATTGTTGATGCCGGGATAAAACCATCGAAATCTGCAATGAGGAGATTCATCGGCTACGTTGAGCCCGAGGTTGGAGAGGTGGACATAACAAAGGCGGAAGTGATAGTGGCCGTCGGACGTGGGATAGAGGATGCTGCGAACATACCTCTTGCCGAGGAGCTTGCAAAATTGCTCGGCGGTGTTGTGGCTGGAAGCAGACCAGTAATAGACAGTGGATGGCTGCCAAAGGACAGACAGGTCGGAATATCCGGAAAAATCGTGAAGCCAAAGCTTTATCTGGCTTTGGGCATAAGCGGAGCCTTCCAGCATGTTATGGGTATGAAGGACAGCGAGCTGATAATTGCAGTTAACAAGGATTCTGAAGCACCGATTTTCGGAGTAGCCCACTATGGTATAGTCGGAAACTTATTTGACGTGGTTCCCGAGCTCATAGACAAGCTGAAAGCGATCAAAAAGTAATCCCTTATTTTTCCCTTTTCTATGTGGAAAAGGATTGCGGAAAAGTTCGAAAAATATCCATCACAGATTGCCGTTGCAAAGGAATTTCTCAGGTTTGGAATTTCCATAAGGGAAGGAAAGGCGTATTGCGGGAATATAGAGCTTGTTCCTGCGAAGATAGCTGAGGCAATAGGAGTTGACAGAAAAGTCGTGGTTTCTGCAATTCAGAATATAGAGAAAGATGAGGAGCTCAGGAAGGTATTCGAGAAGCTTAAACCCGTTGCCGATATAACCGAAGTTGCCAGATTTCTGGGTTACGGTGTTCTTGAGGTGTACGCTGAGAGCAGCAAGGTCGGAATAGCGGCTGGAGTAACCTCAGCACTAGCTAAAGAAGGCATAGTGATAAGATATTTGCTAGCTGAAGATCCCGAGCTAAGCGTCGAGTCGAAGATGATCGTTGTAACCGATTCTAAAATACCCGGTAAAGTTGTTGAGGAGATATTGAAGGTTGATGGAGTTAAGAAAGTTGTTATAAGCTAAACTTTTAAGCAGAATTTTAAACTTTTTTCACCGATGAGCGTTCGAGGGCCCTAATCCAGCTGCGGGATTGAGCAGTCGCAATATGCGAGCGATGACAGTCCTTTCGCTCCCGCAGGGTACATTTTCTTCTGTTTTTGAATTAAAGCTCGTCCAGTTCATTGATCGGTTTTCCGTCTTTCGTCATCGGAGCTAGATAGTCGAGAAACCTCTGGAAAGAAACGCCCACCAACCTGAAGGTTACCTTCAATGGGGATAGAATTGCATCCTCTTCGCAGAAGTTCACCCTTGAGACGGTTGCGGTCTGCTTGTTGAGGTATACAACTATCTCATCTCCTTTCCTTCCTTTGATCAGCTCGCTTCTAGCTGTGTCGAGTATCTTCTGCCTCTTTAGCAGCTCTTTGAAGTGTTTAAGATCTCTAGCTACTGCAAAAAGTTTTCCGTTGGAAATTTCGATTTTGGCATCGGGGAAAAGGTTTTTTACGGCTTTAACTACTTTTTCCTCCACCTCTGTCGGATAAATCGTGGTCTCTATTTCCACCTCCACGCTCAGCAACTTTTTTAGTAAAGCCCTTATCTTTTCCTTGAACTCTTCTAGGTTACCCGTATTTTCTACTGTAAAATCCGCTATTTCCATAGCCTTTTTCAGCCCCCAGGACTCCTCAATCCTGTCCCTTTCCATCAAATCTTCTATCCTTGAAACATCATCACTTCTCCCTCTTTGTCTTGCTCTCTGGAATCTAAGCTCGATGGGAGCTTCGATTGCTACAAGAACCACGTTACCGAACTCTCTTTTAAAAGCCTCGACCTCATCTATTCCCCTTATGCCATCTACCAGAACAACCGGACCTGCAGATCTTATTTTTTTAAAGCATCTTTTGGCTATTGCATCCATTCCCTCTTTTTTTCTAATTTCATCCGCTACTCTCTTCATGTTCTCCGCATTCGGTTCCAGTCCCCTCTTTAAGACTTCCTCTCTCACGATATCCCCCATAGTGACAACTGGAATTCCGAGTTCTTTTGCAACTTCGGCTGCGGTGCTTTTTCCAGATAATGGATAGCCAACGAAAGCTATTATCATCACAGGAGATATTGGCTGCAGAATTTAAATTTAAATCGAGAAAGGAAAAAGGTTTAAAAGTTAAACCCAATATTTCTCTATGGAAGTCAAATGCGACGAGCATATAAGGTGCATTCTTAAATGCGCCTTTGACGTTTCTTGCTTTGAAATGGAAGTCTATTTAGCCCTTCTGAAGAAAAATCCAGCAACAGTAGACGAATTGGCGGAAGTTTTGGAAAAAGACAAAAGTACAGTTTACAAGTCTCTTCAGAAACTCCTCGAAAAGGGTTTGGTTGTTAGAGATTATAGGATTCTAAGATCTGGTGGCTACAAGTATCTTTACAGGCCAGTCCAGTTCGAGGATTTTAAAGTGAAGATGATGAAAGCCATCGAGCAATGGGCAAAATCCCTAACAGAATTTCTGCATTCAATTGAGAGCTTTGAGAAGGAAAAATTTGAGAACCTTATTTTGAAGGCCTGAATTTTTTATAAACCGGAAACCCTCATGAGGAGAATTGAGAAAAGTTTAAATAAATAGAGGCTTTAAAATTAGGGATAGAGCACTGCAAAGTCGGAGATTGCCAAGAGTGTTATCTATGCTGGAAGTAAAGGTGCTAGAGGTCGCTTTCTATTACCCGGCCCCCTTCGCGACAAGAATACTTGCCTCTCTTGGAGCTGAAGTAATAAAGATTGAACCGCCCTACGGTGACCCCTCGAGAGTTCTTGGGGAGATATACGTTGCGATGAATTTTGGTAAAAAAGTTATGCAGATAGATCTGAAGACAGAGGAGGGCAGGAAAAAGTTTTTGGAGTTGGCGGAATCTAGCGATGTTGTTGTTGAAGGTCTCCGCCCCGGAACTGCAAAGAGACTCGGAATAGACTATGAAACTGTTTCGAAGATCAATCCGAAAATAATATACTGTTCAATATCCGCATTTGGGCAAAGAAGCAAGCTTTCGAGACTTCCGGCACATGATGTGAACATCCTCGGGCTTACTGGAATCCTTGAAATATGTGGTAAAGGAGTCCCCTTGGATCCGAATATTCAGTTCGCAGATTTTTCTTCTTCAATGGTTGCGGTTATAGCGATTTTGTCCGCTCTAATCGAAAGAGAAAGAACTGGGATCGGGAAGAGAATTGACATAAGCATGCTGAAGTCTGCCATTTTCGGTGTTCCGATTCACCTTACCTCTATTTTAAATGGTTCTGGATTTGTGAAGGCACTGGTTAGAAATCCAGGCTACGGAATCTACAGAACGAAGGATGGCTATATTACTCTCGGAATTGTTGCGGAGGAGCATTTTTGGAACAGGCTATGCGAGGCAATGGGGATGCAGAGAATACCCCTTTCAGAGGCAATAGAAAAGTATGAGGAAGTGAGAGAGGAATTGGAGAGAAAGTTCGCGGGCATAAGTACTAGGGAACTTGTTGAAAAGCTGAGGGCTGCGGATGTTCCGGTTTTTGAAGTCCAGAAGATTGAAGAAATAGAAAAATTGGAAGATCTGCTTGGAGAAAACCTCTTTGAAGAAGTCGAATATGAAGGTAAAAAAGTGAAGCTAGCGAAGTTCCCCTGGTGACTAGCATTTCAAATTAGTTTGAAACCGAAGAGTATGCTGAAGCCAACGTATGCTATCAGGACCATCACCAGTGCATGCTTAAAGCCGGCTGAAATGCTTCCCTCTCCCATTACTCCGGCAAGTATTCCTCCAAATAGTCCTTGGAAGATGGCCGCATGCATGAAGGCATTTCTGTATGTAATAACGTCAACACTTTTTAGAATACCTAACCCAGCCCCGGCTCCTGTACCCTGAACTTTCATTGCAGCTTCTGCGAGAGTGGAAAGGAAAGTTGAGGCTATTACATAAACAATTCCTATGAAAACGAAGAAGGCTATGTATATTATAATCACATAGGAGAACATGCTGACAGCCCTTTCCCTTCTGAGGAGCTCTGCATTGGATGCATCTTTTGCGGAGATTGTGAGAACTTCTGTAACGTTTCCCGATGACTTCAAAGCTTCATTGAGCAGAGTAATTGTTCTTGAAATCTCGAAAATCCTCAATCTATTTGCAAATCTTATTAATGCGTCTCCAAGGCTTACACCCCAGTCAAGGTTTGAGTTCATCTTTTCGATTTCCTTTCTTAACGGGCTTGTGTCGCTTTTTGCGAGCATCTTTATCGCCCTGTAAACAGACATCCCGCTTTCATTGGCTGAAGCCAGCTTGTTAAGGAAGATTGGGGTCAGCCGTATGTATACCTTTATCTTTCTTCTTCCGAGCTCGTAGAATAGTGCAAAGAATGCGAGAACTATTATTATTGATATGAATATGTAGTCGTCTACGGTAAAGAACCAGTACTTGAAGTTCATTCCGGGGATGTATGGATTAACAGAGAATCCGTAGATGGTAAAAATTAGGGCTACAGGTACGGAAACGGCGAAAGTGTAATACGGTCTTTCGGCAAACAGTTTGAACGGATTTTTAAGCATCTTTCTGACATTTCTTACCCATACTTTCCTTTTTAGCTCTTTTACTTTCTCCATATCAACATCTCTTACTTTTGGAAGGTACAGGTATCTTTCTCTCAGCAGTGGGGCCCTTCCGATCTCGCTAGGACTTAAGAGTTTTATTATAGCCGCGAACATGAATGAACCTACGGGTATTACCAGATAAATGATTGAGAATATTGCAACATTGTTTGGCTGGCCGATGACAGACATCACAGTTTGTATTATTATTAAAAACAGCGGTCCAGCGACAAGTGCTGTTACATAAGTCTCGGCCATGAGTGAAAGGAATTCTAGGAAGTTCTTCTGATCCTGTCTCGCTCTTTCGAAGTAGAAGTCTGCTCTCTCTTCAAGGTACTTTGTTATGTCTCCACCGCTGTCTATTATTGTTATAAGCCCGTGCAGGAAATCTCTCCAGTTCTGGGAGGGTGAAACTTCTATTGCATCTGCTAATGCAGTTCTTAAATCCTTTCCAAGTCCCTCGATTTCCCAGAGAATTCTTGAAGCCTCTTTAGATATCTCGCCGTAAACCTCGTAATTTTCTGCAAGCGATTTGAAGATGTTGACAAGGTTCATCCCTCCCCTGCTTAGGGAGAGCATGAAGATTATTGCATGCGGCAAAGTTCTGTCGATTTTGCTCTTTCTGTCACTTATTACTGTAGCCGGGTAGATCGCAAACAGCAGATTCCCTAGGTAGTAGAAAGCAACTGTGAGCAGAATTGCTAGCACTCCCGCATAAATGAATGGTCTATAGAAAAGCCAAGCAGCGCGATAGGGTTCTGGAATATCTATTGGGAAGAAAGGCGGAAGTTGAACCATTGTGACAAGCACGTAAGCAATTATCAACCCCAGTATTGCGCCTGTAATGCCAAACAATAGGGAGAACATTCTGGCCGTCGCTATATACATCTCCGGTGGCATCGAAATCATTGCCTTCTTTAAATTCCTACCAATTTCGTAATACTTTTCCTTTTTCTTCTCAATATCCTTTGCAAATAACTTGAAGCCTATGTAGGTTAGAGCATTTGCGTTCTTAAACATCAGGACACCCCCATTTCCTGTAGGATTTTTGCCGGTTTTGTTTGATATGTGTGTATGATGTTGCTAACATTCCTGAAATCCCTTATGTTGTTTGCAACCATGAACTCCAGCACCTTCTTCCTCCTTTCGAGCTCCTCATTCAGCTCGCTCACGCTCCAGCCGCGGTGCCTTCTTATATCCTCAAGCGCCTTCGAGGTTCCG
>JAAOZI010000009.1 GCA_011605865.1 Archaeoglobales archaeon
TCCCTGTGCGGGGATGCCCATAAAAATGGGCGAATTAAAAGAGGCTTGTTTAAGTGTCCCCGCACAGGAAAAGCCATAAATGCGGATTTAAATAGTGCAGTAAACATCCTACATATCCCCGAGTCCCTAGGATCTAGGAGCAGGGGGCAACTCCTGGCGAGGGATAGGGGTAACGGGCTGAAGGCCAGCTTAGTCTATCGCTGGACGAATGGAGCAGGGTGGGTGCTCGCACCTACCAGCTGTGAAGTGATGAAAATGAAGGCGGTAAACCACAAACTAATGATCCGCCCTGAGGGAACCCTCGCCCTTTAGAGCGGGGAGGAAGTCAGGTTGAAAGAGATGAAAATCCGACGGAGATGAGATGAAAGTTAACGCTAGACTGGAACGGTAGAAACTAAAACTTCGTGCTTCAGGCGGGAGGAGTCAGATGAAGATGCCGCTGATCCCCTCTCCACCCTGAAGGGCGAGGCCTCCAAAGGGGGAGGTTTTTTCAGTTATAAAAAACTGATATCAATGTTAGAATAGAGCGCTTAAAAATAAAAAAATTTTTAAGAATGGAATCTGCAATGTTCTCTATGAACCTCATTTTGCTTGGTCCACCTGGTGCGGGTAAAGGAACGCAAGCAAAAATAATAATGGACAAATACGGAATTCCCCAAATTTCCACTGGAGACATGTTGAGAGAGGCTGTTGCAAAAGGGACTGAGTTGGGAAAAAAAGCCAAGAAGTATATGACAGAGGGAAAGCTTGTGCCAGACGAGATCGTTATAGGAATAGTCAAGGAAAGGCTAAAACAAAAAGATTGTGAAAAAGGTTTTATTCTCGATGGTTTCCCAAGAACACTCGCACAAGCTGAAGCGCTGGATAGAATTATGGGAGAGATGGGGAAGAAAATAGATGCAGTGATAAACGTTAACGTTCCAGAGGAGGAAGTTGTGAAAAGGATCGCTTACCGGAGAACTTGCAAAAATTGCGGCGCTATATATCATCTAATATATAATCCACCGAAGAGACCAGGTATTTGTGATAAATGCGGTGGCGAATTATATCAAAGAGAAGATGACAAAGAGGAAACTGTTAGAGAGAGGTACAGAGTCTATAAAAAGAATACAGAACCATTGATAGAATACTACAAAAAGAAAGGAATATTATTCGATGTAGACGGAACAAAAGATATAGAGGGTGTAAAGAGAGAGGTATTAGATATTCTGAGTAAACTATCCCATCCCTAAAGCGCAAGGAATTTCTGAATTATAAAAATTAAGCCTTGATTTCTATTTCTCCACTTAACTCTCCTTTAATCCACTCTAATACGTATTTTATAACTCTCTCGTTTCTTCTTAAAAAATGGTCTCCATCGATAACCTTTAAGAAACTCTTGGGTTCTTTTAAGGCCTTGTAGATCTCTTCCCCGCACTTAAACGGTACTATTTCATCTTTTGTTCCGTGAACTACGAGCTTCGGTGCTACTATATTACCCGCCTTTTCGAGAATATCTTCCTCCTTCAGTTTAGTCATTTCCGCCATAAATTCCCGATAGTCCCCGATCCTCATAATATTTTTCGCATGCTCGTACATCGCTTTTAGTCTGTCTCCGTCAATTATCTCCGGTAAAGGCGTAGAAATCAAAACAAGTTTTTCCAGATTTTTAAGTTCGGGGGAGGCTTTCAAGGCCACTAATCCCCCCATGCTATAACCTACAATACTGACACTTTTGAACTTCATTGCGATTCTCTTTAGGTCTTCAACCCAAGCATAAAAACTGAAAAACCCTCTACTATTCCCACAACCCGAAAAGTCAAAGATGAGCGTTGGCATGAATTCTGACATCAATTGTGCCAGAGCACTATAACTCTTTTCAATTACCGAACCTCTCTCGTAAGGGAACCCGTGACAGATCAAGATAGAGTTTGAAACGTGCAATCTTACAAAGTTTTTACCTACTGCCGTTTCTACTATCATTTTACGAGGGATTCAAGTTCCTCTAAATCTTTTTCTATTTTTCTAATTTCTTCCCTCTTCTTTTGAGCGAGTTCAGAAACTATTTCTTTCAATTCTTTGACCATCTTATAACTTTTCAAAGGTCTTCCCTTGCTCTTCTTCTTTAGCTCTCTCTCCTTAACCCATCCCCACTCTTTCAATTCCTTCATCGCAAGACTGACCTCCGGCTGTCTTAGATTTGCGGCTCTTTCAATGTCTCTCGAGACAGCCTCGCCAACTTTGGACAAAAACACAACTACCCTTGCAATGTTTCTGTTTAGTCCAGCTTCAGTGAGCAAATTCACAACCCTTTCATCTACCTCAGTCAACTCCTGGACCATATCACCACCTCAGATAGATATTAGATATACTAATGAGTATATAAATTTTTTTGCATTCAGCAATTTATAAAGAAGAGTACCCAGAAAATCCAGAAACCAGTGCTGAGGCAAATGAAAAACAAACGGTCTGCAAGTTTTAAGTATATTCACGAGATGGAGGAACTAGAGTCTTTTAGATTATTGGAAAAATCTCTGACCCCCCTTCTACCCTGAAGGGCGAAGCTTTCGGTTGTAAAACTTTCTCGAACACTAAAAATTCCAGCTTAAGTTGAGAATAGATCGCCAAAAACAGTTCCTCGTTTAATTTAAAGAAAAAATTTATTTTATCTATTCATCAAAAAATTTTTAAAGCAAGTAAGCGAATTAAAACAAATGAAAAGCTCAAGAATCCAGAAAATAAAAGAACTTCTTAAGAAGAAATCAACACAAAGAAAGAGAATAGGCGTTCTAGTAGATGGCCCAAACATGTTAAGAAAGGAGTTCAACACAAATCTTAGGGAAATAAGAGAGATACTATCAGAATACGGGGATATAAAGATTGCAAAAGTTTTTCTGAATCAATATGCTACAGATAAACTAGTTGAAGCAATAGAGAATCAGGGATTTGAGCCAATAGTAACTTCAGGAGATGTTGATGTCAGAATGGCAGTTGAAGCGATGGAATTGATATATAACGATGCCATAGATGTACTTGCTTTGGTCACAAGGGATGCGGACTTTAAAGCCGTACTGATGAAAGCAATGGAAATGGGAAAGGAAACAATAATTGTTGGCGCTGAGCCGGGATTTTCAACGGCATTAAAAAATGCTGCAGACATAGCCATTGTTTTGAACGAAGAAGAATCTAGAGACAGCGAAAATATAATAGAAGTATGAATCTTTTTTTATTTGAATACGCAACCTGCGGCAGTAAAATACCAGACTCAATAGCTGTTGAAGGTCTTGCGATGTTTAAAACTCTGTTTAGAGGTTTCTCAAAGTACTATAGGGTTCTATCTTTTGTTAGAGAGGATTTTTGCAAAGAACTGGGACTTCCGGCTGGAAAAATTGAGGATTTGGAGCTCTGGTTAGAAAAGTGTGACGCATTTTTAATAGTCGCTCCGGAGGACGATTTAACCTTATTTAAACTTACAAAAACAGCCGAAAAGTACTGTGAAAACCTCGGATCTTCGAGTAAAGCGATCTCGATAACCTCAGACAAATGGAAGCTATATAAAAAGCTAAAAAACAAGGTTCTTATGCCAAAAACTTCAAAAAAGAAGCTTGAAGGAAGCTTTATAATCAAACCGAGAATTTCATGCGGTGGCGAAGGAATAACTTTTTCTAATTCGGTTCCAAAAGATTATATAGCGCAGGAATATATTAAAGGTAAAAACTTAAGTGTGAGCCTAATTTTAGACGAGGATATAAGGATTGTGAGTGTTAACGAGCAAATAATAGAGAACTTTAGATATAAAGGTGCAGTCGTACCTGCAAGGATAGATGATGAAATTGCGTTAGAAGTATGCAATGCTGCCATAGATGCAGTCGAAGCGATAAAAGGTTTAAAGGGATACGTTGGAGTCGATATTGTGTACGCTGACCAAGCCTATGTAATAGAAGTAAATGCAAGAATTACAACCCCAATTGTTACATTCGAAAAAGCTTACGGTGTAAACGTTGCTGACATGATAAAAGGAGACTCTCCAAAGTTTTTCAGAAGACAAATTCTCGAAAAGGGAGATTTCTCAGACTTTATAGCTAAAGTTGGAAACTACTCACTGAGAGTTACACCCCTCGAGTGAGCTATCCTTAAAGATTGTACTTCCTGCGTTAAGGCTTTAAGCTTCCTTTATCTGCTGGTTCAAAAGCCAAGCTTTTCTCATTCCCGCCCCGAAGGATGAGTTTCTCATTATAAGGAAAAAGTTTAATAACTTGAAAGCTACTTTTAATGCCGTTGCGGTCGGAGGGGGCATAAGCCTACAATGAAAGACCGTCGGCAAGCCGCCAATTTTAAAAAATTTTAAAAAATGAGATCATCTGATTCTCTATGGGCAAAAAGATAGTGCTCATTTCTTCAACCATTGCATCATTTTTCACGCCATTTATGGCATCGGCTGTCAACGTTGCAATACCGATGATCGAGAAAGAATTTGAAATGGATGCAATCCTCATAGCTTGGATTTCCACAGCTTTTTTACTTTCAACAGCAATGTTCTTGATTCCGATGGGTAGATTAGGAGATATAAGAGGGAGAAAAAGAATTTTCATTCTTGGATTGCTAACTTTTTCAATTTCATCACTTCTATGCTCTATTTCTACTTCTGGAATTATGCTCATAGCTTTCAGATTTTTGCAAGGAATTGGAGCCTCGATGATAGCAGGAACGGCGATTGCAATTCTCACATCGGCATTTCCTCCCCAAGAAAGGGGAAAGGTACTTGGAATAAATTCTTCAGCTGTTTATGCAGGCTTATCTCTCGGCCCTTTTGTTGGAGGGGTAATAACCCAAAACTTTGGCTGGCGACTTCTTTTTGCAATTCCAATGCTAATAGCGTTAATTCCGATTTTATTAGCCCTCAGAATTGAGGAAGAAAGAATAGATAGGAAGGAAAATTTTGATTTAATCGGATCAGCTTTATTTTCCATTTTCCTCTTAACACTAATCCTCGGTTTCTCAAGTCTTCCAAGCCAAGTGGGAACTCTCTTGCTCGTTGCGAGCATCTTGCTTCTAGCGATGTTTGTATATTTTGAAAGTAAGATTCCCCAACCAGTTCTGAATGTTGGACTTTTTAGAAGAAACTTAGTATTCGGAATGTCTAACCTAGCGGCACTTTTGAATTACTCAGCAACCTTCGCGGTTTCATTCTTGCTGAGTCTGTACCTACAGTTTGTAAAACTCCTAAGTCCCCAAGAAGCTGGGATGATAATCCTGCTTCAACCGGTTGTAATGGCGACACTTTCACCAATTTCTGGCTGGCTTTCAGATAGAATTGAGCCAAGAATCGTCGCTTCAATTGGCATGGCCTTGACCTCCATTTCGCTGTTCCTGTTCTCAACGCTAGACTCCAGAACCCAAATTGAGTTCGTTTTAGTCTATCTATTTTTAATAGGCATTGGTTTTGGACTTTTCACCTCCCCAAATACAAATGCTGTAATGAGTTCAGTAGAAAAGAGATTCTATGGGTTAGCTTCGGCAACCCTAGCTACCATGAGGGTAATCGGTCAAGCAATGAGTATGGGAATTGTTATTATAATCTTTGCCTTAACGATCGGAAATGCCAGGATAAGCGAGAATATTCCGGATTTCATAATTGCCATGAAATCTGCCTTCGCGGTTTCTGCAATACTATGTTTAATTGGCGTTTTTGCATCCCTGGCAAGAGGAAAAATTCACTAATTGGTGGGCACGCCTCGGGTCGATCCGTCTGTTCCGCAGGGCGTTTTCCAGCAAACCTCTCCTCCCCGTAACCCTGAAAGCACCGAGCGTTCGGGGTAGGCTTGCTCCCTTCCGGGCCTCAGCCGATGCCCCCGATAAATACTGCAAACCCTCCCTCCGGAGAGCCCGCAGTAACCGTCGGTCCTTCAGGACGAGGACTCTGCGAGGTTTGCTGAAACGCCTCTACGGACAGACGAACCTTCCCTTGGCTTCGGCCCCCGCATATCGACGGTTTCGGGTTACAGGGGACGCCGAACCCCCCGGCCTAGCCCACCAAAAAATAGATTGTGAAAGCCCTTAATAAAACTTTTCATCGTTGATCCAAGGGTACGTACTTCCGCTCCGTTTCTCCAATATATTTTGCTCTAGGCCTTAAAAGTTTGTTAGTTTCGTATTGCTCTATAATGTGCGCAAGCCAGCCGGCTATCCTCCCCATCGCGAACATGTTAACAAAAAGGTCGTCAGGAATGTTAAGATTGGCGTATACACTGGCTGAATAAAAATCAACGTTTGGAAGCAGTTTTTTGTATTTATATGCACTTTCAGCAATTGCTTCGCTTATCTCAAACCAAATCCGATTTCCGATTTTGGCCAAATCTCTTGCCAGTTCTCTAAGTATCTCCGCTCTGGGATCTATTATGCTCTTGTATATTCTGTGACCAAATCCCATCAGTCTCTCTCCTTTTTCAAGCTTTTTTCTAACGTATTCATCAGCTCCTCCTGGTGTTGCAACTTCTCTAAGCATTTTCATTACTTCTTGAGCAGCTCCACCATGCAATGGACCCATAAGTGTTCCGGTTGCTGCAACAACACATGCATACATATCTGCCAACGTCGATGCTGCTATTCTCGCTGCAAAAGTCGATGCGTTAAGTTCATGTTCTGCGTGGAGCACTAAGTCTACATCTAAAGCTTTCTCGGCTATTTTCGAAGGTTCGTAGCCATGCATCATATAAAGGAAATTCGCTGCATGGCCAAGCTCTAGAGTGGGAGGTATCAAGTTTTTACCCATTCTTATTCTGTGGTAATACGCGATTATCGTGGGGATTTTTGCTATTAAGTTCTTAGATTTCTCTAAGTTCTCTTCTTTCGTTTTTAAATCCTTCAGCTTGTCTAAAGAACCGAGATAGCTTATTGAAGTTCTTAAAACTACCATTGGATGCGTATACTGTGGCAAATGCGTTAAAAGACCTATTATCTGTGGAGGTATCTCTCTTCTTTCTGCAAGTTCTATTTTGAAGTCCTGCAATTCATATTTCTTCGGTAACTCGCCATAAAGTAGAAGATAGGCAACTTCCTCATAACATGAGTGCTTTGCTAGATCTCTTATATCGTACCCCCTATATTCAAGAACTGCCTTTCCATTTACCAGGGCTATTCTAGAAATTCTTGTCTCACAAACAATAACATCTCTCAATCCATCCAAAGCTTCGATCATAATTTTCACCTCAAAACCTCCAATATCATACCAGAAACAACAATTGGCCTCTCAAACTTCGCAACCTCAATAGCATTGTCGAGTTTCCATTCTTTTTCCGCATAAATCGTGAGGAGTGGATCTCCGGCTTTTACAACTTCTCCCCTCTTCCTGTGAACGTAAACCCCAGCTCCTTTATCTTTCGGAGCTCCAGCAGCTCTTGCTATCTTCATTATCGCTTTGTTGCTCACAGCAACAACCACTCCCTCCGCATTTGACTTCAGAGTATAAATCTTATCCCCCACTTCAATGTCATCAGACCTAATCTTCTCATCTCCTCCCTGAGCAGCAATTATCTCCTTAAATTTCTCCAGAGTTTTCCCACTCTCGAATATCTTCTTTGCATAACTGTAGCCATCATTTGCAATTCCTGTCATTTCAAATAGAATTCCAGCAATTCCAAGAGATTTTTCAAGAAGACTAGAAGAACCTCTTCTTTCTTCCATTGCTTTTAAAGCTTCTTTGGCCTCTAAAGCCGGACCTATTGCTCTTCCAATTGGCTGACCTCCATAAGTCAGAGCGCATGCAACATTCAGACCGAGTCTTTTACCGAGCTCTATGAAATCTCTTGCAAGGCTTTTTGCACCTTCAGCGTTCTCGATCTTAGCCTCCTCACCGAAAGGAATATCTATCACGACGTACTTAGCTCCAATCGCTCCCTTTTTTGCCATAACACTCGCTAAAAGTTGTGGTCTTGGGTCAATCGAAAGGGGATGTTCAACCTTTATTATTCTATCATCAGCTGGCGCAATGTTCGTTGCCCCTCCCCAAGCAATCACACCTCCCACTTTCTCTGTTATCTCCTTTATCTCATCAACACTCAAATTTACATTCGCGAGGACTTCCATCGTATCAGCCGTTCCGCTTGCAGAAGTTATTGCTCTGCTTGCTGTTTTTGGAATCAGCA
>JAAOZI010000022.1 GCA_011605865.1 Archaeoglobales archaeon
TCATAAAGTCGCCCTTCTCATCCTGAGCTACAGGAAGCTCTCCTTTTGGATCGACTGGCAGTGCGAGAAGCTAGGAATCCCAATAATCCCAGTAGAGCCTGAGCAAACGTCGTCCATTTGTCCCAACTGCAGTTCTAGACTAAAGGAGAACGGCTACAGACGGCTCAAGTGCCCTAGGTGTGGTTTGGAGGAAGATAGGGACAGGATAGCAGTCTTGAACATTGAGAAGAGGGCTCTTGAGCAGTTGGAGCCCCTATCTGGGGGATCTCTGACCGCCCCGACTGCCCCACAGATGACAGATGTATTCCCGAACAGATGCGGGGAACCGAACCGCCCTGAAGGAACCCTCGCCCTTCAGGGCGGGGAGGAGGTCAGACTAACGGAAGAGATAACTGAAAAAAACTCTCTCTTCAGGCTAGGGATGCGGAAAAGCTTAAATCTGTATTGGGAGTTAATAATGTGAACTTTGGGAAGGTTAGTGTAAATTTAAATGGAGATCTGAATGACGAAGAGCTAGTCGAAAAAGCCAAAAAAGTGGAAAAGGCCGGAGTAAAAATAGTTTGGATTGGTGACTTCGATTTTGATCCATTCAGAACGGCTGAAATTATTGCGGAAAACACGGACCTATTGATAGGCTTTGGCGTACTATCAGCTTCAAAGAGGGATTGTGGGGAAATTATTGAAAAAGTCGAGGAACTTGAAGAAAGATTCGGAAAAAGATTCGTTGTTGGTATCGGTGCTGGGCAATTTAGAGATGCGAAAGATGCGATTCATAGAGTTTTGAACTGTCTTAAAATGCTTAAGCCGAGAATGGTTTTTGCTGGTTGTTCTTCCCCAAAAATTACCAGAATAGCTTCTGAGATTGCAGATGGAATACTGATAAATTACGTAGACCCCAAGCTTGTTGAAGAGCTTGCATCTTTAACCAAGGGAATTAAAGTTTCCTATGGGCCCTGTCTCATTCTTCCAAGTGAATTTGAGGAAGATTTGGTCTTAGCATCGGCAATTGTGCTGAAGGGTGTAGAGAAGAGATTCGGAATTAGAATAGAAGAAAATCTTGAAAAGCTTGTAGAAATGCGTAGGAAAGGAATTTCGATTAAAAATTCCGAGATTTTTAAATTAAAAGACTTTTTGCTTGAAAAATTTGCTATTGCTGGTGATGTCGATCTCGTTGTGTTAAAGATTAGGAAATTACTCGCCATTTGTGATCACGTTGTTTTGTCAGATCCTTTTTTTAGAGACGAAAAATCTTTAAAGATGTTCAGTTACCTTTTGAGAGCATGCGAGAAATTCTAAAAATAATAAAGCCATATGATGCTGGAATATTTTCAGAGGGTGAAGTTATAAAACTCAGCTCAAACGAGAATCCCTACGAACCGAGTGAAGAAGTTAAAAGAGCTTATTTGAACGCTTTGACTAAAATAAATAGATATCCAGATGCAGGATATCCTAAGTTGAAAAAGGCGATCTCAGATTACCTATGTGTTGAGCAGGATAGAATTTCTGTCGGTTGCGGTTCATCAGAGTTAATTTCAAGAGTTTTCGATGTACTAATCGACGATTTAGACAGAGTAGTAGTTCCAATGCCATCTTATTCACTTTACCTTCTTTACGCATTTCTTAGAGATGCAAGTGTCTTAACTCCAATTTTCAAAAATTACGAGCTTGATGAAGGCTTTTTTGACGATTTAAATGCAAAACTAACAGTAGTTTGCTCCCCCAATAATCCTACCGGCAACACAGTAAAAAGAAAAATCTTGGAAAAAATTGCTGAGAACTCGGAGTATTTGGTGATTGATGAGGCATATGTAGAGTTCTCCGATGAAAGCCATATTGACTTTGCCTTGGAATTAGACAATGTCATAATTTTAAGATCTTTTTCAAAGTTCTTTGGTCTAGCAGGGCTTAGGGTTGGATATGCGATTTCGAGTAAGGAGATAGCAAGTGCTATAGAAAAAATCAGATTACCTTTTGCAATTTCGGTTCCGGCAGTTGAGGCTGCAATCTCTGCAATCAGGTCTATTGAGTATTATGAAGACTTAAAGAAAAAGATCATTGCCGAAAGGGAGAGAATGTTTGTAGAACTGAAAAAAATGGGATTTGAGGTTCTACCATCGAAGGCAAATTTTCTGTTGACCAAAACCGCTGGTAGAGATATAGCAGATTATTTAGCCAAAAGAGGAATTCTTGTCAGGAAACTTGAAAACTTGCTGGGGCTTGAGGGTCTTTATTTAAGAATAACGATTGGGAAAAAGGATGAAAATGATACTCTCTTGGCTACTCTGAGATCATATTGTTGCGAATCCGCGACATAAGAGATATATTGCCATGAATTCCGGTAGCTCTACGGATTCGCCTGCTGAAAGATTAAATTCATAGTTCTTGGTTCTTATTTTGAACTTTTTGAGTATTCTGACTTTTACTTTATCTTCACCAAAAGCTAGAGCATCCTTAAACGGATCAAATTTATCCAAATCCTCAACCTTTTCAACTCTTAACCCAGTTTTTCCGTGAAGAGAACCTGGCATCCTTATAAGTCTTTTTACATCTGCAGTAACTGGAGCATCGATGTATACTTTAAGTTTGTCAATTATGGACTTTAAAACGCTCTCTTTTTTAATTTCTCTTTCCGGAATGCCTTTTTTATCCATGTATCTCCTTATCCTGTTCACGACATTTGATTCGATTAGCTTTCCTTTGTCGAATATCTTTGGATTGTTGAGAGTAAGATAGTCAACTATTTCTCTTCTTTCAGCAGAACCAAGATTTCTAAAATCTTCGTCTAGCACATGGATGTGGTAACCTCTTCCACCCGAAAAGTAGACTTCAACATCTTTGATTCCGAAATCTGTTGAAAGAATTTTTAGCAATTTTTTTACTTCACTTTTGGCCACTTCTAACACTTTTTCGATAGAGCCCCTTATGGGAAGATGGTCAGCATCGATGTCAAATATAAGGTCTGCACCAATCCAGCCTTTTTCCTCCATTTTTTCTTCATATGGTCTCTCGTAGTAGGCTGAAGAGTAGTAAATGTGGGCCGGTGTTTCTGAAACGATGTAATCCCAGAAGGATTCTTCAGAAGTGAAAGACATGTGTCTCTTCATAACAAAGTCAGGTAGGAATTCAAACGGAACGAAGGCAAATTCTCTACTTTTGTAGTCTTTAGGAAGTCTTAATTTATTTTTTTTATAAAAATCATTAAATTTCTTAATCAGATACTGTTTTACAACCATGTTTATTCTTTATTTTCCAGAAGTAAAAGCTTAATCCTTTATAGTTTACAAGTTCTCCGTCCGCGTAATCGCCGTATAGTGGCTTTATTAGGCAGTCAGCATGTATTCTTTCTGCAAGCATCTTTATTGCACTAAAAAGCTCTGGTGGGGGACGTATAGAATATACGAGTTCTGCTTCTCTGTATATTTCTATTTTCGGGTTTAGGATATCGTCTATATAGAATTCGACATTTGTTTTTACTGGCTTTAAATCTGTTGCTACCACTTTAACTCCTTTCTCCATTAGTCTTTCGGCGACTAAAGTGTTTTTCCCTATTCCTATTTCAGCTACTTTTTTGTATCTGGTTGCTATGAACTCAACAAGTTGCAACACTAAATTAATAATCCATCACATGCTATAAATCTTGTGCAGGTAGTAATCAGAGAGTACTCACTTCGAGACTTCAATGATGTGTTAGAAATCGATAAAGAGGCATTTAATCCCCGAAATCCATCTTTTGACATGTTTGTATATCTTACATGTTGCAACGATCTTCTAGTTGCAGATATTGGTGGAAAAGTCGTTGGTTACGTTGTTACAATGGACGTAGATAGGTTAACCGGAAAAATAGTTTCTATTGCAGTTAGAAAAGAATTCAGAGGTATGGGGATTGGAGAGGCTTTACTTAGAAGGGCGATAGAGAGGTTAAGAGCCAAAGGAAAGACGAGAATAGCTCTTGAGGTTAGAGTTTCGAACAAAGCTGCCCAAGAGCTTTATAAAAAGCTCGGTTTCAGGGTTATTAACACTATTCCCAACTACTATAGTGACGGGGAAGATGCTTATTATATGGTTTTGTCTTTCAGTGGGCAATGATTTTTGCCATCTCAATACTTTCCTTTATCCTTGGATTTTGTAAAAGCTTTGCCTGATTAGTTCTGAAGACTTCAGCGATTCCTTTGCAAAGAAGCAATACTGCTTTCTTATGGTCTGATTTGCTTCTGTTTATATTTACTGGACTTATACCCAAGTTTTCATACGCCCTAAAATGGCCATTTGCTATACCTGCTTCCTCTAAAATTCGTTTTACATGGAACAGCACTAAATGCAATACTACAACTTCCTCTTTTTGCATCGTTAATACCTAAAGCCCTATCTATAAAAAGTTTTCTCTTATGACGAATCATATTTTACATGTTTATTCTTTTCATTTAAATTAAAAATTATTTTTTGTTAGCCTCCTGAAATTACTCTCAGAACAGTTACCTCTCCTTCCTCAGCGAAGTCGTCCACCGGTACGGGAGTGGAATCTCTAATGAGTACAACTGTTTCTGGATTTATTTTTAACTCTTCAAGTATCTCAAAGTATCTCTTTCTCTCTTTAATCTCCAAAATCTCTTCTCTTCTGTTGAAACCGATAAACTTTAATTTTAGAATCATTCCTCTGTTAGCACCTCTTTTGAAACTTCTTTTATGCTTCCCTTTAGCTTTGTTTCTAGTCTTATCTCTTCCACTTTTTCTTCTAAGATTTTCTCGTCTTTACTGATGATTTTTTTCAACCCTTTTCTTCTAAATTTTTTCCAGTCAAACCTTCTCATTAAAACCCCCTATATAATGTAGAGTTAAGATATAGAAAAAACTTTTGCTCTTTTGTTTGCAGTTCCCTTTTTGAATGCTTGAGTGGGTTCCTTTTATAACCGAAAACCTCGCCCTTCAGGGCGGGGATGATAGAAAAGCTTAAATAAATAAAACATGTAAAAATTACAGATGCGGGCATGTTGCCCGAATAAGTGTAGGCAGAATCTACAAATGTCCAATCTGTGGGATGGAATACGACAGGGATCTAAACGCGTGCATAAACATAGCCCGCAGGTTAATGAGATCTGCGGGATGGGGGAGCTGTGAGCCCCCCGAACCAGCAGATGAGGTTGGTGGCGAAAAGCCCCAGCTAAACGCTGGAAGCTCCCGGCTTTAGCCGTGGAGTAGCTCACATCCATGTGTTAGCCGGAGTTTCAGGGTTTTTGCCTTTGGTATTTTTCCTTTTTTCGGATTTCTTAGCAAGGATTTCGCAATGGTTATCGCTCCCTGTAGCAGTCTATAGCAAAATTTGGAACCGTATCTCTCCCTTAGATCTTGTAAAGCATTTTATGCGCTTTGTCAGGGCTCAAGGCTCAATGCCCTGTTCTATCATCCCCTGACCAAGGCTTTCAGTTGTAAAGAAATGTTTAAAAATGGCGAGTTGAAGAGTAAAAGAAATGTTTAAATACATGAAATGATGATAATAATTAGAGGGATCCTATGTCTAGAACGATAACTGTTGCTTCCGGAAAAGGAGGGACGGGAAAGACGACAATAGCTGCAAATTTGGGCATCGCTCTTACTCAACTAGGGTACGATGTGGCTATAGTGGATGCTGACATAACAATGGCAAATTTAGAGCTGATTCTTGGCATGGAGGGACTACCAATTACTCTTCAAAACGTTTTGGCTGGTGAGGCGAAAATAGAAGAAGCAATTTACGTTGGACCAGGGGGTGTTAAAGTCGTTCCAGCTGGAGTTAGTCTTGAAGGGTTAAGAAAGGCAAATCCAGAAAAACTTGAAGAGATTCTTTCAAGAATCATTGGCGGTACGGACATTCTAATACTAGATGCTCCAGCTGGACTAGAGAGAAGTGCAGTAATTGCACTTGCAGCAGCACAAGAACTTCTTCTGGTTGTAAATCCGGAGATAGCCTCAATCACAGATGGTCTAAAAACAAAAATAGTAGCAGAACGACTTGGAACGAAAACACTTGGTGTTGTTATTAACAGAATTACGGGTTGGGGGATAGACATGGCAAAGTCCGAGATAGAGGCTATCCTAGAGGCAAAAGTAATCGGAACAATTCCAGAGGACCCAGAGGTAAGAAAAGCAGCAGCTTTTGGAAAACCTGTAGTTTTGAGTGCTCCAAATTCTCCAGCAGCAATTGCAATAAAAGATCTGGCTATGGCAATAGTTGGAAAGAGAAAGACAGAACCAATTCCTGCTGAAAAGAAAGAGAGTGCAATTGCAAAAATGTTAAAGGTATTTAGGAGGAGAAAGAAATGACTGATACAATTGAATTCGTATTGCTGATCCTTCTGATTCTAAGTCTCATTTTGAATGTAACCCAGCTTAGAAAGATTAGAATTCTAAATAAAGAGCTAAGGGAGGTAGGAGCAAGAGTTTCGGTTACGAAAGAAGAACTGATGCAGATAAGAAAAAGACTTGAAAAAATGAAAAGCGAGATAGAGTGAACAACTTCTTTTTAACAATGGGCGAGGTTTTCATTATGTGAGCTGCCCCGCCTTTAAAGGCGAAGCTTCCGGCGTTAAGGGAGGCTTTACGCCCTTCCCCTCATCTGCCGGTTCAAAGCCTACATGTTTCATTTATTTAAGCTTTTTCATCCCCCCTGAAGGGCGAGACTTTCGGGTATAAAAATTGTCTGTATTTTAGTGAAGTCTGTAGGACGGGAGTGCACTTAAAATCAAAGCTTCCGGTTTTACCAAATAACAGCTTACTTGTATAAGCATAGCAATAAGTTTGTATTCAGAAGCAACTCTGAACTTTTCCTAAATTGCAAAAAGAGATATTGTTATATATATCATCTAAGTTTTTAGTTTTGGAGATTGGTGGTGTTATGGCGGTTGTAGTAGAGTTGATAACTGGTAGAACGCTTGATCAGGGTGCGACTGTTGAGGAAAAGCTAACTGAAGAGTATTTCAAAGCCGTGAGCTACATCGAACTTAACCAAGAAGATTTTAAGCAGCTCAATTTAAAAGAGGGGGACAGAGTTAAAGTTACTACAGATTTTGGGGAAGTTGTAGTTTTTGCAAAGAAGGCCGAATTGCCGAAAGGCGTTGTGTTTATTCCTATGGGGCCTTATGCCAACATGGTGATAGATCCTGCCACAGATGGTACTGGAATGCCCCAGTTCAAGGGTATAAAGGCTAAGATTGAAAAGACAGAGGAAAAAGTAAAGACAATTAAAGAACTTTTGGAGGCGATTTAAATGCAGGATATTGTGTGCACTTTTTGCGGTAGTGTTTGTGACGATGGAGAATATGATTTGAAGAAAAAAAGTGTAAAGAAGTTTTGTAAGCTTGGAAGTAGCAAGTTTGCAGAAAAAGAAAGAATAAAGGCTCCAATGATTGACGGAAAAGAGGTTAGCTATGAAGAGGCAATAGACAAAGCGGTGGAAATCCTAGTAAACGCAAAGAGACCGCTACTTTATGGTTGGGCCTCTACCGCCAATGAGGCAATAAGACTTGGTGTAATTCTTGCAGAGAAATTAGGAGGAGTTTATGATCAATGTGCGAGCGTCTGTCACGCTCCAGGAACTTTGGCAACAATAGAGGAGGGAGTACCCGGAGGAACGCTCGGTTCGGTAAAAAACAGAGCGGATGTGGTTGTTTTTTGGGGATCCAATCCAATGGAAGCTCATCCGAGACATGGAATGAGATATTCGATTTCAGCGAAAGGTCTCCTCGTTAAGGATAGGAAACAGAGAAAGGTAATAGTGGTTGACGTTAGACCTACAAAGACAGCTAAAATCGCGGACATCTTTATCCAGATTAAGCCCGGATATGATTATGCAATATTCTCAGCTCTTAGGGCGATAATAAGCGGTAATGCTGATGCAGTTCCAAGCGAAGTTGGTGGAGTTGCAAAAGAGAAACTCATAGAGCTTGCGGATATTATGAAGAATGCAAAATACGGAGCAATACTATATGGTCTCGGTGTAACGCAGTCTAGAGGTAGAGATAGAAATGTTGAAAACGCTATAAAGCTCGTGCAGTTGCTGAACAGGACAACTCGCTGGATAATATGGCCAATGAGAGGACATTATAACGTTGTGGGTGCAGGAGAAGTTCCTGCTTGGGAAGTAGGATACCAGTATGCTATAGACTTCAGTAGAGGATATCCGAGATTTTCTCCGGCAGAGTTCTCCGCAGTTGAGGTCTTGAAGAGGAGAGACTGCGATGCTGCACTGATTGTAGCATCGGATCCAGTTGCTCACTTCCCGAGGATTGCAGTTCAACACTTAAAGAGGATCCCAGTAATACAGATAGATCCTTATCCAAATATGACTACATTGGTAGCAAAAATTGTGATTCCATCAGCGGTATACGGTATCGAAGCCGAGGGTACGGCTTATAGAATGGACTGCATACCTCTTAGGTTGAAAAAGATAATAGAAACAAATTATTGGACAGATGAGAAAATCCTTGAAGAGATGTTGAGGAGAGTTGAAAAGTTTAAGGGGTGAAAAAATGCTTTGGATAAAAAACGGAATTGTTGTCGATCCTAAAAACAAGATAAATCTCGAAAAAATGGATATATTTGTAAAAAATGGTAAGATAGTCCCTGAAAGCGAAATAAAAAAGGGAGACTGTAAAGTCATTGATGCAAGCGGTAAGCTTGTAGTAGCTGGCGGAGTTGACATGCACGCTCATATAGCCGGTGGAAAGATAAATACCGGGAGAACCATGCGCCCTGAGGAGATGAGAGTTGTTAGAAACATTGCAGGTAAATTTAGAGCTTCAGTAGGTAGAGTTCTGTTGACAGCACCCGCTATAGGATATGAATATGCTAAAATGGGATATACAACATCATTTGAAGCTGCAACTCCACCCGTTAGCTCTTTGCATACCCATGAAGAACTTGATTCGATTCCGATGATAGATAAGGCGGCTTTGCCTGTTTTTGGAAACTGGCATCTCGTATTTAAGTGTATTGAAGAGAAAAACATTGAAAAGCTCAAAGCTCTTGTGGCGTGGGCTATAGAGAGAAGTAAGGGTTTTGGTGTGAAGGTTGTTAACCCAGGTGGCGTTGAAGCCTGGATGTATGGCGGAAACGTCAAAAACTTGGATGATCAGGTTCCTGGATTCGGTGTTACTCCAAGGGAGATAATAACTTGGTTAATAAGAGCAAATGAGGAGCTAGGATTGCCTCATTCTGTTCACCTTCACTGCAACAATCTTGGAGTTCCCGGAAATTACCAGACAACAATAGAATCGATAAAGCTCGCAAAGGGATTCAAGAATGAAAAAAGACAAGTTTTGCACGTTACCCATGTGCAGTTCAATGCATATTCCGGTAGCAGCTGGAGAGACTTTGGAAGTGGTGCTGCTGAAATTGCAAAACTCGTTAACTCAATGGACAACGTAACGATTGATATGGGACAGCCAATATTTGGACATGCAACTGCGATGACCGGCGATGCCCCATTCCAGTTCACACTACACAAACTACTTGGAGCAAGATGGAGCAACAAGGATACAGAAGTAGAAACAGGAGCTGGAATTGTGCCTATAGGATACCTTCCAAATAACCCCGTTCACGCAGTGCAATGGGCAATTGGATTGGAACTTGGATTGTTGACTGAAAGCGACAAAGTGGCTTTGACAACAGATTATCCCAATGGCGGACCTTTTACGGAGTATCCATATATAATGGCGATGTTGATGAGCAAGAAGATGCGAGAAGGAGAACTCAAAAAAGTGCATCAATACGTCCAGAAAGCAACAAATCTGCCGAGCATAGACGTTGAAAAAACCCTCTACGAAGTGATACACATGACTAGAAGTCTGCCAGCAAGAATTCTTGGTTTGGAGAACAAAGGACATCTCGGTATAGGGGCTGATGCGGATATAGCGATATACAATCTCAACCCGCTTGAAACTGACTTCAGCAACGGGTTTGAAAAAGTCTACAAGGCCTTCAAAGTTGCAGAGTTTACGATAAAGGGAGGAGAAGTAATTGTGAGAAACGGAGAGCTTTTAAAGGAAGTTTACGGCAGGACATTCTGGGTCGATGCAAGGAAAAAAGTGGACTTAGAAGTCGTTATGCAGGATGTGAAAAATTACTTCCAGTACTACAGCCTGCAGCTCAGCAACTACGGTGTTGAAGAGAGATGGCTTAAGAAACCTGAAAGATTGGAGGTGGTTTGATGATCATAATAAAACCAAAGATCGATTTTGAAGTTAGCGTTGAAGCCGAACTTACACCAGAGCTGGCAACTAAGAGCGTCGAGGAAGTTAAGAAGTTTAAGGTTTACTATGGAAATCGAATTGTGGAACTAGGGGAACTTTTCGAGATAAGAAAGGAGGGGGACGATAAAAAGCTTGTATTCGAAGGCGACTTCAGCAGGGTCAAGTGGATTGGAACAAAGATGGTCGATGGCGAAATAGTCGTAAAAGGCAGTGTTGGTGCGAACTGCGGTGCCTTTATGAAAGGAGGTAGAATCTTAGTTGAGGGAAACGCAGATGATTGGCTTGGTATAGAGATGGCAGGTGGAGAGATAATAGTAAAAGGGAACGCGGGAAACCTAATAGGTTGCGCTTACTATGGCGATGCTGTAGGAATGACAGGTGGTAGGATAGTAATTGAAGGAAATGCTGGAAACTACATTGGAGAGAAGATGAACGGAGGGGAGATTATAATAAAGGGAAACGCCGGTGACTTTATCGGAACAGAAATGAGGGCTGGTGTAATTGAAATCCATGGTTCTTGCGGTTTTGTTGGCGGAGACATGCGTGGTGGTGAAATCAGGATTAAAGGAAGTTTTGAGCTTCTTCCAACCTTCAGAAAGACAGAAAAAGGCTGGGTCGGAGATGTGAACGTGAAAGGAGAAGGAGTTATAAAACAGATTTAATTTTTTATTTAAAGAAATTAAATAATTTTCTTTTAAATTCTTATAACTGAAAAAAACTCGCCCTTTAGGAATTAGTTTCTGAAAAATTAAAACTTCCTCAGTTTCTTTCAACAATTGATGCACAGACCGTGATGGAAGTAGCATTTTCTGCAAACTCTATTTCCGCATTTCCTGCATACCACTTCCGCAACCGTCCACATTTGTAGCGCATAAAATGAGATTGGCATAAAAATTTTAATCGCTGAGTTTAGTTTTTAGATATGAAAATGAGTATGGGTGGTTGGGATCATCTAGAGAAACTTTCCTCGCTAATAGAAGAGGAAAAAGAATTTTCGATAAAGCAACACCATTGCAGGACCAGTTTTCTGCAGAGGAGGTGATCTTTTTTTTGAAAATTGCGCTTGGAGATGAAAAAATATTTGAAGAAGCGAAGAGAGTAGGAAAAGCCGTTCTGGTTACAAAGAACGGGAAGGGTGAATGCTGTGCAAAGGTTGGGGAGTTTTTAACGATCACGACTGAAGCTAGAAATTTAAGAGAAACCATTGAATGTTTGGCAGATCTTGGATTCGAATTTGCAATTTTGAAAGGATTCGATATTGAAATCGAAGGGCTTGAAAAAGGCTTGGGGTTCAAAATTCCAAGGGTGGAGAAATTGGAGGATCTACTGAAATCTCCAGAAATTGAAACAGTGAAATCAATTTTAGAAAATATAAAGAGAGGTATAAAAGATTGTGGGGCAGTTGGAATTTTCGTTGGTGTTGTAAGAGAAATTTCAGAGGGGAAAAAGGTTGAATTTCTTGAATATGAAGCCTATACTGAGATTCTTTCAGAGAAAATAAAAGAGATCGAAGGAAAAATATCGGAATTCCCTGGTGTAAGGAGAGCAAAAATTTATCACAAACTTGGTAGAATAATGCCGGGGGAAGATATAGTGTATATCGCGGTTATAGGAGAACATAGGAGAGATATCTGGGCTCCCCTTATATTGGCGGTTGAGCTAATGAAAAAAGAGTTGCCGATATGGAAAAAAGAAAAATTAGTGGATGGGGAGAGATGGGTCTGATGTATCGAGAAGAAAGGCTTGGTGGAATGGACTCAAAAGCTCTTGAGTTTTCGAGCTCTTTGGATCACGATAAAAACATTTTCAAATACGACATTCTTGTTGACGTTGCTCATGTACTTAATCTCTGCAAATCCGGCTATTTAGGGAAAGAAGAAGCATTGAAAATTATAGAGGCCCTAAAAGAGGTTGCTAAAAGAGGTTTGCATGGAAAATTCGAGGACGTTCATGAAGCAATCGAGTTCGAGGTAACGAGAATAACTGAAGAAGGTAAAAGAATGCACACTGGCAGATCGCGGAACGATGAAGTAGCTACATGTCTCAGAATGTTTGCGAGGGATAATCTACTGACAATAGCAGAGAAATTGATTGAACTTCTTTCTACCATACTCACATTGGCTGAAAAAGATACTGCTACAATAATGCCGGGTTTTACACATCTTCAGTTTGCTCAACCTACCAAGTTGTCTCATCACCTTTTAGCTTATTTTGACATGGTTGAAAGAGATCTCGAAAGATTGGTAGATGCCTTTAGGAGGGTAAATCTTTGTCCCCTTGGCTCTTCAGCTTTTGCATCCACGAGCTATAGGCTTGATAGAGAATATGTTGCCAAAATTCTTGGCTTTGATGGAGTTTTAGAACATAGCGAAGACGCAGTCTCGTCTAGGGACTTTTTAATAGAAACTGTTTTTGTATGCTCTTCTATAATGCTCAGCCTTTCGAGGATAGCTGAAGAGATCATTCTTTTTTCAACTTTGGGTTTCATAGATCTCCCAAACAAGTACGCATCAACATCTTCCATAATGCCCCAGAAAAAGAACCCAGACATTGCAGAATTAATAAGGGCAAAAACTGGAAAGACAATTGGTAATTTGGTTTCCGCGATGGCGATTTATAAAGCATTGCCGTTCAGTTACAACAGAGACTTCCAAGAAATGAACGAGATATTATATGAAACTATGAGGATTGTAGAAAATTCTGTAGAGGTCATGAGTGGAATGCTCAGCGAAATTAGATTTAACAAGTCTTTGCTAGAAGAAAAGGCCAGAGAAGGTTTTACGCTGGCAACAGAAGTTGCTGATATGCTTGTGAAAGAATTTGGAATACCGTTCAGGGATGCACATAAGATAGTTGGAAGGATTATCTCGCAAAAGATGGAAATTAATTCGGAGTCGCTGGAGACTGTGGCAAAAAATTTCGGTTATGAAATAAAGGTTGAAAAGTCGAAAATAGATGAAGCAATTGATGTGAAAAAAGCGGTTGAAAGGAGAGAGAACATCGGTGGAACGGCAAGTTCTGAAATTGAAAGGATGCTTTATGAACGGAAGAAAAAAGTTCAGAGCTGGAGAAGAGTGGTGAGAAGGTTGAAAGGAAGAATTTTGTTAAACCTGCACTTAATAGAAAAGGAAGTAGAAAAACTTGGAGGTATTTTCCATGTTGACTGGTAAGAAAGTTAGGATAAGAGCAAAAGGAAAGGTTTTTGAAGGAGTAGTAATGCCAAGCTTTACTGGTAATCTTGTTTTAAAACTTGACAGCGGCTATAATGTAGGATTTGTTGAATATGAGTTGCTCGAAGTTCTCGAAGAAATAGAAAAATTTCCAGTCAAGCCAGAATTAAAAAAGAAGGAAGGATTACCGGATGTGAAGATAATTTCAACCGGTGGAACAATAGCGAGCAGAGTAGATTATAGAACTGGAGCGGTTACAAGCCAGTTCACGGCTGAGGAAATAATTTCAGATATTCCTGAGCTTGCAGAAATCTGCAACATCTCTGCAGAACTCTTGTATAACATTTTAAGCGAGAATATGAAGCCCAGCTATTGGGTTGAGCTCGCTAGGAGAGTTTATGAAGCCCTAAAGAACTATGAAGGCGTAATAGTAACTCACGGAACGGATACTATGCATTACTCTTCTGCTGCCGTATCCTTTATGCTTTCAACACCGAAACCTGTTATTTTTGTTGGAGCCCAAAGAAGTAGCGATAGGCCAAGTAGCGATGCAGCGATGAATCTTCTATGCTCCGCTAAATTGAGTATAAGCGATGTTGGTGAAGTTCTCGTCTGTATGCATGGCTCAACGAATGATGATTTCTGCTTAGCGCATCGCGGAGTAAAGGTTAGGAAAATGCACACATCGAGAAGAGATGCCTTTCAGTCAATAAATACTAGGCCGGTGGCAAAAGTATTGTATCCATCACTTGAGATCGAGTGGCTTTCGTGGCACTATAAGCGAGGGGAAAGGGAACTGACCCTCAGAGATAGACTTGAGGAAAAAGTAGTTCTATTGAAGTTCTTTCCTGGATTGAGTGCTGAAATACTCGACTTTTTCTATTCTAAAGGCTATAGAGGTTTTGTAATAGAAGGAACTGGGCTTGGGCATGTTTCTACTGACTGGATTGAGACCCTGAAAAGGATTTGCGAGGATTCAGTTGTGGTGATGACTTCTCAGTGTCTTTATGGCAGAGTGTGCGATCGAGTTTATGATACTGGTAGGGATCTGCTCAGGGTGGGAGTTATTGAGGGAGAAGACATGCTTCCGGAAACAGCTTTAGTGAAATTGATGTTTCTTCTCGGTAATTACGATATTGAAAAGGCCAAAAGACTTGTTAGGGTGAACTTAGTTGGGGAAATAGAACCTAGAAGTCAATTCTGATTAAACAATATTTAAATTAATTCCCTTTAAAAAAATTTAAAAACTCAAAAGGAGAATTTTATTCGTGGCAACTGTATTGTTCCCGCCCTTCAGAAGCGTTGTAGTTAAGGATAAGTTTGGAGAAGAATTTCTGGTTAGGCAGTACTATCATGAAAAAGATAGGGAAAAGCTAATCGAAATGTATGTAAATTATGATCCTAACTATAGATGTCTTGGTCTTCCACCTCTTAGTAGGACTGCGATTGAGAAGTGGATAGACTATCTTGGCCAGAACGGATTTTCGATAATAGCTGAAAAAGATGGAAAAGTTGTTGGTCATTTAGTGATTGTCCCAGATGATAAAAATAGGGTTGATCTTACCATATTTGTTCATCAGGATTATCAGGATCGAGGTTTAGGACAAGAAATGATGAAATTAATAATAGAATACTGTAAAAATGCTGGATTCGATGGAATAACTTTAGTAACAGAAAGAACGAATGCAAGAGCTATACATGTCTATAAAAAGCTTGGTTTTGAAGTAGTTGCACCTTATTATGAATTTGATATGTATTTGCCACTCAAGAAATGAATAAGTATGGCTTTCTGGGCGTGAAGTCTGTTTTCAGCTTGATCGAAGACAACACTTCTATCACTTTCCATTACTTCGTCTGTGATTTCTTCACCGCGATGCGCTGGCATGCAGTGCATAACGATCGCATCTTTTGCAATGCTTAGCAATTCCATGTTAACTTGATATCCTTGAAAATCTCGCAGCCTTTTATCTCTTTCTCTTTCTTGCCCCATAGATGTCCAAACGTCTGTATAAATAACATCAGCATTTAGAACGGCTTCTTTTGGATTTCTTGTCAACTTTACTTTTCCGGCGTTCATTCCAATTTTCAATATATTCTCATTCGGTTCGTAACCCGCGGGACAGGCTATTTCCATCTTCATCCCTAGTTTTGCTGAAGCTAAGATCAGCGAGTTGCAAACATTGTTTCCATCCCCAATCCAGGCAATTTTTATCTCACTCAGCTTACCTTTTTTCTCCTTTATTGTCAATAAATCTGCAATTATCTGGCATGGATGCTCTAGATCGCTTAATCCATTTATTACTGGAACAGAAGAATATTTTGCAAATTCCTCTATCGTAGAATGCTTTCTAGCTCTTATCATTACGGCGTTTACATATCTGCTGATGACCCTTGCTGTATCTTTAATCGGTTCTCCTCTTCCGAGCTGGAGATCGTTCCAGTTGAGATATAGAGCATGACCACCTAGTTCAAGCATAGCAATTTCGAAAGAAATTCTTGTTCTTGTGGAGGGAAGCTCGAAAATCATTGCCAAATTCTTGTTCTTTAGGTATTCTTTTAGGATTCCTTTTTCTCTCTCATCCTTTAGCTTTTCGGCCAGTTCGAGAATCGAAATTATTTCTTTAGTGCTAAGATCCGAGATTGAGAGTAGATGTTTCATAATAGAAGCCCTTTTAGTTCTAATTAATCTTTCGTTTAACTGAAAGCCGCCTTTTAAGCGGAGATGGGAATAGAAAAGCTAAAATAAATAGAAAGATTAAATAATTTATCTAAGTTAAATTCTATTTTCTTTTTCAGCTTTTTCGGCAAATTCGACAATTCTTCGCAGAATTTCGATGTCTCTATCCTTCTCTTTTAGTCTAAGCTCGAAAATTTTTGCTCTACAGCTATAGTAGGCGTCAAAAGCTTTGTATACAGCGTTTTCAACTATTTCGAATAGTTTTAGAGTCTCTTTGTCCCTCAAATTTAATTCCCTTGCTATATCCTTCCCAATGTTTCCCACAAATCTGACACTCTCGCTTGGAGAGAAGTTCCTATCAGTTGCAAGGTAACGCATCAGATCTTCGATTGCTTCATCAATTGAAACTTTTTTTCCGGAATAAAGATCAAAAATCCCAAAAACTATTTTTTCTACAGCTTCTCTTACGTAATTAACAACTTCTATAGCAGGCATGATTGGGTATGGAGCCAAAATTTTTTTAACGGTGTTTTCAACGATTAAAGAGAGCTTTTCTTCCATATATCTAATAGGAGAATCGATTTAAATCTTCTCTCTTTCTTGCTTTGTGGAAATAACTAGGGATATTGGAGAGGAGCTGAAGAGTTCCTATATCGACTATGCGATGAGCGTGATTATTGGAAGGGCTTTACCGGATGTAAGAGACGGTCTTAAGCCTGTACAGAGAAGGATTTTGTATGCAATGTATGAGATGGGGTTAAAGAGCGACAAGCCTTTTAGAAAGTGTGCGAGAATTGTTGGTGAAGTTCTTGGTAAATATCACCCTCATGGAGATGCAGCTGTTTATGAAGCTCTTGCTCGCCTTGCTCAGGATTTTACTATGCGATATCCACTCGTGGAAGGCCAAGGAAACTTTGGAAGTATTGATGGCGACTCCCCAGCTGCGATGAGATATACTGAAGCGAGGCTAACTAAAATCGCCGAAGAAATGCTTGAAGATATCGATAAAGATACAGTTGACTTCGTTCCAAACTTCGATGCAACGCTCAAGGAGCCTTTGGTTCTACCCTCTAGGATTCCAAACTTGCTGGTTAATGGATCGAGCGGCATAGCTGTTGGAATGGCAACAAACATACCCCCACATAATCTTTCAGAAGTTTGCGATGCTATTGCATATTGTATAGAAAATGAAGATGCAACAGTTGAAGATTTGCTAAAATTCATAAAAGGCCCCGATTTTCCAACTGGAGGGGAAATAGTTGGCGTTGATGGAATAATAGAGGCTTATAGGACAGGAAAAGGAAAAATAACGGTTAGAGGTAGGGTTGAAATTGAAAATGGCTGTATTGTAATAAAAGAGATCCCGTATACGGTCAATAAAGCTAAGCTAATCGAAAGTATAGCTGATTTGGTCAGGGAGGGAAAGATAGAAGAAATAAAGTCGATTAGAGACGAATCCGACAGAGAGGGGATAAGAATTGTGATAGAACTTAGAGGAGCACCAAATTCTGTGCTAAGAAAACTCTACAAATATACGAATCTCGAGACTACAGTTGGGATAACCCTTCTCGCTCTACACAACAACGAACCAAGGATTATGAGCATACTTGAAATGATTCGTTATTTTATCGATCATAGGAGGGAAGTAATAAGAAGAAAGATAAAATTTGAGCTCGAAAAGGCAAAAGAAAGATTGCATTTAGTAGAAGGTCTCAAAAAGTCTATTGAGAATCTTGAAACGACATTGAATATTATTAGATCCTCTAAGTCTCCTTCGGAAGCCAAAAAAACCCTTATCAGCACTCTCAAACTTTCCGAGCTTCAGGCTGAGGCTGTTTTGCAAACCAGGCTTCAGAGACTCACTTCGCTTGAGATTCAAGCGCTTTTGGATGAACATGCTAACTTGGAAAAATCCGTGAAACAAATGGAAGAAATTTTGGCAGATCCCAAAAAGATTGATGGTATTCTTCTTAGGGAAATCAAGGAGATAAAAGAAAAATATGGCGACAAAAGGAAGACAGTAATAATTCCTAAAGTTGGGGAAATTGAAGAAGTTGAGGAGTCTATTCTTCTAGTGACTTCAAAGGGATATGCAAAAAGAATCGAGCTAGATGCGTTCAAAAAGCAAGAAAAAGGAAGCCAGGGAGTCTTAGCAATTCAGATAAGTGAGAATGATGAAATAGCTGAGTTTAGAATCTGCAAAAGCAATGAAAAACTGATAATATTCACGGAATCCGGAAAAGCATTTAGTATTGATGCAGAGGAAATACCAAAACTCGAGAGAAACTATCAAGGAATTTCTTTAAAGAAAATAATAAGATTAGAGGATGATAGGATAGTTTCAGCATTTGGTTTGGTTGATGGATATATTGCGATACTAACTGCAACAGGCCATGTTAAAAGAGTTCCTGCTGAGGAATTTGAAAATGCCAAACGAGCGGGTATATTAGCGTCCACTGAAAAAATAGCCTGCGCAACGATGCTTAAGGGAAATGATTTGTTCATAGTGACGAAGAGGGGATACGTTTTGAGGCTTAATGCGGAGAAAATTCCAATCTATTCGAGAAACTCTAGAGGTGTAGTAGGGATAAGTCTTAGAGAAGGGGATGAAATTGCCTATATGACTTCTGGAAATGGCAAATATCTTGCGATATTCAGCGAAAACGGGTACGGAAAGAGATGTGAAATTTCTGAGTTTAGAACGATGAACAGAGGAGCAATGGGTGTAGTTGGATATAAAGTTACCGATAAAACTGGAAAAGTCTCATTTGCTGAGGTATGTGAGGAGGGGGAGATCTTTTTGATCAGCAAAGATGGCTATTGTGTGAGAATGAATATAGCAGAAATCCCAATACAAAGAAGAAGCACTTCAGGTGTTTTAATCAACAAGAGAGGTATAAAGAAAGGTTTTCTGAACCTTTAACCTAATCTGGATCTCCACTTAGGTTCTATTTAATCCGAAGCTCTGACCTCCTTCCCCGCCCTGAAGGGCGAGGCTTTCTGTTGTAAATTTAGGAAAGTTCTCTCATGGGTGTAGGAAGGATAAAATTTAATACCATATCAGAACCCTCGTGAAGAGGAGGGATACTTCTGGCAGTTACCATTCCAAGCAGAGAATTGAACTTAAAGACTGCAATTAGGCTTATTCTACCCATCCTTTACTTATGTACATTCTTTGACCTGTTTGCCGGACTTTTTCTTGGCACAAACTTTGAAAAAATCATGGAAAGCTATCCATATATCCTTATAATTCTCCCAGGTTTGATGGGTCTTCGCGGGAACGTCTTTGGAGCCTTATGTTCCAGATTATCCACAGCTTTTTATCTCGGATCTTCTCCACCAAGCTTCAGAGACGACTACGTTTACAAGAACTTTTTCTTTTCAATCTGGGCTTCAACTCTACCAATATTTTTGCTAATGTTAGTTGGTCTTTTAAAGATTAGGGACTTTGAGGGTTTTTTATCCTCATTGCAAATTTCCATTGCATCCAGCGCGCTAATTGGGCTTTTATTGTCCCTAGTATCAATTTGATAGTGGTCATATCTTTTAAAAGATCTATTGATCCAGATTCGATTTCTGGACCGCTAATAACTTCGATCGCAGATATAGTTACCATACCTTCCATCGTCGTATTTATTATCATTTTTGAGGCAGGTTGGATACATCCATTCTTTTTGGCTTCCATAGTTCTTCTTGTCATTTCCATCTATTTTTCTCGAGGAAAAGAATTAAAGAGAATAAAAAAAGAAGTCCTATCTATCATTACATCCCTAGCAGTTCTACAAAGCATAACAGGAAGTTTGCTCCATGAATTTTCCGAAATTATTTATCTCAGTATTTTTCTAAGCTTTGCTTATCCGTCTATAATAGATACTTTAGGAAATTATGGATGTATAATCGTTGCAAGAACTTCAACAAGATTAAATTTAGGAGAAATTGAAAAAGGTGACTTGAAAGGCTTAATCGATGATCTAAAAGCTATTTTACCGACCTCTATCTTAATTTTTCCATTTATCTCTCTGGTTTCAGTTTATCTTTCGTACTTAACTCTCGGTAATTTTTTCTTTAAACCAATTGCAATTTCTATTTTTTTTGCCTCATTTGTGTTCCTTATATTTCTAGTAATTTTGGTCGCTTTTTACTTAGCTGTTGCGCTTCACCGCCTGAAGATAGATCCCGACAATGGGGGTATACCTCTAATCACGACAATCGCTGACCTTCTTGGAACGGCGTATACTGTAGCGATTGCTTTCTTTTTCATTTCTTAGCCCCTCTGACCATTGCGACTTTTCCTGTTCTCGCAATCTCTTTTATCCCATATCCTCTCATTAAGTCTACAAAGGCGTTTATTTTTTCCTCATCGCCTGTAATTTCTATTATAAAGCTGTCCTTTGCCACATCTACTATTCTTCCACGAAATATGTTTGTGAGCTCCACGAGTTCTCCCCTTTTTTCCGGTGGTGCGTTAACCTTCACTAGGCAAAGTTCTCTTTCAACAGAACCGGAACTTATGTCACTTACTTTAATCACTTCGATTAGCTTGTTGAGCTGTTTCATGACCTGTTCGAGAACTTTTTCATCGCCACTTACTACAATGGTCATTCTAGATATGTCATCTCTTTCAGTCACACCAACGGTCAAACTCTCTATGTTGAACCCTCTTCTTCTGAAAAGTGAGGCGACTCTTGCAAGAACACCTGGTTTGTTCTCTACCAATGCTGCGATGGTATACCTCATATTAATCCTCCTCGTCTATTATCTCCTTCAGGCTCTTCCCGGGTGGAACCATGGGTAAGACTTTAGCTTGGTAATCCACTCTAAAATCAACTACTACTGGTGCATCGTTTATTTCTTTTGCTTGCTTCAGGGCATCTAAGACCTCACTTGGTTTTTCAACAGTTATCCCTACAGCCCCAAAACCTTCTGCAATTTTTTCAAAGCTGACTTTCTCACAACCTATGCACGTGGCTGAGTATCTCTCACGATAAAAGAGTTCTTGCCATTGTCTAACCATTCCAAGATAGCCGTTATTCAATATAAAGACTTTTACTGGAATGTTGTAATATACACAGGTCGCAAGTTCTTGAATGTTCATTAGAAAGCTACCATCTCCTGCGATGTCGATCACTTCTTTATCCATACAAGCAACTTTTGCTCCCATGGCTGCTGGAAAACCGAATCCCATTGTTCCAAGACCGCCGCTCGTTATGAATTGCCTTGGGTGCTTGACTTTAAAGTACTGAGCTGCCCACATCTGATTTTGTCCAACTTCTGTTGTCACGATAGCATCTGGAAAAACTTCTTGAATTTTTTCAACTACAAACTGGGGTTTGAATCCATCCTTCTTATATCGCAGGGGGAATTTTTCTCTCCACTCCTTAACCTTATCTTCCCACTCTTTTCTTTGCTTGTATTCTACATATTTCTTCAAAGTTGCAAGCACTCTTTTAGCATCGCCAACTATTGGAACGTCTACTCTAACATTTTTGCCTATTTCAGCCGGATCTATATCTATGTGAATTATCTTAGCTTGGGTTGCAAACTTTGCTACGTTACCTGTTGTTCTATCGCTAAATCTGCAGCCCACTGCTATTATTAAATCGCTTTCAGCCAACGCGTAGTTTGCATACTTTGAACCATGCATTCCAACGAAGCCAAGACAGAGTGGATGGTACTCGCTTATACTACCTTTACCCATCAAAGTTGTTACGACGAAAGCTGGAATTGTTTCCGCAAGCTCAACTAGTTCCTTAGACGCGTTGGAAATCTTAACACCACCACCTGCAAGTATTATAGGTCTTTCGGACTTCATTATAAGTTCTGCGGCTTTCTTTATTTGCATTGGATGTCCCTCATATCTCGGTTTGTAGCCCATTAGTTCAACCTTACTTGGATATTCGAAGTCTATGTCTGCCATTGAAACGTCTCTGGGAATGTCAACCAAAACAGGTCCTGGTCGACCAGTTGTGGCTATGTAAAATGCTTCTTTTACGATTCTTAGCAACTTCTTCGGATCTGTAACTAGATAATTGTGTTTGGTTATTGGCATAGTAATTCCAGTTATGTCTGCTTCCTGGAAAGCATCGTTTCCGATCAAATGTCTTGCAACCTGTCCGGTAAAGACAACTAGGGGTGATGAGTCCATATAAGCGTTTGCGATTCCGGTTACTGTATTAGTTGCGCCCGGTCCAGAAGTTGCAAACACCACTCCAACCTTTCCACTAGCTCTTGCATAACCATCAGCTGCGTGTGTTGCTCCCTGTTCGTGTCTTGTCGTTATATGGCGGATGTTGGAGTCGTAGAGAGCATCATAAATTTCAAGAATTGCTCCTCCCGGTATTCCAAACACAACTTCAACACCTTCCTGTTCGAGAGCTTTGATAAAAGCTTCAGCAGCTCGCATAGACCCACCTCAAGCTAACAATTTAGAAAAGAGCTACTAATACTGGCAAAGATTGTAAGGTGATTGGATGTTTCATTGATACTCGTTTTGCATTGGATTTATATATTTTTGCCCAACTTTCAAAATCTCAAAATCAAGAAGCGCAAAGTTTGAAAAATTTTGTCGCTCCACCAACCGACCCAAGATCATGCTTTTCACTTGGGTGTGAGAGGTGGAGCAAAGAAGCTATTCCTCTGAACAAAAAAGTTTTTCGTCAAACTTAAATATTTCCAATTTAATTTTTCATATGACAGTTGAATTAGAGTTTGAAGAAAAAATTGCCTGGATTTTTTTGAAAGATTCGGAAATGAACCTTTTAAGCATGAAACTCCTGAGGGAAATCTACGATGTCCTCCTAAAAGCTGATGAGAGGGCAAACGCAATGATAATTTCAACTAGAACGAAGAATTTCTGTGCTGGGGCTGATGTCAAGGAGTTGAAATCCTTGAGCTTTGAGGAAGCTATAAAATGGTTTGAAAAATACTTAGACGTTGTTCGTTTTCTAAGAAGCGTCGGTAAGCCTACGATTGCAGCAGTTAGAGGTTATTGCGTTGCTGGAGGTAATGAGATAGCAATGGCTTGTGATTTTGTAATCGCTTCAAAAAATGCAAAGTTTGGACAGCCGGAAGTCAGAGTTGGTTCAACAGCCATGGGACTGGGAGTTCAACTTCTCCCATTAATAGTTGGGGAGAGAAGGGCGAGAGAATTGCTGTTGACCGGTAAAATTTTAAGCGCTGAAGAAGCCTACAGAATGGGTTTGGTGAATAGAGTAGTTGAGGATGGAGAACTTGAAAAATCGGCAAAAGAGATTGCAATGGACGTAATAGAGAACTGCAGTCCTCAGGCTTTTAGGGTTATAAAATCTGGATTGAATTTCTGGACAGAACTTTCTATGATTAATTATGAAATAGCTAGAGATCTCACATCGCTCGTTTGGCTTTCAAACGAGTTCAGAGAGAGATGCGAAGAATTCCTGAGCAAAAAGAAATTCAAACCGAGAGATTTCTTTGGAATTAATCGCTGAGCTCTTTTATTATTGCTATCGTTGCATCCCTTGCAACATTTGGCAAACTACCGCCACCCAAGACCGTTACAAGCTTACCTTTGCAGATTTTCTCAGCGCAGCTTTTTATTATCTTTGCTATTCCAACGTAATCCTCTATAGTCATTCCTATGTCTGCATAATCGCCAATATGAGTATCATGACCAAAATACCAAAACAAGAGTTCTGGTTCGAAAATCTTGCACTTTTCTACGAATTCATAAACGCAGTCGAAATAGTCATTCGAAAAATAACTCCTGTCAATTTTAAGCCCGTCTTTCGAATCATAATCTCTGTCGCATATGCAGAAATGCAGGACTTTTTCTTTTACAAGCTCTCTGGTACCATCCCCATGATGGGCATCGGTGTCGATTATGGCGATTCTTTTTACACCGAACTTCTCGTAAAGATTTTCTATAGACAAAATCACATCATTAAAACAGCAGTAACCCCAAAAGTAATCCCTACCAGCATGATGACCGCCAGCTCCTATGTAGCAGAAGGCATTTTTAATATCCCCTCTGAAAACAAGTTCTGCAGCTTTAACGACACCGCCCGCAGATCTGAGTGCCGTAGCGCAAAGCTTCTCGCTAAAAACTGCCTCAATCATTCTTTCAGTATGAACTTTCCTTAAAAGCTCAAAGTCAACTTCAGGAGGTTCAAAGATTCTCACTTTCCTATCCTTCAAAAGTTCGAATGCTTTTGGGAAATCCTTCAATCTGTTTCCCAAAGTTAGATAGCTCCTCCTACTGAAGCTTTCATGATAAAAAATTCCAGTAAGCATAAATAAATTTAAAAATTAGCTCGCACTCTTAAGTTCTGGGAAGTCGTCGTAGAAGTACTCGTGTTCTCCGCGCTCTTCTTTCTTTTTCTTTTCCTCCTCAAGCGCTCTAAGCTCAATTCTCCTTATTTTACCGCTAATAGTCTTCGGTAGTTCTGGAACAAATTCTATGATCCTCGGTATCTTATACCTAGCAAGTATATTCCTGCAATGCTTGAATAGATCGAGAGCCAATTCTCTCGAAGGCTTGTAACCAGGCTTGAGAACGACAAACGCCTTTACCAGCTGATATCTTATCGGATGGGGACTGCCAACAACCGCAGATTCGGCGACTGCTGGATGTTCAAGTAAAGCGCTTTCGACTTCAAAGGGTCCAACTCTGTAGTCGGACGTCTTTATAACGTCATCAGCTCTACCAACAAAGTACCAATAACCTTTTTCGTCAAAGAAAGCTTTGTCGCCTGTGTAATAGTACTTGCCTACGAAAACTTTCGCACTCTTTTGTGGATCGCCCATGTATTCCTTAAACAGCCCTATGGGTCTCCATCTATCCAACCTGACAACGATGTGTCCAACTTCGTTTGGTTTTGTAATTTCGTTTCCATCATCATCAACGAGCGTTATGTCGTATAGGAACGTCGGTCTTCCGAAAGAGCCGGGGACTATCTTTCCTCCCTTATACCACGGTGGGTTTCCTATCATTGCGGTACTCTCGGTTTGCCCATAGAAGTCTCTAATCTCAGTCTCCGTTTCCTTTAGCCATTTTTCGTAAATCTCCGGGTTCAAAGGTTCTCCAGCACTCACAACTTCCCTGAGCTTGAAGTCAAATTTGCCGATATCTGTGAGCATAAAGAGTCTCCAAGCTGTAGGTGGAGCGCAGAACGTTGTAACATCATAGTCTTGAACAGCCTGCAAATACTGATCTCCATTTAACCTTCCGGCATGATAGAAGCCAGTAGTTGTTGCACCGACAGTTAGTGGTGGGAAAAAGCTACTCCAAGCATATTTAGCCCAACCAGGTGCGCTGAGATTGTTGTGTATGTCGCCAGGTCTGACATTTATTATTGAAGTCGTACTCAAATGCCCCAAGGGATAGCTTGTTGCTGTATGGACAACCCTTTTTGGAAGTCCAGTAGTTCCGGATGTGAAGAAACAGAATATTATATCATCGCTTTTTGTTTTTGCTGCAGCTGCGTCGCTTTTCTCCTTTCTTACTTCATCGTAGCTCTTCCAACCGCTCTTCTCTCCGATCACGATTTTGGTCTTCGGTTGAGCGCCAACATTTTTTAAAGCTTCATCTATTACCTTTGCAGAATTTTCGTCAGCAATAATAGCATCTGGTGGATAAGTCTTGAATCTGAATTCCAAATCGCGGGCAGTCATTATGGTTGCAGTTGGAACGCCTATAAAGCCACCTTTAACCACAGCAAAAGTTGCAAACCAAATTTCTGGGAACAGCGGGATCATCATGTAAACATTGTTGCCTTTTTGGATCCCATCCCCGCGGAGAGCATTTATCAGTTTGTTCCCCTCTTTTGCAAACTCCGAATAACTATATCTCTTCTTTTCTCCTGTATCCAAGTTCACCCATAGTAGGGCTGTTTTATCGCCCCTCTCTTTTACGTTAATGCCTTCAAATACTTCCTCGGCCCAGTTGAAGTACTCCGGTAGCTTCATTGTGTTCAGTTTCTTAAAGAATTCCTCCATTGCTCTTGCTTTTCTTTCATCGTCTGGCATTTGTACAAGCTTTATGAATTCTCTATAAGTGTCAGCCAAACCCATACCCTCACCTCTCTCCTTAAAATTAATTTAATTTTCTCTCGATTTTAAACTTTTCGAAATTTTATCGGATAAATACGAAAAAGCTTTTAATCTCTTGTTCAAAAATACAAACATGGGCGAAATGGTCGAAAAGATCAAGGAAAAAAGAAAAGAGTGGGAAGAAGAATGTCTTGAGCCCTGGTTATCAAAGAGTGAGAGAGAGATAAAGAAATTTGAAACCCTATCCGGAATCGAGATAGCAGACATATATGATCCCTCGGACATCGCTCACATAGATTTTCTCAGAGATATAGGCTACCCTGGACAGTTCCCCTTCACCCGCGGTGTTTATCCGACAATGTATCGCGGTAGACTTTGGACAATGCGTCTGTTCTCCGGATTCGGGACTGCCGAAGACACAAATAGGAGATGGAAGATGCTTTTGGAAGAGGGGGAGACTGGATTAAGCACGGCATTTGATTTCCCGACTCTAATGGGCTTGGATAGCGACGATCCCTTGGCAGATGGAGAAGTCGGCAAATGCGGAGTTGCTGTGGATACCCTTAAGGACTTTGAGATTCTATTCGACGGTATTCCCCTTGACAAGGTGTCAACGTCCTTTACAATAAATCCACCGGCCGGAATAATTCTGGCGATGTACACGGCAATTGGGGATATGCAGAGAGTCCCAAGAGATAAGATAAGGGGAACTATTCAGAATGATATGTTCAAAGAATTCCATGCTCAAAACACAATAGTCCTTCCGCCAGAACCATCATTGAAGATCATAGTAGATATATTTGAATGGGGTGTTAAGAACGTTCCGAAGTTTAACCTGATAAGCATTTCAGGATACCACATAAGAGAAGCTGGTTCTACTGCGGTTCAAGAACTTGCATTTACAATTGCAGACGGCATGGCTTATGTAGAAGCAGCAATCGAGAGAGGAATAGATATAGACAAACTTGCACCCCAGCTGAGTTTCTTCTTCAACTCCCATAATGATTTCTTCGAAGAGATTGCAAAGTTCAGAGCTGCTAGGAGAATGTGGGCAAAGATAATGAAAGATATATATGGTGCGAAGGATCCAAGGTCTTGGTGGATGAAGTTCCACGTGCAGACAGCTGGTTGTACTTTGACTGCCCAGCAACCTCTGAACAACATTGTTCGAGTTACAATCCAGGCTCTAGCAGCGGTTCTCGGGGGTTGCCAGTCGTTACACACCAACAGCTTTGATGAAGCATGGGCTTTGCCGAGTGAAGAGGCAGTCAGAGTCGCTTTGAGAACGCAGCAGATAATAGCATATGAAAGCGGGGTTGCAAATGTCGTGGATCCGCTTGCGGGCAGCTATTATGTGGAATGGCTTACTGACAAAATGGAGAGACTTGCATGGAAATATATCGAAAAGATCAAAGAAATGGGCAACGGAAGTATGGTGAAGGGAGTTCTGAAGGGAATAGAAAACGGCTTTTTCATCAGGGAAATATCTGATTCGGCTGCGAGATATCAAAAAGAAATTGAAGAGGGTAGCAGGATAATCGTAGGAGTTAACAGGTTCAAAATAGAGGAAGATCTGAGAATTCCTCTACTAAAAGTCGATCCAGAGGTTCAGAGAAGGCAAATAGAGAGATTAAAGAAAGTAAAGGCTGAAAGAGACAATAAGGCCGTGAAAGAGAATCTAGAATGGATAAGGAGTTGTTGCGAAAATAACGAAAATGTCATGCCGGCTGTTTTTGAAGCTGTTAAGAGTTATGCAACAATTGGAGAAATAATGGGGACGTTTAAACAGGTCTATGGAACCTACAGAAAACCGATCATAATTTAAGGTGATGCGATGGAAAGGATAAGAGTCTTGATTGCCAAGGTCGGTCTAGATGGTCATGACAGGGGAGCAAAGGTTCTCGCGAGATTTTTGAGAGATGCTGGTTTTGAAGTCATATATACGGGTCTCCATCGCACACCTCAAGAAGTTGCAAGGGCAGCAGTTGATGAAGACGTAGATGTTGTAGGTATTTCCTTGCTGAGTGGGGCCCATATACCGCTGGTTCCGAGGGTTATCCAATACATACGCGAGTACGGTGGCAATCCGGACGAGATGCTTATACTGGTTGGTGGAACAATCCCCCATGATGATTTTCCGAAATTAAGAGAGGCGGGGGTAGACGGTATATTCATACCGGGAACTCCAATTTCGGAAATAATAAAATTCATCAAAGAAGAACTCCCAAAAAAGAGGAAGGGGAAAAGTAAATGAATGTCGAGGAAATAGTTGAAGGTGTTATCAGCGGAAACAGAAGATTGCTGGCAAGGGCTATAACCATCGTTGAAAACGAGTATCCGGAATCCAAGGAATTACTGAGAAAGATATATCCGCGAACCGGGAATGCACATGTGATTGGAATAACCGGTTTTCCAGGGGTTGGCAAAAGTACAATTGTAAGCAAACTGACCGAAGAATTTAGAAGAAGAGGAAAAAGTGTTGGAATCGTTGCAGTAGATCCGAGTTCCCCTTTCACGGGTGGCGCATTGCTGGGTGACAGACTCCGTCTTGATGGGGCAGATGTTAATAAAAATCTATGGCTCGATGAAAAGGTTTTCTTCAGAAGCATGGGATCACGCGGAAGGCTTGGGGGGATTGCAAAAAAAACTGGAGATGTTATAAAACTTTTAGATGCTGCAGGTTATGAAAAAATACTCGTAGAGACCGTTGGTGCTGGGCAGAGTGAAATTGGGGTCCTTGAAGTGGCAGATACGGTCGTTGTTATATTAATGCCTGAGACTGGAGATGATATTCAGGTAAACAAAGCAGGAATTTTGGAAATAGGAGATATCTTTGTAATAAACAAATCAGACCTGGAAGGGGCAGAGAACGTGGAAAGATGGCTTAAATACATGCTCTCACTTGATGAGGAAACCGTAATAGAATTATCCAAGCTTAGCCACGCAGATGATGCAAAAATTATGCAGAAACTGAAATGGAAAAAGCCAGTTTTAAGAACGATCGCAGATAAAGGTGTCGGGATAAAGGAATTGGCCAATGAGATCGAGAGGCATTATGAAGTTATAAAGAAGAACGGAATACTTCAAGAAAAGAGAAGGGAGAAAGCAAAACTTTCAGCGATAGAACTCGCGGTTGAGGAGATTAGGAGTGAGATTATAAAAAGGTATAAACAGTTACTTGACAAAGAGATAGACCCGTACACATTGGCCGATAAAATAGTCAAAGAGGTGCTGAAATGTTAAAACCCTTCGAAACGAGTACACTTAGCGGAAAAGTTTGGAAAGATTCGATTCTGGCTGAAACTCTTGGAAGCGTTGATGAAGCAAATGCCTTCATAGGTTTAGCAAGGGTTCTCAGTAGGAAAGATGAGGTAAAAGCAGCATTAAAAGACCTTCAGCTCATCCTTTTTCGAGTCTGTGCGGTAATCGCTGGTGATAAAAATCCCGACAACGAGCTGGACAAAATTCTATCGATGATAGAAAGCTTTGAAGGCAAAGTTGAGAAACCAAACTGTTTTTTAATCCTAGAGAAAGACGAGGGGACTTCAGCTTTAAGTGTCGCAAGAGCAGTTGTCAGAAGAGCCGAAAGAAGAGCTATTAGCCTTTACAGAAACGGTTTGTTGAGTGAAAAGATTGTCGAAGTTTTGAATAAAATAAGTTATCTCCTCTATCTTCTCATTCTCTATGAAGGTGAAAGCTTTGAGGAGGTGAAATTTTGAGGGTAGCGGTTATAGGAGTGGGAATGACCAAATTCGGGAAACATCCGGATAAGTCGCTGGTGGATCTATTTGCGGATGCATTCTTTGAAGCGTTGGAGGACGCAAACATAGAGCTTAAGAACGTAGAGGCCATATATTTTGGAAACTTTGTTGGCGAGATGACAGATGGTTCGGCAAATTTGAGTGGATTCGTTGCAGACGAAGTTGGCCTTAAGAACATTCCTGCGATCAGATACGAAGGGGCGTGCGCTTCATCAAGTGTGGCTTTTAGAGAAGCTGTGAGAGCTGTGAAGGCCGGTTATTACAATTGCGTGGCCGTAGGAGGAGCTGAGAAATTGCTTAGCGCTGGAACCGCGATAGGAACGAGAGCGTTAGCAACGGCTGTGGATGGTGTTTACGAAATGACTGCAGGTCTGACTTTTCCGGGCGTGTTTGCATTAGCAGCTAGGTATTATGCGAAGAAATACGAAATTCCACTCCAAAAACTCAGGGAAATGATGGCATATGTCTCCGTTAAGAACCACAAGTACGGTGCTGTGAATCCAAAAGCTCAATTTTATGGGAAATACGGCGATTTGAAAGTTGAAGACGTCTTGAATTCTAGGATGATCTGCTCACCTCTCACACTTCTCGACTGCTGTCCTATGACAGATGGAGGAAGCGCTGTAATAGTGGCAAACGAAAAGTTTGCAAAGGAAGTATGTGGTGATCCTGTATACGTTCTCGGGACTGGTCAAGCTTCAGGTGGTAGCCTCTTCAGACAAGGGGAGGATATAATTAAAGCTATCCCAAGGAAAATTGCAGCGGAAATGGCATTTAGAGAGGCAAAAATAACACCGAAAGACGTAGACTTCGTTGAAGTACACGATTGCTTTACTATAGCCGAAATAATTGCGCTAGAAGCAATGGGTTTCTTTGAATACGGTACCGCTTGCTATGCAACAGCTGAAGGTGTCACAAGCATCGATGGAGATCTTCCAGTTAATCCAGACGGCGGCCTGATTGGTAAAGGGCATCCGGTCGGTGCAACGGGAACTTCTCAGATATATACAGCAGTCAAGCAACTTAGAAATGAATTCAAGTGGAATCAAGTGAAAGATGCTAGAATTGCGATGACAGATACGCTTGGCGGTGATTTTGGAACACTTGTAAATATAATTTTGGGGGTGGACTGATGTTCATGGAATTTTTTAACTCCCTTCTTGAGGGAAAACTATTGGGAATGAAGTGTAAAGACTGCGGGAGCTATACGTGTCCACCCAAACATACATGCAATAGCTGTTCAAGCAGAAATCTGGAAAAGACGATTCTTAGCGGAAAAGGGACAGTTAAAACCTACACCATCACTTACGTCGCCCCTATGGGCTACGAAAAAGAGGTTCCGTATGTTGTCGCTTTAGTTGAGCTTGATGAGGGACCTTGGATTATTGGAAGACTTGATGTGGATCCAAAAATCGCTGAGGAAAATGATCTAACAGACAAAAGAGTCAGCATTTTTGCAAAAGAGATGCCAAGCGAGATGTTCTATCCAATGAAGGAGAAAAGAATAGTTCCATACTTTAGAATAGAGGGGTAGGATGGATTTCGAACTCAGCGAAGATCACAAAATTTTACAGCAGGCAGTCAGAGACTTTGCTGAAAAAGAGATAAAGCCATTTGGTAGGGAATACGATGAAAAAGAAGAATACCCTTGGGATATATATCGGAAAGCTGCCAAATTAGGTTACATTGGGGCAAGTGTACCAGAAGAGTACGGCGGAGCTGGAATGGATCAACTAGCCGAGGCTATAATAAGCATTGAATTAACAAAGGCCGATAGTGGTATCGGTAGCGCTATAGATCTTGCAGTCTTGGGCGTTCCAATGTTGCTTAAATATGGCAGCGAGGAGCTGAAAGAGAAATTCATTCCGGGAGTTGTTAAAGGTAAAAAGCCGTCAGCAATAGCAATTACAGAACCAGATTGTGGCACTGACGTTTCAGCTATAAAAACCAAAGCAATTAAAGATGGAAATGAATGGGTAATCAATGGATCTAAAACATTCATAACAAACGGTAGCATTGCAGAATACGTGGTTGTACTTGCAAAAACTGCCGAAGTTTCACCACCACACCGCGGTATTAGCGCTTTTGTTGTAGAAACGGAAAGAAATGGTTACGAGGCAAAAAAAATCAGAAAAATGGGAATGAATTGCCACGATACCGCTGAAATCGTATTTAAAAATGTTAGAATTCCTGAAGAGAACTTAATAGGTGAGCTCAACAGGGGTTTCTACCAACTTATGGACTTCTTTAATGAGAGTAGGGTTAAAATAGCAGCTCTACACTTGGGGATAGCAGAGGGAGCGTACGAAAGGGCTTTGGAGTACGCTAAGCAGAGGAAATCCTTTGGAAAGCCTTTGATAGAGCATCAGGCTGTTGCGTTCAAGCTGGCTGACATGTTCACGGAAATAGAGGCTGCAAGGCTGCTTGTTTATAGAGCTGCATGGCTTCTGAGCAAAGGTAGACCAAACCCGGCTCTAAGCTCTGCTGCAAAGCTTTTTGCGAGCGAGGTTGCGGTTAGAGTCACATATGAAGCTGTTCAGATCTTTGGTGGCTATGGATACAGCAAGGAATACGATGTTGAAAGATATTACAGGGATGCAAGGGTTGGAACAATTTACGAA